>JAIESI010000048.1 GCA_019746135.1 Xanthobacteraceae bacterium
CAACGCCGGATGATTCGAGGTTGAACATCTCGGAGACTACGCCACCCTCATTTCCAACCAACCCCGCGACGGCACCTATGGAAGCCTATGTCGGGACTGACTACGACAAGCTGTTCTTCAAATCTGAGGGATTCTACGACGGCCGCGCCAAGAAGTTCGACGAAGCGCAAATCCAAGTGCTCTATTCGCGGCTGATTAGCTACTATTTCGATTTGCAGCTCGGCGTTCGCCACGATTTTTCGCCGAAGCCGTCGCGAACCTATGCGGTTATTGGTGTGGAGGGACTAGCCCCTGGGTTTATCGAAATCGATGCCGACGCCTATATTAGCGAAAAGGGCGACCTTTCCGGCAGTTTCACGGCGTTCCACGATCTTCTGATCACCAATCGTCTGGTCTTTCAGCCCCGAATCGACGTTCGCGTTCAAGCTCAACGCGTCGAAGAACTGAGCCTGGGTTCCGGTATTACGGACTTCGAGCTCGGCGGACGGCTTCGCTACGAGATTGTTCGCAATTTTGCCCCCTACGTCGGCGTTGCGTGGGATCGCAAGGTCGGTGAGACGGCGACCATAGCCAAGCTCGAACAGAAAGATGTCTCAAAGGTGTATTTTGTCGCCGGTGTACGGCTTCTGTGGTGAACAAACAAACTTGGACGGAGAATGACATGATCAATGCTATGCTCAGGCCGCCTCCCGTCTTGCTGGGCGCCGCTGTTCTTCTTTCCGTGTTCGTGCCCGAGGGGCGCGTGGCTTGGGCGGCTCCGGAAGCTGCCGCTCACTTCCGACAGTTGGCCATGATGGATGACATGATGGGCCAAGGCGGTGGCATGGGCCAGGGCGGAGGTATGAACCAGGGCAGCGGTATGAGCTCCGGCCGCATGGGCGGAATGGACGGCATGTCCGGTGGCATGCGTCGGCCCGAGATGGGTTCTATGGGCGGCGGAACGGGAGGCTCCACGGGCGGAATGGGCTGCTGCATGGGTGAGATGGGGATGATGGGCATGGCCCCAGGAGCCGGCACGCCGATGGCGATGCCGTCGGCGCTTCCCGGTTTCTCGGGGGCGTCGCACCTCTATCATGTCGGCGCAACAGGCTTGTTTCTCGACTACGCCAACAAGTTGAATTTCACTGTGGAGCAGACGACCGCCTTGAATACGGTCAAGCAGCGTGCCCTAAGCGAACAGTCGGCGGCCCAGCGAAAAATCGATGAAGCCGAGCAAGCGTTCTGGATGATTACGGCGGCCGACCAGCCCGATGCGACGGCAATTGAAACGAAACTGCGCGAAATCGAAAAGCTGAAGTCTGACACGCGGCTTGCGTTCATTCGCGCGGTGGGGGATGCCGCAAAGGTGCTGACTGCCGACCAGCGTAAGATGGTGCTTGGGCTTGCGCCAATGTCAGGGGCGGGCTCCACCCAGCCGGCCGCTAAATGACGCGTTCCGGTAGCTTTTAGCTATGGGCGGAAGTGCGGGCGCCTTTTCTGCCGGCATGTCCTCCGTCTCGTCCTCGCTTAGCTCTGGACTCTCTTGCGCCTCTCATCCTGGGAACGCACCAAGCATGTTCTCACAAGCTCCGACGGGCACGGAGCACCGCGACGTTCGCGGTGATTTCATGACTGGAAGACATTCGACGCACATCGGCGAAATTCGCCAGCCGAATTGTATCCATCCACGTTCCGTCAAGATGTGCTCTTACAGCCTCGTAACCATATTGCCGGCTGGCGTATGCCAAGCCGGCTCGTTCCAGCATACTTTCAGGCCGGTCGTAATCGACTACGTACAGCGTACCTCCACGACGCAGAACTCTCCGCATTTCATGTAGAAGTTGAATTTTGTGCTTGTCCTGCAGCAAATGGAGCGCCCAGGATAAGACCACCTTATCGAAGGCAGCACCTCTGCAAGTGATTTGGTAGTTGTCGCAGCTGAGCGCTTCAAACGTGTCGCCGTTGACCGAGGCATTAAGTTTCCGCGACCACTCCCAATCCACAACGGTAAAATGCGTTCCAGGATACAGCTTTGCCAGCCAAGTCGTGAGAACCCCGCCGTGCCCGAAAATACGCTACCAATGATGACTGGCTTTGCCCAGTTCGGTCCATTGGAAATGGGCGGCATGTTCTCGGTCGTCAAAGTCCGTGAAGGCCTTGCTGCGAACGACTACAAAGACCCTGGTTGGTACCAGCATCCTCAAGGTACCGTCGCTTACGAAGTGGAAGGCGCGGCGAGCCCGCCTGCGCAGCGGGCAACGTCTGCGCCAACTGTTTCGCCCGGTATCGATCTAACCGTCGTCAAACCCAGTACTCATCAAGGCCATCATTGAAGGAGCCACATCATGAGATTGCTTCTGATTGCATCCCTCTTCGCGTTTACGGCCGCAACGTTGCCGACGCCAAGTTACAGTCACGATGGAGCGCACTTCTCGGCCGGGGAGCCCGGCGACCCGAAGAAGCCGGCCCGTGCGGTACAAATCACCATGCGGGAAGGCGATGGAAAAATGATGTACGTGCCTGAGCTCGTGGAAGTTCGTCGCGGAGAGCAAATCAGGTTCGTCATTCGCAATGATGGTGAACTAGCTCACGAATTCATTCTCGCGTCGACAGAAGAAAACCTAAAGCACGCCGAAGTAATGAAGAAAAATCCCGACATGGAGCACGACGACCCGAACGGCAAAAGCGTCGAGCCAAAGAAGGGGGCCGAGATCGTTTGGAAGTTCACGAAGGCTGGCAAGTTTGAATATGGGTGCCTTATCGCAGGACACCGGGAAGCCGGCATGACAGGCACCATCGTAGTGAAATGAAAGAGAAAGCGGAATCGCTATAGAAGAAATCAATAAGGAGAAGGAAGGTCATGCGGAAAGTCACTCTCATAGCCACTGTCATCGCGCTCGGTCTTGGAGCGATCCCGTTTGCAGCCACTGCACAGTCCGGGTTAATCGACGGTACGGTAACAAAAATCGATGAGTCGGCCGGCAAGATCACGCTCCGGCATGGTCCGATCAAGAAGCTCGATATGGATGAAGGAATGACGATGGTGTTTCGCATTCAAGACCCGACAATGCTGAAACAGGTCAAGGCCGGCGACAAGGTCAAGTTCGATGCCGACCGTGTTAACGGTGAGCTCACGGTCACCAAGATCGAAAAGACAAAATGACGTTTGGCCGCAGCGTTGTTTAGCTCACTATCGAGCCCTTGTTGATGCTGCCCTTTGCCTTAATCGGTTTCCAGCCGGCGGTTTCTGGCTGGCGAAAGACCCGATTTGGCAGTGCAGTATTGGCGGCAATGGCGGTCATCCTTGGCTAACGGCCACAGGGCGATGTTTGTGGCATCGCCCCTGTGACCCTTGGCGTGGCCTGCTCCCAGTGCATGCCGCGAGCCTCGCCCTGCTATGTCCGCGCCGCTATGCGGCCTGACCCGGACGTCGTCGCCCGGGATCGAGCGTTCGACCTATGCCCGGCGCTCCACCACACGTGACACGCGCCTTCATCCGAAACCATGCAGGGTCCGATCGCCGTATCCGGCGTGCAGGCGCTGCCATACAGCCGACAATCGGTGGGCAGCACTTTACCAAGGATGACGCGTGCGCAATCGCAGCCGGGCGGCATCTCACCACGCCGGGGCCGCGCTTCATCCGCACCCGCTGGAAACTGCAACCGCGCATCGTGAGCGGCATATTCCGGACGCAACTGAAATCCCGATTTTGAAATCGTTCCGATGCCGCGCCATTCGGCATCGACGACCTGCATGGTTTCGGCGATGCACCGCCGTGCCGTCGGATTGCCGCCCGGCCGAACGCTTTCGCCATAGCAATTATCGAGGAAGGCCCGCCCGTCGACGATCTGGCGCAGCGTCGAATATGTCGCAGCCAACAGACTTTCCGAGGTGAACCCGCCGATCGCGGCCGGCATATGGTGGTCGCGGACTACGAATTCCCACTCTTCCGGACCCATGACTGTGGCCACATGACCCGGCGCAATCAGGGCATTGAAACCGGGCCGCTCAGATTGAAGCAGCATCGCGACCGCAGGCCAGGTGAGCCGCCCCGCGACAAGCAGAAGAAGATTCTTGGGCAGCCCCTGTTTGATGAGGGCCGCGACGGGAGCAAGCGTGGTCTCGAAACCCGCGACAAAGAATACGACCGATCGGCTTGGATGGTTCCGAGCAATAGCTGCAGCTTCCATTGGGCTTGCGATGGGCCGTACGTCGGCGCCATGGGCTTTAGCCTGTTCAAGGGATCTTGGCTGATTCTTTGGGACGTTGACCGGTACTCGCAGCATGTCGCCAAAGGCAACCAGGACCACAGGCTCCGACATCGCGATCCGAATGGCTTCGAAGACGTCCTCTTCCGGACAGACGCACACTGGGCATCCCGGCCCCGGGATGAGGTTGACGGTAGGAGGCATCAGCTTGCGCAAGCCTGCGGCCGCGAGCGTGCGCTCATGTCCGCCGCACACGTTGAGAATGCTTACCGGCTGCGTCAGCGGGATATCGCGAATGCGGTCGAGCCACGCTCGTGCCGGTGACGTCACGGCGTTTGCCCGGCTGCAGTCGCTGGATGTCGATGTTGGTGTTCGGCAGGACGTGACAAAGGCTTACGCGGCTGTCGACGCGCCAATGCCGTCTGTCGCAGCCATCCGGTCCATCCGGCGAGGCCGTCCGGCTGCCTTACCGTTGTTTCCAAAAGCGGTCCGCCAAATCCCGACGATCGAAGGGCCGCCTCCGCTCTTTGCAGGCTGAAATCGTCGAGATGGGGCAGGAGATCCGTCTTGGTCACGATGACCAAATCGCTGCTCCGGAACATGACCGGGTACTTCGCGGGCTTGTCGTCTCCTTCGGTCACGGACAGCAGCGCGACATTGAAATGCTGGCCGAGATCAAAGGCCGCCGGACATACCAGATTGCCGACGTTTTCGATGAACACCACATCGAGCTTGTCGAGATCGAGATGATGCAGAGCGTCGTGTACCATCACGGCATCGAGATGACAGGCGTTGCCCGTGGTGATCTGGACCGCAGGTACGCCTTTGGCCCGAATCCGGTTGGCGTCGTTTTCCGTTTCGAGATCGCCTTCGATTACGCCGATGGCCAATTCGGAACCGATAAGGTCGATTGTTGCTTCGAGCAGCGCCGTTTTGCCGGCCCCTGGTGACGACATCAGATTGATCGCCAGCACCTGATGCTGCTCAAAATGTTCCCTGTTGTGCCGGGCGTCGTTGTTGTTGGCGGAAAGCAAATCACCGACCATTTGAATGACCGAAGGGGCGCGCTGGCGAAGTGTAGCGTCGATTCGGGGTCCGCTTGTGCTGTGCACTCGATGCTGATCCGGGACGCCGCAGCCGCAGTCGTTGCACATGTTGGGGACTCCTGCGTTAGAGCTCGGTCTGACTGGCTAGTTCAAAACCTGAATCACCGATTTGTCGTCGGCCACGGAAGCTTCGACGCCCGGGATGTCCATCTCAACGGCAGAAAGCGTCAATTCGTCACCTTCGACGACACGGGTCCGATAGCTACCGCAACGCGCGCACAAGAGCCGGTTCGGCGCTGCTTCATTTTCTCCGGCGCAACTCATACACCGCACCCGAACGCGGGCGACATCGAAGATCAGTTTGGCGTCTTCGGCGATCGTCCGGCGGCGGGCCACTTCGAAGACCCGCGCGAGCAGGCCCGCCTCCACGCCGGACAACGGCCCGACGCGTACGGTCACGGAACGTACGGCGTGGGCGTCTGCGAGGTGCGCGATCCGTGCGACCTCGTCGAGCATGGCCAAGCATACGGACAATTCATGCATCGGCTCGCTCCTCCGTAGCGGCCAATACCTCATCGAACGTTTCCCAGTAGCGCTGAGCTTCCGCGGCATCGAGGACTTGAATAGCGTAGCCGAGATGCACCAGCACGTGGTCGCCAACATTTACGGGGCGATCTTGCAGGAGGAATAGACTGACGTCGCGCGAAACGCCCTTGGTCGAGCAGCGCGCCAGATAGCCGTCCATTGCGTCGATTTGCATCGGGATGGCGAGGCACATGATGTGGCTACCAAGATTAGACCGAGTTACCGGATGGCATCGAGCAGCGGTGTAAGACCATCAGACAGGGAGCGCCGTTGCGGCTCGTCGAGCTGCGCGGCCAGACGGGACAACGCCAGGTCCAGCGCTCGGAGTGCGACGATGCGCTCCGACAGCTCGCGTTCTCGCGCTTTGATCCGATCCGTCGCAGCACCGGTCGTAACGGTTGGCTCCCGCTGCGCTGCTGCCGCGACCGCGTCCACGAGCTCTCGCCAAGCCGGCTCCTGCGGAGGCTGTATTCGGACCGTGTTGTGCAAGGAAGCCAACTGTCCGGTCATTTCAAAGGTCCCGGTCGGCGTCGCCGGCGCGGCTTTGGTCTGGGGTGGTCCGGCAGGCGCGGGCTGAGTTGCCTGCGCCTGCGGCGATTGAGGATTGGCCGGGGTCGCGGGCGGTCTTCCCATCGGACTAGGAGGAGAGGGCGGCGAAATTGCTGCCCCCCTCCCGACTGGTGGCTGCGGCGCTGGCGACGCGGCCGCCGGGACTCGGATTGGAGGACAAAAGAAGTCGAACGCGCCGGTATCGCGGCCGCGCTCGAATTCGGTCCAATTCGGTTCGATCCGGTGTTCCGGCGCGCTATCGAAGGTGCCTTGGTGGTGGCAGGCAGCGCAATGACCCTGATGGGCCCCCACCCGCAGACGTCCACGCTCGATGCAGTATCGGTCGATCAGGTCGCCGTAACCTGGACCAGGACGCGCCATCGCCGATGGGGCAGCCGCGATGAGGAGTAGGCCGCCCAGCAGAATTGTGCGAAGGCTGGCCAATCTTCCACGCGCTGCCGTGCCTCCCCTATGAAGTGGGCGTATGAACGGGCGAATTGGATTTGTCTTGGCCAATTCAAGCATCACTGAACCTTCACTCGGACCAATTCTTCGCCATGCGGATCGATCACGTGGACGGCGCAGGCAAGGCATGGATCGAAACTGTGGACGGTGCGGAGGATTTCCAGCGGCTTCGTCACGTCATAGAGCTGGTGGCCGCGCAACGCTGCCTCGTAGGGCCCTTCGCGCCCGGCGGCGTCGCGTGGCCCGGCGTTCCAGGTGCTCGGCACGACGGCCTGATAATTGGCGATGCGACGGTCTTCGATCGTCACCCAATGAGCGAGCGCGCCGCGGGGCGCTTCCATCATGCCCACTCCGCGTGCCCGCTTCGGCCAGGTCGCCGGGTCGAACAAGATGTCGTTGAAGGTCTCAAGATCGCCGCCGGCGATGTTGGA
Organism: Xanthobacteraceae bacterium; assembly: GCA_019746135.1. Taxonomy (GTDB): domain Bacteria; phylum Pseudomonadota; class Alphaproteobacteria; order Rhizobiales; family Xanthobacteraceae; genus Z2-YC6860. The sequence goes on from JAIESI010000048.1 coordinate 7,264, forward strand.
CATCAATCGATCGTGCATGCCGCTCATCTCATCGGCAATCAGTTTCGTCTCCAGCATCCGCGCCGCCACACGGCCGATGGTCGAGAATAGGGCCGATACCGGCAAATCCAACCGGCCGAGCGCGTGATCGACCAACCCGCGGGTCGTTTGGTCGCCGCCGGCGTACAGGATGAGCACGCGGGCCAGTGGTCCAACCTCCATCGGGTTGCCCTTCCAGCGTGGCGACTTGATCCAAGAATACGATTGATCGACGTCGAGCTGTTCGTATGGCGGCTTCGGGCCGGTGTAATGAAGCGTAGTCTCGCCGTCATAGGGGTGCAGACCGGCTTGCTTGCCGGCACGGTAGTCATACCAGGAGTGTGCGACGAATTCCTGAATCTCGCTCGGATCCTCGAAATTGATCGGATATACCTTCGACAGATCGCGGTTCAGGATGGCACCGGCGGGAATCCGAAACGAGGTCCGTTCCGCAGAACCGACGCCTTGCGGAAATTCGCCGAACGTCAGGAAGTTGCCGAGCCCCTCGCCGCGACTGGTCCAGTCCTTGTAATAGCCGGCAATCGCGAGCGTATCGGGAAGATACACTTGATCGACGAAGGTCCTCATCTTCCGGATCACGTCGCCAACCAGACGGAGGTTATCGGGCGTCACCGCCGTCGCGTGCGCCGTTTCGCTGATCGCGCATGGCGCGCCACCGACGACGAAGTTCGGGTGCGGATTCTTGCCGCCAAAGATGGCATGAATCTTCACGACGTCGCGTTGCCAAGCCAGTGCTTCGAGATAGTGAGCGACCGCCAACAGGTTGACCTCGGGCGGCAGCTTGTAGGCCGGATGACCCCAGTAGCCGTTGGCAAAGATGCCGAGCTGGCCGGCCTCGACGAAGCCTTTCAACTTCTGCTGGACGCCGCGGAAATAATCCGCCGAGTTGTTGGGCCATGTGCTGAGCGAAGTCTGCAGCTTTGCGGTCGCCGCTGGATCGGCCTGCAGCGCCGAGACAACGTCCACCCAGTCCAAGGCATGCAGATGATAGAAATGCATGACGTGATCGTGCACGTACTGTGCGGCGATCATCAGGTTGCGGATGTGCTGGGCGTTCTGCGGGATCAGGTAGCCGAGGGCATATTCAACGGCGCGAACCGAAGCGATGCTGTGCACAACCGTGCAGACGCCGCAGAAGCGTTGGGTGAAGGCCCAAGCGTCCCTGGGGTCGCGGCCCTTCAGGATGATCTCGATGCCCCTCACCATCGTGCCGGAGCTTGAGGCACGCGTGATGACGCCATTCTCGTCAACGTCCGTTTCGATGCGAAGATGACCTTCGATCCGCGTCACAGGATCGACAACCACCCGACGGGTACCGCTCCTGGTCGGCGCCGCAGGCTTATCCGGCTGACGAGCTTGCGCCACTTGCTCAGAAGAGTTTGCCATAGAACCCTCCCTCGCGATCCCAGAACTTCGGTTGTGCGCAACCAAGGCAGCCGTGGCCCGAATACATCGGGAAGCTGGTCTTCTGATTCCACTTCACCGTGGTGCAGGCATTGAAGGTCGTTGGGCCTTTGCAACCCAGGTCCTTGAGGCAGTAGCCTTTCCGGGCGCCTTCGTCGTCGAAGCTCTGGGCGTAGAGGCCCTGATCGTAGAACGGCCGGCGCGGGCAGTCGTCGTGCACGGTCCGGCCGAAGAACGGTATCGGCCGCTGGAGGTCGTCGAGCGGGGGCACCTTGCCGTAGGTGAGGAAGTAGACGATGACGCCGGTCATCACCTCCGGCACCGGTGGGCAACCCGGCACATTGACGACCGGCGCCTTGACCTCGCCCTTGGAAATCAGTTCTCGCAATGCATCGAGGGTTCCGCCGGCTTCTGTCGGGTTTGGCGCAGCGGCCGGAATGCCGCCGAACGTGGCGCAGGTGCCGACGGCGACAATCAACGCAGCCCCGCGGGCGGCGTTACGGACGATCTCCAATCCACTCTTGCCGCCGGTGGTCGACAAAGCCCCGCCTTGGCCAAGCGGAATGCCGCCGTCGACGATCAGAACGTACTTGCCGTAGTTTCGTTTGATTGCGTCGTCGCGTGCGGTTTCCGCCGCAGTACCGGCTGCAGCCTGCAGCACGTGGTGGTAGTCGAGCGAAAGTTGATCGAAGATCAAGGCTTCCAAGGTCGGCTAGAACGAGCGCAGAATGGATTCACTGCATCCTGTACACTCTTGGACAGAAACCCAGATGATGCTCGGCCGGGTCGTGGTTGTCAGCGTCTGCGCGATAGCGGATGCGGCGCTTGGAGGCAGTGCCAACAAGGACGCCATATAGGAGCAATAATTCAGGAAACTTCGGCGCGAGACGCCCTGCCGTCTGAGATCGTCATATACCGACCGGGTGGTGCCAACGCTGCCCATGCGTATTTCCCCTCGGGTTCGCAGGCCAGTGCGCAAAACCCAAAAGCGGTCTTGCCGCATAGTATTGTTGCGCCCGTCATTGCAACGCTCGCGCTAAAGACGGGCCGAGCTCAACGTCGTCACAGGATGAAGGTTAACTCTCCCACCAAAAGCCGTCAATTTGATGTTTTATGCTCGGATGTCGGCTGCTCTGCGGGCCAAAGATACGCTAACGGACCTTTCAGCGAACAACCCAAGGGCGCCGGTCCACAAACCTTGGCCTGCCGTACCGCCAAGTCAGAAAGGAATAGTGTAGGTTGCGCCGATTGCCCTGTTGGTCAAACGCGACCGGTCCAACTGCCGTTGCAAACTCGCCCTGCCGGATCACTGCGGCCACCTTCGCGGGCTCGACACTTCCTGTCCGACGTACGGCATCGGCCCAGATCTGAACGGACGCATAACTGTTCAACGCCACCATATCCGGAGTCGCGCCAGCTTGCGAAACGCGAGCAAGGATATCGGAAAATTCCGGCGTTGTCGGCAAGCTGATTGGTGCAAGGACATGAATTCCTTCGCTCAGATTCTGCGCATTCAGCCAAAAGCTATAGGACAGCAAATGATGCCCGCCAATCAAACGCGCCCTGATTGGCCGCTGCCGCATTTTTGAAAGCAATTTCAAAATGGAGTCATGATTCAGCGCCAGATACACCACATCAGGCTGTTGCCGTTGCAACTGATCGGCGAGACGCTCATAGAGCCCCGAAATATCGAGAAGCGGTTCGAATCGCGCCGACTTCTGCATTTCGGCTGGCAGGGCACGTTTCAAAGCGGGGACTATGCCATTTCTGTAAAATGCATCTGCATATACGACCGCGAGTTTCTGGTTTGGGTGCTCTCGCTCCAGGTGATCAGCTAACGCCCTGGCTTCCTGCTCATCTGTCGGCACCATAGAAAAGATGTTTCCGCCTTTCGGCAACCGCACGGTGCTGAGCATCTCTGTCGAAGCTGTGGGGAGGAACTCGGGGATCTCTGTGTTGCCATAAACAGGCGCGACCGCCAGCGCGGACGCCGGGCAGATTGGTCCGATTACGGCACTTGGCTTGCCGCGGTCGACGTGCCGATTAGCGGCCACTGTTGCCAAAGCCGGATCACACCCATCATCGTCCAGACGGAGCTCGATCTGCCTTCCGAGAATTCCGCCTGCGGTGTTGAGATCGCGCACGGCGAGTTCAACCGATTTCGACGCTTGCGCGCCGAAAATCGTTTCTGCCGGCTGGCCTCGTATTGGCGCGACGACCGCAAGTGAAATGTTCCCCGCAGAGCACGAACTCCCGCAAGGCTCGGCGACGCTCGCAACAAGCGGCATAAGCGAAACAAAAATCCCCATGATCGCGTAAGCCAGCCATCTGCTGAACCGGGGATCAGCAACGGTACCGCCTTCGGCCGCAGGCCGAAGGCGGTTAACGCCCAAGGGCATCGAGATTTCTGAGGGCGCTCGCTGCATTTTGCCTAGCCAGCCGAGCTATTTCTTCTGCTGCTCTTTTTCCATCATTCCCGGCCCCATGCCCTGCATGCCACGGCCGTGCTCCATTCCTTGCTGCTGCATTCCACGACCATGCTCCATGCCCTGCATGGGCATGCTGCCGGTGCTCTGTTGCTGCTGCTGGGGCTGCTGCGGTTGCGCTGGCGACTGCTGGTCTTGCTGCGCAGCCGGTGGCGTCGCTTGGCCCTGCGCCGAAGCAGTTGAAACCGCTGCAACGGACAATATAGCCGCAAGGCCGAAGATTGGGGCGAGACGGGTGTAGATCCTCATAGCTTTCTCCATGGTTGAAGGTGAAGGCGACGGCGACGGTTAGAACTCCACGGCAGCCTTAGGACTTCGACCCACCTTGGTGCCGGTGTGCGCGCCGCTTCTGCGTGGGCGTCGCACCTGCCACACCCGGCCGATTTCCGATGTGATGCTCCGCCTTGGGCCCGCCATTGTAGTGATGCTGCCCGCTTTGATCCGCCGTGCCGGTCGTCTGGGACGACTGCGGCCAGTCAGTCATGTGGTGCGGGACAGAGGTCTTCGGACCACCTTGGTAGTGGTGGGCGTTGTTATTTTGCGCCAAAGCCGGCGCAATCATGAACGGCAGCACGATGGCGGCCAAAAGCGATTTCTTGAACATGTCGGTGTCCTCTGGGTTCGAGATGAGAGACATCATCGGCCGTCCAGCGGCTTTGCGGCAGATCAAACAAGGCGAGAATTAACCGTTGCCACGGATGCCCGTAGCGTGGCGTTTCCGGCCGGCCAGCGTGTTGTGCGGCTTGATCCGGCTTTCGGGGGGCCACTCAAAGTGGCCAAGCCAGAGAACTGCGGATCTCCGCGGCCGGTTCACGGTGGGTCTCCCAGCATTGCTCGACCTCAGACGGGAGAACGGTCGCTCGTTTTCAGTGATGTTTGTACCAACCAACGCCTTTGATATCATTAAATGAATCGGTTCGATGGCACAGGAAGCATTGGTTCACTTGCGCATGTTCCTGGCCAGCCACCATTTTTGACACCATCTCGAAATGCCCCATGTAATGGCTCGGCGGCGCCTGATGACATTGGGCACAATCGCGTGACGTCGGCGACGGATGCAGATATCCGGTTACGCGCCAACTCGTCGTCTCGTGACATGCCGCACAATTCCGCCCGAGCAGCTCGCGGTGAGGATCGCGATTGCTATGACAGGTGGCGCAGTCCAACTCGCTTTTCTCGATAGATTGGGACATTCGCATCCCAAGAAATGCCGCCATGTCTTCCACCATCCGGCGTGACACGCTCGGATGGCTGGCGGATCCTGATGCGAGGTGGCCGCCGATGCGCACGATGGCTGCGTGATCCATTTTGGTCGGCCGGTTCGCCCCTTCGTGCTCGACGTGGCAGCCGCGGCAGTCCTGAATGGTCGCGTGGAAGGCGGTGGGCTGTTTGCCGAGCTCGGCCGCGGCTGTGGCGTGGCAAGCGATACAGGTCACTGCTTCAATGCCTCGCATCGGGGTGTGGCACGTCTCGCATTTGCCAGCCAGGAAAGCGTGTTTCACCGAGAGCGGGCCCGGCTGAAATAAGCCGGTCCATGCCGGAACCGTTGCCGATCCGGAACGATAGAGTCCAATTATTGCCGCGATGGCGGCCGCAGCGGCGACGCTGATCAGTGCTGTATAAAAGAAGCCAAGCTTCTTCACGCGAGCCACCGCAATCCGTAGTAGATTTCGCCGGCTACATGAAGTGTCAGGAGAAAATACATCAGGATTGCTGCCAAGACGTGCGCGACAATCCAAAGCATGAATATGCGCTTTACGGCTTCGCGAGAACCAATGGCGTATTCGAGGTCGGCAATACCGCCGACAAGCTGACGGAGCGGAATGCCCTGCACCACCGATATGCTGACGGGCGTCGCGACGTCTCCACTGCCTTCGAGGCTGAGTAAAGCGTCGGTCCACTGATCGTAAGCGGAGCGCAATGTCGCAAGCCGAGCTTGTGCATCACGCAGTTCGGTGGATGTCAGAGGGAGATAGTAGCGCCCAATAAAGCCTGTCGCGACCACCGCCAGCATGCTGATTACGAGGGCAATTCCGAGCGGACTCTCATACTTGTGCCCAGTGTGCAGGATGGCAAGGAAGGCGCCGAAAACTCCCGCGTAGACATGAAACGTGAGCAGCGCGCGGAGTGGCAAAATCCTGGTGGCCCAGGTCCTGAGGTGACTACTGTATTTGACCAGCGGGTAGACCAGCAGCAAGAGCATCAGGATCGCGGCGGCAACTCCAAGCGCAAAGCCCGCAAGGCTGCCGGCAAACCGCGGAGACGTATGCAGAACAAACGCCGGGACCAGGAAAAGCAAGATCGTCAGGATAGCCCCAACGGTCAGCCGCTCAATCTGGCCCATGTCACGCCTCGACGACGAGATTGCCGATCGATTTCGCCTGGCATGCTAGGATGATGTTGTCGGCCTTATCTTCGGGAGTGAGCGCATCTTCGACCTCCATGGTCACCTTGCCCTCCAGAAGCTTGGTTTTGCAGGTGCCGCAGACCCCGACACGGCACGCATAGTCGATCGGCACGCCTGCCGACTCGGCAATCTCCAGGACCGTTTTATCTGGCGGGAGCGGGACGGTCTTGTTCGAGCGCGCAAACCGGATCGATGCAGTTGCGGGTCCGATTGCAGCCTTTTCGGTCGTGGTCGTGCCGGGTGCCATTTCTCCGACGCGCCCCGCGGATGATGGAATGGGTGCGACCAATGTAACGCCGGGAGGCGGCACCGCGCCTCTCGCAGGCCCAAACGCTTCGGTCTTGATCTGTGCGTCCGGCACACCGAGGTCGGCCAGACACTTTCTCATGGCAGCCATCATGCCGGGCGGGCCACAGAGATGAACACGCCGTTGCGCAATGTTCGGCACGACCTGCGCCAGAAACTCCTTGGTAATTGGCCCCTCTGGGCCGACCCATGAGGTCCCTGCGGCGCGCGTCATCGTCGCAGCCATATGAAGGTTGGCATGGTGCCGCTGCAGATATTCGAGCTCGTCGCGGAAAATGAAATCTGCGCTCGTGCGGGCGCCATACACCAGATAGATATCGCCGGGCCAGGTGGTGTCTGTCAGATAACGGATTGCGGCCATGAGTGGCGTAATTCCGACGCCGCCGCCGATCAAAACTACGCTCTCAGCCTCGGACCCCTCAAATGTGAAAACTCCGGATGGTGCCGTCACGTCCAATAGATCGCCGACCTTGATCTTATCGTGCATGTAATCGGAAAAGACGCCAAAATCTTCACGCTTGATGGTGGTCTCGACATAGACGCTTTGGCTCGGAGATGACGCAATCGTGTAGGAGCGCCTGACGAGCTTGCCATCGATCTCGGCTGAGTATGTGAGAAACTGCCCGGGCAGGAAGCTGAACGGGAGGCGTCCCCCTTGGGGATCTCTCAGCCGAAACGTTTTGACATTTGGAGTTTCAGGAAAGATCGCGGCGACTCGGAGCCTGCCCTTCCACAATCCGCTCGTCGTCGCGATGCCGGGCGGCGCTTGCACATCTAACTGTTGCTGTTTCTGCTGCACGCCTTGTATCGGAGCCCCAAGGGGCGGGGCGGCGATCGCTTCGTTACTAGCTTTCGCAGAACCCGACGATTGCGAAGGGCCAACGATAGGCGAAGTCGCAGCAGGGGCAATTGTCTTAGCGGCCGCATTGGAAAGACGCCCGACCAGGGCGTTCGCACGTCGAACGCGAAGAAAATAAATGGCCAGCATGCCCACGGCAAAGATGGTCACCAAGGCCATTATGGTCCAATGGTACCAAGAGAGGCCCAGCGGCCCTTCCTTGGATTCAACCACAGCCACAGCCGGTAAACTCAACTGCGTCTTAAACCATGCCTGGGCGATCTGTTGAGGCGGTTTGCCTTCTGCCAATGCTCGAAGCGTGGCCGTGCCGCTGCTTACTTGATCGAGGCTTTGCCGAAGGGTTTGAGCCGAACGATCGGCCCCCGACGAGTCTCCTGCGGCCATGGCATGGCGCAGGGCCGCCTCGGCTTTCGCGAGTTCGTCCATTCCAGTGTTGATGCGCGCCCGAGCCTGGGCCTCCAGGCTTTGTCGTTGCTCCGGCGTCAATGTTGGGACCGACATCAATGATGGATAGAATTCTTTCCGAGGGCGACCCATCATTTCGCCCATCATCTCGCCCATGTTGTTCATGGCGCCCGCCGGCCCTGGCGTCGGCTGCTGAACGTTGCCGCTCGCAGGAGGAGTGCCGAGGGGCGTCGACTGATTTGAAGGGGCAGGGGCGCTGGGGCCGGCAGGATGATGTTCGGAATGGCCGTCAGGTGCCTGCGCCAGCGCTCCGACGGTCAGCGCCAAACCAAGCGAAGGCACCAGCAGAAGTCGAGCAAGGAAATTTCCGGCGTTGCTGAGGCGAATTCCCATCGGACTGCCAAGCATCTTTACATATCCAATATAGCAGTCGCTTTCGTAATGCCCTCGGGGGCCATACGGTCTCTCAACCTGCTTCAAGGCAGCTTCCGGATGCTAGTTATCATTACGGAATTTCTCAAACGGGCGGCCTCGAACGCCACCGCGTCTCCGGGCTTCAATCCTTGCAGCATACGACGGTTGGTAGCGTGGAATTTCATCCGCATCGGTGGCATCCAAATGCTCCCATCACGGCTCTGGATTTCGCCGGTCCACAGAATGATTGTGCCTGGCCCCACGTCGACTTCCTCAACTTGGCCTGTGGCATGGACGTGTCCGGCCGGCGACACCATTTTGTGATGTTCGCGGTCCAGTTGTTCGAGCCACGCGCTCGGCGTGCCGAATTCCTGGCCAAGCGCAGGAAGCTGCGCAAATTGGATCAATGCCTGAACTGCCACGAAAACAAGGGCCGCCGGAGACAAAGCGCGCATGGATTTTCTTCCGTTGCGAAAGTTAGACTTGTACCATATACGCTAAGTTTCGAACCAGCCTTTGCTGCAGATCAAATTGCGGGGCTGTTTGAGTGATGGCGCGTTCTCGTTTTTGATCGGCGCAACTTCAGAACTGGCTCGGCCAAAGGGATGGTCTATCTCGCCCTGTCCGGGGCGATCCTTCTGGGCCTCACGGTGCATCTCGCCCGAAGCCAAACGGCCACAAATGCAGATGATGTCCGAAGAGGGCACGCGACTTTCTTCGCGGAGGTCAATGTCATGACCGACATCGGCGGTCCGAACTCTTCGTCAAAGGTGACCTTGTTGCCAGGGGCGCGATGGCTTGTTGTCAAAGATTTTTGGCTCGCTGCTGGCTATGAAGTTCCGCTAACCCCGGCTAGGGAGCTCGATGGGCGCGTGTGGATCAGCATCTATCGAGACTTCTAGTAAACGCTATTTCAGACCGGCGAGATGTGTTGGGATGATGGTTCCGGTCGCTGGGTGCCTGACGGGCTTTGGTAAACTAAGCTCAGTTGGACCGCGGCGGCCGCAACCCCAGACCCTTGCGCCTGCTCGACCTCGGTCGCGACCTGAACAAACCGTTGCCGCAATGTCTCTATGCTGCGCGAGATGGATCTCTACCCGCAATAAAAAAAATGCGGCCCCCAGCGCCAAGGCAACTGGGGGCAACGCTAAGCCCTCCCGACCGAGACGAACGGTCAGCGATTGAGGCGTTGTTCGCGGATTTGCGCTACTTGCTGCCACGCGCGCTGAGAGGATCGGAGGTATCCATTCTCTTCACCTCGGCGGGGTTAACCGGTTGCGGCTTACCTCCTGTCGCCGAAGCGCCACGTGCGCTGAGAGGATCGGTGGTATCCATTCTCTTCACCTCGGCGGGGTTAACCGGCTGCGGCGTGCCTCCCGTCGTGGAGGCGCCGTGCGCGTGGCCCGGATTGCCTTTCATTGTCGTGTCCATGCTTTGAGCGCCGGCCAGGGTAGCGGACATGCCAATGATCGCGGCGGCCACAAACGGAATGAGACGCATTGGAACTCTCCTTTTAAAAGGGTTATCTCCAAATCGAGACGAATGGAAACCCGATCGAGCTTCCACATTGAGATTACATATGAGGCATAGGCACCGCTTTGATGCAAATCAACATCTGCTCAGATTGTCGCGGAGCAAGGCGGGCATGTTGACGCGCGCTGCGGGCCGTCGAGCCGGCGACGTTGACCGAGCATTTCTGCTACTCCACATGGAAACATCTGACTGAATCGCACCACTAGCGAATGGCCGGTAACCGCACAAATGGCGTCGGCGCTGCAGCGTTCGCCCATCACGTCAACTTCAACACCTCGTTCCAATAGTGATCGAGAAGGCGCCGCCATTCCGGATTTCTTGTCAGTTCTAGACTACGCCGTTCTATGGATGGAGCCCGGTCAAGCACGTTGGCGCCCACATCCAAAACATACACTTCAGGATCGTCCGTGGCGCGAAGATGGCACTGCCCTGCGTGGGCTCGTGCATCATACGCAAGCGCAGCGACTGCTTTGAAGCTAGCGGCGACGACCAACAACAGTGCAGCGACAAGCCGACCTTTTGACATGGCAGGGCACCACCAAAAAGCTGTGTACGATTAACAGGTTTCGAACCGAAATTCTTGATTAAGGTCAATGTCGGCGCCTTGGAATCGAACTAAAAATTATTGTTAAATACTGCGGTGGAACACAGAACGAATATGGTTGAACAGACTTCGCGATCTTCGCCGACTTCGGATGCACGGCCGTCCAACTCAGCGCAATTTGCGTCATCTTCATACAGAGTGGCCGCGCTTGATCAGGAATTCCTGCTGGGCGATTCAATGCGCGGCGTGCGTTTCTTGCTGGAATACGCCAAGGCCGAGGAAGTATTGCGCGCTTGGGGCGTGCGTTCAACAATCGTGATATTCGGGTCGGCGCGGGTGCAAGAGAATGGGCCAGGCCGGCACGCCTATTGGTACGAACAAGCTCGCGCCTTCGGCTCCATCGCCTCCCGGCGGGGCGGCGCATTCGCTGAACATGGCGGCTTGCGCGAGAACGTGATCGCCACGGGTGGCGGACCTGGCATCATGGAGGCCGCCAATCGCGGTGCCCACGATGCAGGCGCGCCATCGATCGGCTTCAATATTACCCTGCCCCACGAACAGCAGCCAAATCCCTGGTCTACGCCCGAGCTTACGTTTCGATTTCACTACTTTGCAATGCGAAAGATGCACCTGGCCATGCGAGCGAATGCGCTTGTGGTGTTTCCCGGGGGCTTTGGAACGTTTGACGAGCTTTTTGAAATCTTGACGCTCAGGCAAACCAGCAAGGCGCCGGCTATCCCGATCGTCTTGTTTGATGAGAAATACTGGCAATCCGTTATCGGATTCGAACCGTTGCGGGACAATGGGATGATCAGCGCCTCGGACCTGGAGTTGTTTCGATTCGCCGACAGTGCTGACGAGATTTGGAGCAAGCTTGTCTCGTGTGGCCTCGGGCAGCCAGGTCGCTGTTGTCAGATCATGGAACGGGGACATCTGGCCCAATCGACGACGGTCGCGCGCAGATGAATGCACCCGATGCACTTGCGTTTGGTTGGCTCAACATCGCCAGTGGGTGCTTGGGCGTCGGATTGCCATGGCCAAAATGACGGCGAGACGGCCCGGCTCAAATAAAGGGAAAAGGATGTTATGAGATTGTCTTTCCTCGGTGCCGCCGGCACGGTGACCGGTTCAAAATATCTGCTGCAACGAGCCGAGCATACGATTTTGGTGGATTGTGGCCTCTTCCAGGGCCAGTCCCCAATCCGGCAGAGAAATTGGCAAGCGCTTCCGTTTCAACCGAGCAAATTGAGCACTGTTGTGCTCACCCACGCTCACCTCGACCACTCGGGGTACCTGCCGCTGCTGGTCAAGAATGGTTTTCGTGGAAGAGTTCACTGCACCGCTTCGACAGCAGAACTTCTCAAGGTGCTGCTGCCAGACTCGGGCTACCTGCAGGAGAAAGACGCCGAGTTTGCGAACCGTCACAAGTATTCCAAACATTCACCGGCAGAGCCGCTGTACACCGAACGCGACGCACGTTACGCGCTTGAATTCCTTTCGCCAGTTGAGTTCGGTGCCGAACGCTTGCTTGGCGAGGACATGCGGATAATATTCGAACGAGCGGGTCACAAATGCCCGGCGAGCGGCTGCGGTGTTTCGTGCTGTACCGCCTGCAGCGCCGGGGTCGCCGCATTGGCGACATTTCTGTCGGAGCCCGGGCCGCGTGCGGACTTCCGGTCGGCACAGACGCCTCTTCTTCATCCCACCGCATTGAGCAGGCAATTCCGACCTCCTCGAATCTTTCTCTGACCGAGACGTGATCGGGCACGGCTACGTGCCTGCAAGGGGCGAAGGTGCCGTCGCGGGGTTGGTTGGAAATGAGGGTGGCGTAGTCTCCGAGGTGATCAACCTCGAATCATCCGGCGT
>JAIESI010000155.1 GCA_019746135.1 Xanthobacteraceae bacterium
CAGCGGCGGCAAGGTGCTGTGGTGCGTGACGCGCATGGATTTGTTCGCGCCGGCGCTCGCCCAGGCCGGCCTCGCGTCCGGCCGCGTCGTTTATGTCGAGTGCGGCGACGAGAAAGCGCTGCTCGCCCGTTTCGAGGAGGGGTTGCGGCATCCTGGATTGGGCGCCGTCGTCGCCGAGGTGTCTCGTCTTTCCATGACAGCCTCGCGCCGGCTCCAGCTCGCGGCCGAGGCCTCCGGCACGCCCGGCCTCGCGATCCGGCGCTGGCGACGTCAGACCGAGGCGGCGGATTTCGGCATGCCGACCGCGGCCACCACGCGATGGCGCGTGTCGGCCCTGCCGTCGGCGCCGCTCCCGGTCCCCGGCGTCGGGCGACCGCGCTGGCTGCTCGAGCTCATCCGATCGCGCGCCGGAGAATGCGCGGATTTCGTAGTGGAGGCGTGTGATGACCAGGGTCGTCTCGCTCTTCCTTCCAACCTGGCCGACGGACAGGGTGCGAAGGATGTTGGGCGACGCCGCGCCTCCGCCTGAGACGCCGCTCGTCCTTGTCGGCCGTGAGGGTCGCCGACGTGAGATCCTGGCCGCCGATGCGGCCGCGCAGCGCGCGGGCCTGCGCATCGGCATGGCCGCCAGCAAGGCGCAGGCACTCGTGAGGGATCTCGTCATGCGCGACGCCGAGCCGGACGCGGACCTCGCCGCGCTCGACCGGCTCGCGCTCTGGGCGCTGCGCCGCTATTCGCCGATTGTCGCGGCAAACCCGCCCGACGGCCTCGTTATCGAGGCGACCGGCGCCACCCATCTTCACGGCGGCGAGGCCGCCATGCTCGCCGACATGGTGGCGCGCCTGAAAGCTGCCGGCCTGTCCGCGCGCGCGGCGATGGCCGACACCTGGGGCGCAGCGCATGCGCTCGCGCGCTTCGCCGCACGGCCGACGCTTGTCGTTCCCGCCGGCGAGAGCGCCGCAGCGATCATGTCCCTGCCGATCGCGGCATTGCGGCTGCCGGCCACGACCGTCGACAGCTTGCGCCGGCTTGGCCTCGACCATATCGGCGATCTCGAGCGCACCCCGCGCGCGCCGCTCGCGCTGCGCTTCGGGTCCGACATCGGCCGCCGCCTCGACCAGGCGATGCGCCGTCTCAGCGAGCCGATCGACCCGATCCGGCCCGCCGAGATCGCCGAGGTGCGGCGGCAATTTCCCGAGCCGGCCGAGACGATCGCCCGCTACATCGCCAAGCTGGTGAGCGAGCTTTGCATCCTGCTTGAGGCGCGCGGGCAGGGGGCCCGGCGCCTCGACCTTCTCTGTCACCGCGTCGATGCGCGGATGGTCGCGGTCCGCGTCGGCACGGCGTTGCCTGTGCGCGACGCCACGCGGCTGACGCGGCTCCTCACCGACAAGATCGAGACCATTGATCCCGGCTTCGGCATCGAGCTCATGCGGCTCGCCGCGACGATCGCCGAGCCTCTGGACGCGAAGCAGACCATCTCCGATCTCGCCGCCCCGCCGGAGGCGGACATCAGCGACCTGATCGACACGCTGTCCAACCGCATCGGCGGCGACCGGCTCTATCGCATCGTGCCGGTTCAGAGCGACGTGCCGGAACGATCGGTCGCGCGCGCGGCGCCGGCATCGCCCGACCCCGGCGCCTCCTGGTCGGGATCGTGGCCCCGGCCGGTGCGTCTTCTCGCATCGCCGGAGCCGATCGAGACCGTGGCGCTGCTGCCCGATCATCCGCCCGTGACGTTCACCTGGCGGGGCGTGCGCCGGCGCGTGCGACGCGCCGACGGCCCCGAACGGATCTTCGAGGAATGGTGGCGCAGCGAGGCCGAGCTCGACGCCGTGCGCGACTACTTCCGCGTCGAAGACGACGGAGGCGAGCGGTTCTGGATTTTCCGCGCCGGCGACGGCGAGCACGGCGAGACCGGCTCGCAGCGCTGGTTCCTGCACGGAATATTCGGATGACCGGGCCGCGCTATATCGAGCTGCAGGCCACGTCGCATTTCTCTTTCTTGCGGGGAGCGAGCTCTTGCGAAGAGCTGTTCGCCCAGGCGGCGCTGCTCGGCATCGAGGCGCTCGGCATCGTCGACCGCAATTCCCTGGCCGGCATCGTCCGAGCCCATGAGGCCGCCAAGGTGACGGGTGTGCGCCTCGTCGTCGGCTGCCGCCTCGACCTCGCCGACGGCATGTCGATGTTGGTCTATCCGACCGACCGCGCCGCCTATGGGCGGCTCTGCCGCATGTTGTCGGAAGGCAAACGCCGCGCGGGCAAGGCGAAGTGCCATCTCGAATGGGATAATGTGTGTACCTACGGCGACGGCCTGATCGCCATCCTTCTCCCGGATGAAGCAGACGAAGCCTGCGCCGACCGGCTGCGCCGCCTGCGCGAGGCCTTCGGCGATCGCGGCTATCTCGCATTGACGCTGCGCCGCAGGCCGAACGATCAGCTCCGGCTGTACGAGCTCGCGAACCTCGCGATTGCCCTGCGTGTCGAGACCGTCGTCACCAATGACGTTCTGTTCCACGAGCCGAAGCGGCGCATCATGCAGGATGTCGTGACAGCGATCCGTCACAACGTGACGATCGACGGGCTCGGCTTCAGGCGGGAGCGGCACGCGGATCGCTTTCTCAAACCACCTGAAGAGATGCACCGGCTGTTTGCGCGCTATCCCGAGGCGCTCGCGCGCACTGTCGCGATCGCAAAGCATTGCACCTTCTCGCTCTCGGAGCTCGAATATCAATATCCGGAAGAGCGCAGCCTGCCGGACCTCACGCCGCAGGAGGCTCTGGAGAAGTTCACATGGGAGCGCGCCGCGGAGCGTTATCCCGAGGGCGTGCCCGACAGGGTGAGCAAGATCCTCGCGCATGAGCTCGCGCTGATCCGCACGCTCGATTACGCGCCGTATTTTCTCACCGTGAACGCGATCGTCCGCTTCGCCAGATCGAAGGGAATCCTCTGCCAGGGCCGCGGCTCGGCCGCCAATTCCGCCGTCTGCTACGTGCTCGGCATCACATCCATCGACCCGGATCGCAACGACCTGCTGTTCGAGCGCTTCGTCAGCGTCGAACGCAAGGAGCCGCCTGACATCGACGTGGATTTCGAACACGAGAGGAGGGAGGAGGTCATCCAGTGGGTCTATGAGACCTATGGACGCGACCGCGCGGCTTTGTGTTCGACGGTCATCAGATACAGATCGAAAGGGGCGTTGCGGGACGTCGGCAAGGCGCTCGGCCTGACTGAGGACACGATCAAGATGCTGTCCGGTCAGGTCTGGGGTTGGTCGCGGACCGGCATTGAGGACAAGCACGCCGCCGACCTCAACATGAATCTCGGCGACCGGCGCCTGCGCCTCGCCCTCGAGCTGGCGCGTGCGCTGATCGGCACGCCGCGCCATCTCAGCCAGCATCCTGGCGGTTTCGTCCTGACCCGCGACAGGCTCGACGATCTTGTGCCGATCGAGCCCGCGGCGATGGCGGGACGACAAGTCGTTGAATGGGACAAGGACGACGTTGACGCCTTGCGCATGATGAAAATGGATTGCCTTGCGCTCGGCATGTTGTCCTGCATGAAGCGCGCCTTCGATCTTCTGTCGGAGCACAAGGGCGTCGCGCTCGATCTTGCGACCATTCCCGCCGAGGACCCACGCACCTACGCCATGATCCGCCGCGCCGACACGCTCGGCGTCTTCCAGATCGAGAGCCGGGCGCAGATGAGCATGTTGCCGCGGCTCAAGCCGCGCACGTTTTACGATCTCGTCATCGAGGTCGCGATCGTGCGGCCCGGTCCGATCCAGGGCGACATGGTCCATCCATATTTACGCAGGCGCGAAGGCAAGGAGGATGTCGTCTATCCGACGCCGGAGCTCGAGGCGGTGCTCGGCAAAACCCTCGGCGTGCCATTGTTTCAAGAGCAGGCGATGCGGATCGCGATCACGGCGGCCGGCTTCACGCCCGGCGAGGCCGACCAGCTTCGCAGGAGCATGGCCACGTTCAAACACACGGGCGGCGTCTCGGCCTTCAAGGACAAATTGGTCAACGGCATGATCGACAACGGCTACGTCCGCGATTTCGCCGAGAAGACGTTCTCGCAGCTCGAGGGCTTTGGCTCTTATGGCTTTCCGGAATCGCATGCCGCGTCCTTCGCGCTGCTGGCCTACGCTTCCTCCTGGATGAAATGCCATCACGCGGATGTCTTCTGCGCCGCGCTGCTCAATGCGCAACCGATGGGGTTCTACGCGCCCGCGCAGATCGTCCGCGATGCGCGCGATCATGGCGTCGAGGTGCGGCCCATCGACGTCAATCAGTCCCGATGGGATTGCACCCTGGAGCCGACCGGGCACGACGACCGCTTCGCCGTCCGGCTCGGCATGCGCATGGTGCGCGGTCTCGCCAATGGCGATGCCGCCCAGATCATCGCCGCCCGCGGCGATCGGCCGTTCTCATCGGTCGATGATCTATGGCGCCGCGCCGCCGTGCCGGCCGTGGCGCTCGTTCACCTGGCCGATGCCGATGCCTTTCGTCCGGCCTTCGGTCTTCCCCGACGCGATGCCATGTGGGCGATCAAGGCGCTGCGCGACGAGCCGCTGCCGGCTCTTCGCCGCCGCCGCCGCGCGCGAAGCGAGGACCGTGCCGGAGATCCACGAGCCGTCCGTCGCGCTGCGCCCCATGAAGGCCGGCGGCGATGTTGTCGAGGACTACGGCCATGTCGGCCTGACGCTCCGCGCCCATCCGCTGTCGTTCCTGCGCGCTGACCTCGCACGCCGGCGGATCGTCACCTGCACCGAGGCGATGGCGGCGCGCGACGGCCGCTGGCTCGAAGCCGCCGGCCTCGTCCTGGTGAGGCAGATGCCTGGATCGGCCAAAGGCGTGATGTTCATCACGATCGAGGATGAGAGCGGCATCGCCAATCTCGTCATCTGGCCGCAGGTCTTCGAGCAATACCGCCGCACCGTGCTGTCCGCCGGCTTGCTTTCTGTCCGCGGGCGGATTCAGCGGGAAGGGGAGGTGGTGCATCTCGTGGCGCGTCATCTGTCCGATCTGTCCGGCGAACTGGCCAGCGTCGGCGAGCGCGACGACGCCTTCCCGCTCCCACATGGCCGCGGCGACGAACTGCATCACGGCAGCCCCACGCCCGATCCTCGCGGCGTGCCGAAGGGCCCGCGGCCGCGAAACATCGTCGACCCGTACGGTCATATCGGCCAGATTCGGGTGAAGACGCGGGATTTTCGGTGACTTCTGATGGAATTACCGCGGGTTTTGGTAGATTAACCGAGCGCATAGGAGTCGCTCATGGAAGAGACCGACGAGCATACGATCTTTCAAAGAAGCAGGACCGACAAGACCTATGTCGGCCCTGCCTTTCCGACATACAACGGCAAGAGGCTTCGGATCGCGAACAAGTATATCGACGGTGGCGAGGGCTACGAATATGCGACCGTCAAGGACGAGGTCGTCCTTCGCACGACCGCCGGCGGCAGGTTTCAGATCAAGGCGACCTTCCTGGAGGACGATCGGTCGTTCCAGACCGTCACCATCCAGAAATTCACCGGGAGCGGGCGCGCCCGCGAATATTTCAGTCTCCTTCCCGGCGAAGTCGCCACCCTTCTCAAATTCCTTTCGAACATAAAACGCATCCATTTCCCCAATGAGGGGAAGATCAACATTACCGACGCAGATCTCGAGGAGCTTCTGCTCAGCCCCGCGCAAATGAAGCGTCTCGCCATCGACAATCAGGAGCTGATCGCCGCCCTCGCCCGCACAGAGATCACTAGCGAGGATATCGTCGCGCTCGGCTACAGGCGGCGGCAGTTGCGGATTTTCGAGAGGCTCCTCAACGAGCCGGCCTACTTCGAGGCGGCGCTCCGCAAGCATCCCAAGGGGCCGGAAGACGTCTGGCAGAAATTCTTCGAGGCGAATCCGTGGATCTTCGGCTGCGGCCTCTCGCTCATCCATTTCGGCCCGCTTGACGATCGAAAGCTCGAGCAGACCGTGCGGGGCTTCAGCGTCAACGGCCCGGGCAAGCGGGTCGATGCGTTGCTCAAGTCGCACGCGATGCTGAGCACCACCTGCTTCGTCGAGATCAAACGGCATGACACCGAGCTGGTCTCGACCAGCAGCTATCGCTCCGGTGTCTGGCAATCCTCGACGGAGCTCTCCGGCGCCGTCGCCCAGATACAGGGCACGGTCTCCGCGGCGCTCGAGCAATGGCAGGCGCGTGAAACGGTCACGACCGCGTCCGGCGAGCCTACAGGCGAGATTCTGTTCACGACTGAGCCGCGATCGTTCGTGATCTGCGGGAGCCTTGGCGAGTTTCAGGCCGAGCATGGCATCAACGAGCGGAAGTTCCGCTCGTTCGAGCTCTATCGCCGGAATCTGCTCCGGCCGGAGATCATCACGTTCGACGAACTCTACGAGCGGGCGCGCTTCATCGTCGAGGCCGAGCGCAAGAACGACGGCGGCGCGGCCGCGTAGGGCGACAGGATCAGAGGCGGGAGTGCGATGTACAATCTGTTCGTGTCGGGAAACACCGACGCCTGGCGAGGCGAGCCCTGGCAGATCGAGCTCTCCCGATGCGTTCGGGAATACACCGACAACGCCATCACCGAGCGCTTCGGCGCGCTGGACGAGGCGCGCCGTCGCCGAGCTGAAGCGACTGCCCTCGATCTTCGCCTATGAAGCCTTCAACAAGGAGGACCCGAAATTCGGCATGATCCGCGACGTCGTCAAACGGCAGGGCCAAGTCAGAATCGAATACGAGATCATCCCGCTTGCCCAGTTCCTCACGGCCGCCGACCTCACGCAACTGACCTTCGAGCTCGATCTCGCCGAGTGGGAGATGAATCGAACCCATTGGGCGGTGAAGGATGTCAACCTGGCGAAGGAGCTCCATGCGGCAAGAAGCATCACGCTGCCGCCCTGGACCCGGCAGGCCACCAAGACCGTCGACATCACCAAACATGCCTTCGATGTAGCGCTGTCCTTTCCTGGCGAGGTGCGGGAGATCGTCCTGCAAGTCGCACAGGAGCTGGAAGGCCGGATCGGGCCGAATTCGTACTTCTACGACAACAATTATGTATCGCAATTGGCGCGACCGTCGCTCGACACCCTCCTGCAGGACGTCTACCGCAACTGGTCGAAGCTCATCGTAGTGTTCCTCGGAGCCGACTATCAGCGCAAAGATTGGTGCGGCATCGAGTTTCGCGCGATCCGGGAAATCATCATGGAACGCGACCATAAACGCATTATGTTCGTGCGCACCGATGATGGCACGGTCGACGGCGTGTTCAAGACCGACGGCTATGTCGACGCGAGGCGGTTCTCACCGGCGCAGATCGCCGAGTTCATTTTTCAGCGCCTCGACCTGATCGAGTAGAGGGAAACCCGTGATGGGCGAGGTGATGCCTATGTCCATTCCGCTTGAGGACACGCCGAAGGAGATTTCCGAAGTCACCCGCAGGGCGATCATCGACCATTTCGGCGTCGCGAATATAAGCTGGGCTGGCCGGCTGCAAGACGACGAATTTCTTTCCAGGCTCTACGACCTCACAAAGAGGCCGTCATTCGATCATCGCTACAAGGACGCCGCTGGCGACATCTATCAGCATTGCGTTCGCAACAACGACTGGGACAGTGGCTGGGTCTTCTATGATCGCCGGTTCAATCTGCTGCATGCGCCGGACGCCGAGTTCCTTCAATTTCTCTGCGAGACGCTGCACCCGATCGTTCGACCGTCCGACGACGAGGTCACGGACCTTCTGGCCGTTTACAACGGGTCGGGATGCCAAGCTCCAGATCCTGCATCATCTTGCAGTATTCGGCCCAGCGGACGTGCTGCTCATAGTCATTGCACATGGACCATCATGTAGGTCCGGTCCGACCGAATGCGAGATGAGGGGCGTGTCCCTGCCGGGACCGGGCTCTCGGCGCCGCTGAAACCTCGGCTTCGCCGGGTTTTCACCCTTCGGGCGTCGATCCCTCACGCTACCGTCGCGACACCGCCGCCAGTATTGGACGTCGCCTATTCCGTGGGATTCCAGATCACCGCAAATTCGTCGTCACTCTCCGATCCGGCGGCGCGGCCGAGATTGGCGAACAGCCTGCGCGGTCCGAACTCGGGCGCCGAGATCGAAACCGACACGTAGTCGGCGCCGTTCTCCTTGTTCTTGCGAATCCAGGCGCCGCCGATTTCCGCGCCGTTGGCATAGACGCGGTAGTCCGGCTGGTCGCTGTCCGGCTTCTTCTCCTTATTCGGCATGATCTTCAGCGCCGCTGAGATCGACAGCGTCCGCAGGGTGCCGCGATAGGAACCGTCGTCGAGCTTGTTGACGTAGCCGATGGCTGGCATGTGATGTCTCCCCGTTTCGTTCCGGCTGGCATCCGGTCCGGCATGCGCGGCAGTCTTTCCTAGCGCGTCGGGCTTGCCTGCGTCCGCGCCATGCCCGAGCAGCCGCGCCATTCCACTTGCTCGCATTCCGATGGCTCCCATGCCGACGCGTGCGCCGTGGGCGGAAGCATCCACCGCCGCGGCGAGCCGCACACCCTGTCGAATCCGACGGGTCACACGAGCCCGGCGTCCCTGCGACAACGCCCGTGCCCCGATGCCGATCAGCCGGGGGGAGGGTTGTGGACGGCGGGCGCCGGCTGCCGCTTGCGCCTCGCCGGCCGCAAGGGAAGCTCCGCCGCGCCCGGAGCCCGACGAATGCAACGTCTTGTCAACGCGCCCTTGCCCCCGGCAGGCTTCGCGGCCGGTCGGAGTCGTCCCGTCAATGGCGGGAAATGCGAAGCCAACCGAAGAAAGGGCTGGACATCGCCGCCGCGGCGGGTTCGGCGTAAGTGTTATGGAGAAGAAAGATATCGACGAGTTGCGGGGGAAGGTGCTCTGCGCGTCCGTCCTGGAGAGGGCGGGCTGGAAGGTCGACCTGAAGGAGAGCACCCGCAAGGCGGTCAAATACCGCCGCGGCGAGGGCCAGATCGTCATCGTCATTCACGACGGGCGCGGCTGGTTCGATCCGATGTCGGAAGCGAAGGGCGACGTCTTCGACCTCGCCGAGCATCTCGGTGCAGCCGGCTTTGCGGTGGCTCTGCAGCAGGTCGCCGAGCTCGTTGGTTTCACGCCGACGCAGCCGGCCTGGAAACGCCCGGCGCGGACCAAGCCAACCGCGCCGCTCGCGCATCGTTGGGCCGCGCGTCTCAAGCCGCGGCCGGGCTCGCCGACCTGGCGCTATCTCGCCGAGACGCGCGCCATTCCCGATCATTTGATTCAGGAGGCCGTCGATCAGGACCGGCTGCGCGAAGGTCCGCATGGCAGCATGTGGGCGGCGCATACGGACGACGCCGGCGTTGTTGTCGGCTGGGAAGAGCGCGGCCCCGAATGGCGCGGATTTGCGACCGACGGATCGAAGGTGCTGTTCCGTCTCGGCGCGACGCATGCGACGCGCGTCTGCGTCACCGAGGCAGCGATCGACGCGATGAGCCGTGCCGCGATCGAAGGCCTGCGCCACGATACGCTCTATGTCAGCACCGGCGGCGGCTGGTCGCCGACAACCGAAGCGGCGATCCGCGCCATCGCCGCGCGCCCTGGCACGGTTCTTGTCGCCGCGACCGACAGCAATCTGCAGGGCGACGTGTTCGGCAACCGGCTGCGCGCCATCGCACAGGATGTCGGCGCCGGCTACGATCGGCTGCGGCCGTCGCGCGACGACTGGAATGATGACCTGAAGGACGCGCTGCGAACGACTCGGTAGCGCTGGCCTCACCGCAAGAGGCGGCGCTTAGGAACGTTTGCATGTCACGACGGCCGTCGATGCCCCGCTCGGCATCCTCGGCCAGCAGCACGCGCAAGCGCATCGCGCGCGATCAGCCTTTAACGCGTGCGCGAATGCGCTTGAAGGTCTCGCCGGCGGGACGAACCTTGCCTGCTTCAACCTGCGCATTGGTCAGGGCGAGCACCTTGAGAAGCGCGAGCGTTTCCTGCGTCTGCTCGTAGCGACCGACATCCTGCAGCACGGTCTTGGCTTCGCCATGCACCGTGATGACGACGGGATCCTGCCCTTCCGCCAGGCCGCGAATGATCCCCGGCGCATGCGCCTTGAGATGGCTTAAGGGTTTCACGCAGTCGGACAGTTTCATCTGCATTCGCCTCATCAGATCAGAATAGGGACCGAAGATGGTCCGAATGAAGGGGAGGGAGAGAGGAAAGAGGGTCGCGCTGCGCCGCATGCCCGGCCGGCGCGTCAAAGGTGCGCTTCGCCCGCGTGCCGCGGCCCCTGACCCGCCGGACCGGAGAGGCGGCCGCCTGGAGAAGTCTTCGACATCTTCAGGAAAGGCAAGGCAATGGACAGGAAGGACATCGTGATCGCGGTGCTGACCGCGATCGGCATTCAGAAAGTGGAATACTCGCTGGACGGCGGCGGAGATTCGGGCGCGACGACGCTCGAGCGGATCCAGCATGTCGACGGCCGCGTGCTCGAAAAGCTCCCCCGCATCCCGATCGGCATCGACGGCGGCGGCCGGCCGTACATGCTTGAGGCGCTTCTCGACGATCTCGTCGCCGATCTCCCCGAAGGCGACTGGGTCAACAACGAGGGCGGCTACGGCACCATCGTCATCCGTCCCTTCGAGGACGAGGAGGACGTCTGTTTCGACGTCGATATGACGTATCGCGAGGAGGGCGACTACGGTGACGACGAAGAGGAATTTCTCGACGACGATATCGATGATGATGACACGATCTCGCAGGATGCGGAGGTGCTGCCATGAGCGCCTCCCAGTGGTCGGATCTCCACACCTCGGCCCGCGCAACGTTTGTCGGCCTATGTCCGACGCTCTCGCGATACGAGGCCGATCCTCGGAGCGAGGCGCTGCTGGCGCTTCTCGCCCTCTCGCAAGCGCGGCTCGGCTGCGGAACGCGTGAGAACCGTCTCGACGTCGAGCTTCGCATCGTGCCAGTTCCGCCGCCGCACAGTCCCGCAACGGATGTTCTTCGCCACATCGCCACCGTTGTCAGCGACGTGGCCCGTCGTTCGGGTGGGGCGACGGATCTCAATATCTCTGGCTGGCTCGACGATCACGGCTACGCGCTTCTTGTCGCCGATCTTCTTCGCGACGGCGCGCGCGAAGCCGAACTCACAAGCATGGCCGAACGCCTTGGCGCTGCGCTCACCACCATCCGCAAATGCGTCGACAGCCTCTGCGCGCAGCATCTCCAGGCGGTGCTGACGCGTGATGCGCCGCAGGCCGCCTTCCTCACGCGTGGCCTGACGCCGAATGCTGAGTGGTTGTTGGCCACGCAGCTTTCCGGTGATCCGTCTCGTCCGGGCATCCTGGTGCGGCGGGCGCAGGCGCTTGCCGTCTATGGCAGCCTCGTGTCGGCCTTGAAGCAGCCTGCCGTTACGGAGGTGATCGATTGCGGCGCGCCGCTCGCGCCCGCACTTGCGCGGCATTTCGAACTCACGAACGCCGAGCTTGGCGCCTTTCGCGGCGCGCGGGATGTGCGAACGTCGATCGAGCAATGGGATGATTTCGCCGTCGCCGCGCGGCGTCTCAAGGCCTATTCGGTGCCACGACACGAATGGCCCGGCGCGAGGCATCCGGATCGTCCGGCCGCGTGGGCGAACTCGCCCTGGCTGCGATCACACAATACGCATCTGATCCGGCCCGACTACCTCGATGCGAAGGACGCCGGCGTACAGGACGCTATCGTCGCGTTGAAGGATGATCTGCTGCGTCCGCTCGCCGCCGACCGGCTGTCGCTGCTCGTGACGCGCACCAACGTCGTCGGGCTGTTCGCGAGTGAGCTCGACTTTCCCGAGCGGTTGCGCACGACAGCCGAATACCGTGCCTTCCTGGCCGGTCTGCATCGCGCCATTGTCGGGACACGCAAGCCGAAGGCCTTTGTGGAGGCCGCCGCGCTGTGGCATCGGCGCGCTGCATCACTATCGGCGCTACGCCATGAGCATAGGTCGGATCGGCCGGGCTGGCCGGCGCTCTGCGCCCCCTGGGGGTCGCGCGATGGCCGCTATGAGGTTGTCGCGCTGACCTCCGCCAGCGATCTCGTGATCGAGGGCAACGAGATGCAGCATTGCGTTGGCGGCTACTACGACGTCTGCCGGCGCGGCGACACGCAAATCCTATCGCTGCGCCGCGACGAGCGGCGGGCCGCGACGATCTTCATGATGCGCTGCGGGACTTCCTTCGCGACGTGCGCTCGCAGGCTCATGCGATGAACGCCGCGCTGCTCGCCCGATATCGGCGCCGCATGCGCAAACGCGGAGACTATGCGTGGCGCAGTGAGGCGTTACCGCTCGAGCACGCACGAGAGGCCTATCCGCTCTATCGGCCGCTACTGCCGCGCCCGGTGGCGGCGTCCTTCGACCAATGGTGCGCCGAAAGCGGACTGATCCACACGATCGACCGCGCCTTCGCGGCCCTCGCCGACACGCCGACAGCGCGCCCGCGCTGATTCGCACACCTCATCGCTCACATTCTCAAGGAGGTCATCATGCACCCTTATGATCACGCACGCTCGTCCGCCCGCCTGCATGGTGGCCGGTGGCACGACTATTACGCCTGCCATGCGTGGTTCGACGCCACGAAAGTCATTCAGTGTCGCTTCACACATCGCGCGCTGCGCCACCATCGCGAAGCACTAGAAGAAGCGATCTCTGTGCTCGGACCCACGGTCCGCAACAGTGACGGCGCCGAGATCGGCGTCCGTATCCTCGGGCTGCAACATCTCGATGAGGATTGCGGCATCGTCCCTGATGCGCGCGACTGGATGGTCGACCTCGATGCGCCGGACTGGCTGCCGCACGATACGCCTGACGCGACCAAACTCGCGGCGGCCAGCGCGGAGCGCTTCGGCGGCGAGGCCGAGCATTATCGCTCGCTGCATGATTGGTTCCTGGCCACGCAGAGCTGGTGCGACGGCGCGGCGCATCTGCTGTTCCGCCATCACAGCTTTGGAATCGTTGAGGCCGAAGCGCGTTTCGGACCGGCGCTCAACATCGGGGGCGACCGTTTCGTGCCGACGCGCGTGGTGGCGGAGCGCCACGTCCAAACCATACTCAATCGCGTGCCTCCGGCTGTCGACGCGCTGCGTCGGATCAAGGGCGCGCGCTGGATGCTTCAGGCGACGTCGGCGCGCAAGCTCGGTTTGGATTGAGATCGGTCATCAACAAGGAAAGGAAGAGTGCCATGACCAGCCGCGAAGCGCACACATTTGTTGTCGTGTCGACCGCGCATCTCACCGCGCAGACAGCGCGCTATCTCGACAACGTCCCAGCGAAGGAATGGCCCTGTGTCGGCGGACCCTACGGCAATTACGGATGGTTCGTTTACGCCCATGAAGAAGATGCCAACGCCGGTCCGGACCGAATCCCCGAGGATCTGTTCACCGTCATGGCATGGGCTCGCAAGGAAGGGTTTCATTATATTCTCTTCGATTGCGACGGGGATGTCGTCGCGGTGTTGCCAAGCTACGACTGGTAGCGTCTTACGCACGGGTGCGCGGAGAAGCGTGCAGGCCCGCAGATGTAAAGGCAGATGTGGAGAATGAAGGAAGAAGAGCAAAGCAGGACGATGGTAGTGCCGCTGCCGCATGCCCGGCCGGCGCGTCAAGGGAAGCTTCGCCCGCGTTCCGCGGCCCTTGACCCGCCGGACCGGAGAGGCGGCCCGCGGGAGGAGGTGATGAAGGGCTGAAGTGAATGAGGGATCAGGCGGATCGCTCACGCTTCGGCCCGTGACGCCGAAAGGAGCCGCCATGCACACCCTCCTGACCATCCGCAAGATCTTCCAGGGCATCGCCACGCGCTATGAGATGCACCGTCTGTTCAACCGCCATCGTGGCGATCCGTCCTATGGGGCAGGCGACGCCGCGCCTCTCTTTGCCGGCGAGTGGTTCGAGATCGCCGAGCACGAGCATGATTACATGCTGGAGATTCTGCCGCCGCTCTGGATGCGCGTCGACATGTTCGCGATGCGCGAGTTTATGACCGGCAGCGTCACCAGCGTATTCTTCACGCTCTGGATCGACGGTCGCAAGCGCTTCTTCCACGGCTATTGCGACCTGTCCGATCGTGGTTCGCCCGAGCAGATGAAGCGAGCGATCATCGAACGGAAGTCCCGCCCGGTCCGCGCCATGACGCGGGACGAACGCCTCGAGCACATCTGGTCGAGCACGCATGACGACTACCGCGGCTATGCCGGCAAGGGATGGCCGGCTCACCTGCAGGGCAAGCGCACCGTGCTCGTCTATTGCGGCGGTCTCGGCACGGTCCTGAAGCCGCTCGACGATCTCACCGATGACGAGGTCGCCGCGAAGCTGCCGGTGCAGCTCCGGCATCTGCCCGAGGCCGCATAGGCCGCAAGCGCTTCCGACCGACGAGCAGCCCGGCCCCGCGCCGGGCTTCGCATTTCGGCGGCCCCGTCACCGGCCAGCTCCTCGCAACCTCCGCAACGCCGTGCCGCCGGTCGCTTCCGCGACGCCGGCGGACGGCCGCGCGCGCCCAACAGAAGGACTTCCCCAATGGCGCACGACGATCCCTTCACCCTTGACCTCTTCGGCAATCCTGCAATCGCGCCGGGTCTCGGCCTCGGCGTCACCGCCTTCGCGCCGGACCCTGCGGCCGACGGCAATGACGATCCGCCAGCAGCGATGCCGGCGCCCACGGCGCCGTCGGCATCGCCCGGTCGATCCATGCCGAAGGGAGAGAACGTCCGGCTCATCTACGGGCGAGGCCTCGCTGCGTCCTGGCGCGATCGCGCGCGCGACAACATCGCGGCGATCCGACTGGCGGCGGAGATCGACGCGGCTGGTCGACCGGCGACGCCGGACGACCAGGCGACGCTCATCCGCTTCACCGGCTTCGGCGCATCGTCGCTCGCCAATAGCGTCTTTCGCCGGCCCGGCGAGGACGGATTCCGCGACGGCTGGGAGACGATCGGCACGGAGCTCGAAGCGCTTGCCACGCCGTCTGACTATGCCTCGCTGGCGCGCTGCACACAGTACGCCCATTTCACGCCGGACTATATCGTGCGCGCGGTCTGGGACGGCTTGCTCCGACTGGGCTTCCGCGGCGGCCGCATCCTTGAGCCCGGCATCGGCACCGGCCTGTTTCCTGCGTTGATGCCGGACGAGCTGCGCGCCGTCTCGCATGTCACCGGCGTCGAGCTCGACCCCGTGACCGCGCGCATCGCGCGCCTGCTGCATCCGCGCGCGGCCATCATCACCGCGGATTTCGCGCGCGCCGGCCTGCCGCAGCACTTCGATCTGGCCGTCGGCAATCCGCCGTTCTCCGATCGAACCGTGCGTGGCGATCCCGCTTTTCGTGGACTCGGGCTGCGGCTGCACGACTTCTTCATCGCCAAGGCGCTTCGGTTGCTGAAGCCCGGCGGTCTCGCCGCCTTCGTGACCTCGCACGGCACGTTGGACAAGGCGGACGCGAGCGCGCGGCGGCACATCGCGGAAGCGGCCGATCTCGTCGGCGCGATCCGGCTTCCCGAAGGCAGCTTCCGCGCCGATGCCGGCACCGATGTCGTCGTCGACATCGTGTTCTTCCGCAAGCGTGGCGTCGGCGAGGCGGCGCGCGACGTGGCATGGCTCGATCTCGCCGAGGTCCGCGCTGCGACAGCGGACGAGGGCGCCATCCGCGTCAATGGCCGGTTCGCGCAGCAGCAGGAGATGGTGCTCGGCATCCATGCGCTGACGTCAGGCCCATACGGTGAGACCTACACCTGCAATCCACGCCGCGGCGCGGACCTCGGCGTTGCGCTGGCCGCGGCCGTCAATCGTCTTCCGGAAGCCATCTATGACGGCGAGCCGGAGGCTGTCGATCCGGACGCCGATATTGATACGGCACAGGTCGCGGCTGCGACCGCCGGTGGCGCGACGATCCGCGAGGGCAGCTACGTCGTCGGTCCGGGCACGGCGCTGATGCAGATTCTCGACGGCGCGCCCGTCGTCGTGAAGGTGCGCAAAGGCCGCTCCACGGACGGCATCTTCGACAAGCACGCGCGGGTTATTCGCAAGCTCATTCCGATCCGCGACGCCGTGCGCGAAGTGCTTCGCGCGCAGGAGCGCGACGAGTCATGGAAGCAGGCACAGGTTCGCCTGCGCATCGCCTGGTCGAGTTTCGTGCGCGACTTCGGACCGATCAACACGACCGTCGTCTCCACGGTCGAGGACGAGGAAACCGGCGAGGTCCGCGAGACCCATCGCCGCCCGAACCTCGCCCCGTTCGCCGACGATCCCGATTGCTGGCTGGTCGCCTCGATCGAGGACTACGATCTCGACAGCAACACCGCGCGGCCCGGCCCGATCTTCACCGAGCGCGTCATCGCGCCGCCGCCCGCGCCCGTCATCACCTCGGCTCTCGATGCGCTCGCCGTGGTGCTCAACGAACGCGGTTACGTCGATCCCGACCATATCGCCGAACTGTTGCATCGCAACGTCGATGACGTGATCGCTGAGCTGGGCGACGCGATCTTCCGCGATCCGGCCGACGGCTCCTGGCAGACCGCCGACGCCTATCTGTCGGGACCCGTCCGCGACAAGCTGAAGGCGGCGGAAGCGGCCGCGGGGCTCGACGACGCCTATGCGCCCAACGTCCGGGCCTTGCAGGCCGTGCAGCCTGCGGACCTTCGCCCCTCCGACATCACGGCGCGGCTCGGCGCGCCGTGGATTCCGGCAGGGGACGTCGTCGCCTTCGTCAAGGAGACGATGGGCGCCGACATCACGATCCGCCACATGCCGGAGCTCGCGTCATGGACGGTCGAAGCCCGTCAGCTCGGCTGGATGGCCGCCGGGACCTCGGAATGGGGCACTGATCGCCGTCATGCCGGCCAGCTTCTCTCCGATGCGCTGAACAGCGCCGTCCCGCAGATCTTCGACATCGTCAAGGACGGCGACAGCGAGCGGCGTGTGCTCAATGTCGTCGACACCGAGGCGGCGAAGGAGAAGCTGCAGAAAATCAAGACCACGTTCCAGACCTGGGTGTGGGCCGACCCGGATCGCACGGACCGGCTGGCGCGTCTCTACAACGACCGCTTCAACAACATCGCGCAGCGCGCCTTTGACGGCTCGCATCTCAAGCTGCCGGGCGCGTCCGGCGCCTTCGTCCTTTATGACCACCAGAAGCGCGGCGTCTGGCGGATCATCGCGGCGGGCGCGACCTACCTCGCGCACGCTGTCGGCGCCGGCAAGACGTTGACGATCGCGGCCGCGATCATGGAGCAGCGCCGGCTCGGCCTGGTCGCCAAGGCGATGCTCGTCGTGCCGGGCCATTGCCTTGCGCAGGCGGCGCGCGAGTTCCTGGCGCTCTATCCGAACGCGCGCATTCTCGTCGCCGACGAGACCAACTTCACCAAGGACAAACGCCAGCGCTTCCTGTCACGCGCAGCGACCGCGACCTGGGACGCGATCATCATCACGCACTCGGCGTTTCGCTTCATCGGCGTCCCGTCCGCGTTCGAGCAGCAGATGATCCACGACGAGCTGGAGCTCTATGAGGAGCTGCTCACCAAGGTCGAGAGCGACGACCGCGTCTCGCGCAAGCGCCTCGAGCGGCTGAAGGAGGGATTGCAGGAGCGGCTGGAATCGCTCTCCACGCGTAAGGACGATCTGCTGACGATCTCGGAAATCGGCATCGACCAGATCATCGTCGACGAGGCGCAGGAGTTTCGGAAACTCTCCTTCGCGACCAACATGTCGACGCTGAAAGGCGTCGATCCGAACGGCTCACAGCGCGCCTGGGACCTCTATGTGAAGTCCCGCTTCATCGAGACGAAGAACCCCGGCCGCGCGCTCGTGCTCGCCTCCGGCACGCCCATCACCAACACGCTCGGCGAGATGTTCACCGTGCAGCGCTTCCTCGGCGCGGCCGCGCTGCACGAGCGCGGCCTGCACGAGTTCGACGCCTGGGCCTCGACCTTCGGCGACACCACGACGGAGCTCGAGTTGCAGCCGTCGGGCAAGTACAAGCCCGTCACGCGCTTCGCCACCTTCGTCAACGTGGCCGAGCTGATCACGATGTTCCGCTCCTTCGCTGATGTCGTGATGCCGGAGGATCTGCGCCAGTATGTGAAGGTGCCGGCAATCTCGACCGGCAAGCGTCAGATCCTCACGGCGAAGCCGTCGCCGGCGTTCAAGGTCTATCAGCGCCATCTCGAGGAGCGCATCAAGGCGATCGAAGCGCGCGACCGCGCGCCGGAGCCCGGTGACGATATCCTGCTCTCCGTCATCACCGACGGCCGCCATGCCGCCATCGACCTGCGCCTGGTCGATCCGGAAAGCGACAACGAGCCGGACAACAAGCTCAATCTCTTGATCGGCACCGCCTTCCGCATCTGGCAGGACACGACGCCGAACACTTACGTCCGGCCGGACGCCAAGCCCTACGAGCTGCCGGGCGCGGCGCAGATGATCTTCTCCGACCTCGGCACCATCAGCGTCGAGAAGTCGCGCGGCTTCTCGGCCTATCGCTGGATACGCGACACACTCATCGGCATGGGCGTTCCCCCGTCCGAAATCGCGTTCATGCAGGACTACAAAAAGTCCGAGGCCAAGCAGCGCCTGTTCGGCGACGTTCGCGCCGGCAAGGTCCGCTTCTTGATCGGCTCGTCCGACACGATGGGCACCGGCGTCAACGCGCAGCTTCGGCTGAAGGCGCTGCATCATCTCGACGTGCCGTGGTTGCCCTCGCAGATCGCACAGCGCGAGGGCCGCATCGAGCGGCAGGGCAATCAGCACGACGTCATCGACATCTTCGCCTATTCGACCGAAGGCTCGCTCGACGCGAGCATGTGGCAGAACAATGAGCGCAAGGCCCGCTTCATTGCGGCGGCGCTCTCCGGCGATACCTCGATCCGCAGGCTCGAGGATCTCGGCGAAGGCCAGGCGAACCAGTTCGCGTTGGCCAAGGCGATTGCGAGCGGCGATCAGCGGTTGATGCAGAAGGCGGGCCTTGAGGCCGACATCGCGCGGCTGGAGCGCCAGCGCGCTGCACATATCGACGATCAGCACGCGGTCCGCCGGCAGGTGCGCGATGCGGAGCGCGACATCGAACTCGCGACACGCCGCATCACCGAGATCGGCCAGGACATCGCGCGGCGTGTGCCGACCGCCGGCGACGCGTTCACGATGAAAGTTGCGGGCAAGCGCTACAACGAGCGCAAGGACGCCGGGCGGGCGTTGGTGCAGGAGGTCCTGGAGCGTGTGCAACGTCGGCAGGATGGCACGCAGACAGTCGCCGCGGTTGGCGGCTTCGATGTCGACTATTGCGGCGAACGCTTCGGTCGCGACGGCTATCGCTACACGGCGATGCTGATGCGCACCAATGCCGATTACGAGATCGAACTTCCGGTCACGGTCACGCCGCTCGGCGCGGTCGCGCGGCTTGAACACGCCGTGTGCGGATTCGAGGACGAGCAGGAGCGCTATCGGCTGCGGCTGGCCGATGCCCGACGCCGGCTCGCATCTTACGAGGCCCGCCAGGGCGGGGAATTCGCGTTCGCCGGCGAGCTCGAGGAGAAGCGGCGGCGGCTCGCCGAGGTGGAAGCCGATCTCGCGCGCGATCAGCCGGCTGACGGCGAGGCCGGAGATGCCCGCGCCGCCGCCTGACGAAAAGAAGGGACGGCGAAGAAGGTCGGTCGCAGAGCGTTCGGGCCGGCGACGAGTCTCAACCGCCGCCTCCGCAGTCCCGGCCACGGCGCCCTGCGCAGGGCCCAAGAGCCCCGCTTGGGCGGCCGGGCAGGGACGCTCGCCGGCAGTTGCGCCGGCCGCT
>JAIESI010000306.1 GCA_019746135.1 Xanthobacteraceae bacterium
GCAGCCTGAAACGATACCCTCGTGTTATCGGAGATCGCGCCGCACCGAATTCCAACCACTTTCCGGACGGCACCTGCCATCGCATCTACGCTCGGACGGCCTTTGTCTCCGCGGATGCTGTCGCTGAATGGCCGTGTTTGTGTTATTTCTTCTTCCCGCGGACACGAGCATCGCAACTGAATGCAGTCTAGCATGTTCAGATGAGCTTGCACGGCTGTCAAGCATTGAGGAAAACCAATGGAAACCATTCGCGTTCTTCCCGATGATCGTACGTCACATCCGAGCATCAGGACCATCAGGCCCGCCGATCTGCGAAATGCGCTGGCCAAGGGCATCGACGATTTCATGGAAATGCCGAGCCACGTTGTGTTCTTAAGTCTCATTTATCCGATTATCGGCGTCGTCCTGGCGCGCCTGACATTCGGCAGCAGTCTTATCTATCTTCTCTTTCCGCTCACGGCCGGCTTTGCCTTTATTGGACCTTTCGCTGCGATCGGACTCTATGAGATGAGCCGTCGGCGCGAGGCCGGACTTGTCGCCTCCTGGCGGCACGCGTTCGACGTGCTGCATTCGCGCTCGATCCACGACATCATTGGCCTTGCGCTGGTGCTGGCAGGGATCTTTCTCACCTGGCTAGCTGTCGCCCATTGGCTCTACCACTTTGTCGGCCTGGGGGCGCCGAAATCCCCGGCACATTTTATCGCCGACGTATTCACCACCCGGCCAGGCATCACCCTTATCGTGATGGGCAGCGGCATCGGTTTGCTGTTCGGGGCGGTGGTTCTGATTCTGTCGGCGATCTCGTTCCCGATGCTGCTCGACCGAGACGTCGGTGCCATGGTGGCGGTTGCGACTTCGGTGCGCGCGGTGATTACCAACCCGGTCACGATGGCGTTGTGGGGTCTTATCGTCGCCGCTCTGCTGACCATCGGCTCATTGCCGTTCTTTTTGGGGCTCGCGGTCGTGATGCCCCTGCTCGGTCATGCCACGTGGCATCTCTATCGCTGCTTGGTGGTGCCGCCTTCGTCCCCACCAGCGTAGGCGGCAGGCCGCTCGGATTTTGCGAGGCCACGGCGGCTCTCATCACTCCTCACAGGGTCCGAGCGCTTGTTCGCTGCAATCGAGTCCGCCATTGCGGGAACAGCTTTGCTTCCTGCAGCGTCGTTCACCGCAAAGCAATGGAATGCGCCAGCTTCGGCTCTATGGTCTATCGACCGTCCACTTGGAGCAACCTGGTCCGCTTCTTCAGAAACATGAGGAACAAGTAGACGAACGTCCCTGCCCAGAAGAAGGCAGGCCACGCGAAGTTCCCGGCAACCGACGCGGCTAAGCTCACCCCCTCCGCCATATCATGGCCCAGCTCGATCAGCGTGAAAACCACAACAATGAGATAAAAGCCGTGAAATTCGCGGCGCAGCACAGTTCGCACCGAGAACGTGCAGTGCGGAGCTTGCCATAGCTGAAAATTCGGAAAGAAAACCGGTGTGCGCTCGGCCCATCTTTTGTAATCGGTCCCGAACTTGACCTCCAGAAATGCTTCTTCGGCAGAGATGATGCGCTCGTAGTAGACCGCGAATGCCATGACGGCAATCAGCACGAGCCACCAGACCTTGACGGCAAGGGCAATGCCGAGAGCCACCAGGAAATTGCCAAGATAAAGAGGATTTCGCGTTACGGAATAGAACCCGTCGGTGTTGAGACTTTCGGCAATTTGACGCTTGGTATTGCGGCCCGATGTGCCCGCCGGAACGAATCCGGTGGTCAGAACGCGCACCATCAAACCGCTGAACGCAACGACCAGACTTCCAAGCTCCCAGATCAGTTCAGCGCGTCGGCTAAACCAGTGGTCGAAAGGCGCCGGTTGCAAGACGGCCGCTACTATGATGGGCACCAGCAGAAGCGGCAGGTAACTTCGACCGCAGAACAAAAAGGCTCCCTGCCGACACATTAAGTCCTTCAGCAACATCGTTCCACCGCCCCCGGAGCGCCCCCTTAGCAGCTGCCGTTGTCGCGATTAGAGGAAGCAAAGTGGGAGTTTCTGAGGCAAAGGCCAATAAGCCGCGACATACGTGGCGCTCATGGCGCTCTCTTTCGCGGTCCTGAAGTTGCCGTTTCATCGCGTTCCGGACAAAAAGGCCAAGTGGCGCCTTGGAAATAACGATGGATCGGATCGAGGAGTTGGCCTCCTCCCACCGTGCCACCATGCAGTCAATCCGCGAAACCTCGGTATCTTTATTCAGCTGCCGAATCAAACCGTGAAGGCCGTATCTAACCGTGATG
Organism: Xanthobacteraceae bacterium; assembly: GCA_019746135.1. Classification (GTDB taxonomy): domain Bacteria; phylum Pseudomonadota; class Alphaproteobacteria; order Rhizobiales; family Xanthobacteraceae; genus Z2-YC6860. The sequence goes on from JAIESI010000306.1 coordinate 2,281, forward strand.
GCCGTGACCTCCGCCATGACCAAACCCGCCATGACCAAATCCGCCATGACCAAATCCGCCGTGGCCCAAGCCACCATGACTAAATCCGCCGTGGCCGAAGCCGCCAAAGTGACCATGATGAGCCCAATGGTGACCGTAATAGGCCCAATGATGATGATGGTGGTAGAAGGGCAGGTAGCCATACGGGCGGCATCCGCTATAGCCGGGGTAGCCATAACGACAGGCATGAACGATTTTCGTCACCATCGATGGCGCGCTTGATGCCCGGAGGCTTGAAGCCGGAGCTGGAACAATGGCCCACGCCGGTTCTGCCAGGGTCACCAAGGCAAAGGCTGCAACCATAGCGCCCGCTCCTACCAACTTCGGGAATCCTGACTGTTTGGTCATGACGATCTGTCCCAAATGTTCTTTATTTGTGCTATATTGCGCATCTACATAAAGCGCGAAATGAAGACAAAGTTCCGCGATTTTGGCGTCGTGAAGTCCGAATATTGCGGCGTTCACGAGCGGCATGCCAATAAACCAGCCGGCTGCGCGCTGCTTACAGGATGCGGATGGGTGCTCGCACGTGAACGACGTGCTGCATGCCTCGAAAGTTGTGCATTTGAGCACTGAGCTTCGTTGTGTGCCGCAGGGTTCGCCGGGAGCTGTTTTGAGTTTGGTGTGTTTTTATCTCAGGCCACCGAGGTCGGACAGACATCGGCCGAGATCACAGCTGCGACCATAGCCGCTGCAGCGCGGGCTCTCTGTTTGGGGCAAGTGCCAATTACAATTTCCGTCATGCATCCGCATCCCAAACGCCGGGGGAGCATGCCCGGCAACAAAAACCAATTTTGGGCTGCCGTCGGGTCTTCCCAGACAACCTGTCAGAGCTTTGAAGCGCGACTTGGCCGGTGCCATGGCCCGCGCCAGCAGCGGTGCGGTATGAGCGTCTTAAGCTGAAGATTCCTCGGGCTTCGTCACTGACAACGAGGTCTGATTCTGCACCCTAGCCGGCTTTCCCTCCGAGGTCGAGGAGCATAACCTTGGCCGGTCGGCGGCCTTGTATCACCGGAGGGACAAATGAAAATGCCGGTTAAAATACTGATTTGCGGTGCGGTCTCGATATTCGCGATTTCGGCCGACGCGATAGCTGAAACGTCCCAGCCCGTAGCGGGTCTTCCCTCACACTATCACCTTGGTCCCGGCGGTTGCCGCCCGGGCAACGGATTTTCATTCGTCGCCGAGTCGCCTGACCATCCCTCGACCTACCCGAAACTGGTGCTCCGGGTGTTCAATGGCCAGATCATTGGGATGGTGTTTGAAGCGGAAGCGGCCGCTGGCTGGAAGCCCTGGTATGACCAGCCCGAAGGAAAGCCCGTGTCACATCACGGTGGTCCGCCCCATTACTCTCAAGCGATCTATTTTAAGACGCCGCCAACGGCTGCAGATTGCGCGAACGTCACGGGGCCCGGCAAGACGATGGGCGCTCGATCAGAAAGATAACACCGCCCTGCAGCTGCAAGGACTCGGCGCAACGATTGCGCTTGCCGGAAGAATGTCTGAGAGCCGAATCAGCGGCAGCTGCCGGGAGACGTTGCACTACCTGCGGCGCCGGAGAAGGACGACACTTTTTCGTTTTCGGAACGGGAGTCCGTTTCGGTGCGCCCGACATCAAGCCGCATCGCTGATTTTCAACAGGGTTGCTCATGAACGTTGATACAGAATACCACAGAGCCAATGTCGGAACATATTCCGTAGCTTGGCGTTGCAATGCGGAGCGCAACATCCGACGGAGAACTGCAATGCGCAAGCTCGTTGTTGTATTCGCCTCCCTCGCTGCTCTGGGTTTTGTGGCACCTCTTACCAACTCGGCTGCGGCCGAGGACGGTGTATCGGTACGGATCGGCCACGGCGGCGGGCATCGTGGAAATATCAATCGCGGTCACCGCAATTTCGTCGTCAGGGACCATGGCAGACGCGCTGGCTGGCGCGATCAACATGCCCGCGGGTCGAGAATTATGGTTGGGCGCGGTCACAGTCAGCGTCACGACTGAACATATTCTCGAAAATCATATATGCAAAGGCTCGGCGCCGGTCAGGTGTCTAGCCTTTTTGCAGCGGTCACGGGGGGGTCCATCGCTTGAACGCGGATGTCGTCGCCGGACTCAATGCGTAGCGGCCGAATGGATCGCAGGCGACCGTCGGCGCGGTGGTGAATAGTCGGCCGTGAACAACTCGTCAGGGATTAAGCAAGATTTGGCGTTTGGCAGTTTTGAGATTGCAAGGTTTTAGCATCTGGAACTTCGTAACCCTGCAAATTCATTTTAGATTTGTCCGACCTGCAAATCATGATTCTGGGGCCGCATCGGAGGGAACGAAAGCCGACGCGCATCTCGGGCGCTGCCACCTCAAGGTCCGAGACGGCGATGCCGCAAACACCATCCTCGCCGCGGTCGGTCACAACCTCCGTCTCGTCCTCGCCTTACTCAGGGCACTGTTACGCCCGATCCTGATTGCGATCCTCAGAGCCCCATCAGCGCTTACATTGGTTTGTTAACGGCCGACTGGATAGCGGCATCAGCCTCAGCAAGCCGCGGCCCGGTTGACGAATGGGGAGGGTCGCCGAAGCGCGGATTGGGTTGTGGGATCGTTCGTCAGTCTCCCGCATCGGAGTTCAATGCTACATGCATCGAGCGGTTGCCCCTGGCGGCTCTTGCCATTCTTCGCCACATGGTAATACGGTCGTGAGCCGTTGGCGTAAGATCGGCTAGCCCCCTTCCCACGCTGACGGTTGGGGAGCTCTCGGCCATTTCCGGTCGGGAGCTCTTCACGTCTGCACAACGATTTCGGCGCGGGCTTTGTGACGTCGTCCTGACGTCCATCTTAGTGTTGATGTCCCAAGCCTTCGGCCCCGGCATTGGGAGTTGTCTTCGTACCCTGGTCACCACCATTCATGGGCATATCATTCATTTGATGTCCGATGCCTTTGGCCTTCGCCGCCGCAACGAGCCTGTTATAATCTTCTGCTGTCAGGGTCGGCAGCTTTTTGAGGAACGCCACCGAATTCCATAACTGGTCGTCGCCGTGATCGGCCCAGGACGGCATCCCTGACATCTTGATACCGTGCTTGACGATCCAGAAAAGTTCGCGCGGTTTCCAGTCGCGGGCTGCATCGGTCAATGCAGGCGGCTCAGGATACATACCCTTGGCCAAATCCTCGGCCTCGGCCCCGGGCGCGGAGTGGCAAATGGCGCAATGGGTGGCAAAATGCACAGCACCCGCGAGGACCCTGTCCTGATCATCAAGGCTCCCAGGCGCGTGGATATCGGCGGCGTGCGCACGAATCGACTGCATGCGCACCTTTTCGATCAATCGGTAGGTGATGCCCCAATGTTTCTCGTCGGCGCCGACGTCGTAAACGCCAGTGTAAACGAAAGCCGCGCCGCCGAGCAGGCCGAGAAGCGCGATCGCTGCCATGGTTGCGATGATTTGTCTCATGTCGTCTCCATTGCTTTGGGGTCATCCCAATGGATAAGGCAGTCGGAAAGTTCACCACCGACCGCCAAGATGAACGCTGTAGGCTGCGCCAAGAATCGCGCCATAGACCAGTTGACCAAGCAGAGTGACAAGAGCTGTGCGACGGCCGTAGTTGAGGCCAAAGTGGCCCGGTGGCTCAAGACGGCGCGTAACGCTCGGGCCCTCATGTTCGGAGGCCATGCGCGGGTGCATGTAAGGCAGGAGCGGGAGGACGACAGCCAGAAGGAACAGGCCATGGAGAAGTCCCAGCGCGGCACCCAACCACCAGGACGCCGTTTCGCCTGTGACATGGAATAACAAATAGTAAACCCCGGCGAAGGCCCAGCCTCCCACGACATAGAGTCCAAAGCCGATCACATGGGCTCGGCGCCGGTCTCCACTGAAAATTGTGCCGAGCAGAAACGGCAAGCTCATCCTGGACAGGCCTAAGCCCTGGCTGCCCTGGAGGATCGTTGTCATGGCGGCGGTGGCGACAAGGCTCCAAATCAAAACATTCCGCAAATGAAACAGTTCATCAGCGCTCATGCGAGATCGCCGGCGAACTTCGTGAGGCTGCACGTCTGGACCCAGGAGCAGCGCACAGTGCGAGCGCGGCGTTGATCAATGCCAGGCGCGTGAAGCCCTGGGGGAAGTTTGGGCCCAACATATCGCCGGTGTCGGGAGCGATCTCCTCGGCAAGCAGGCCGCCATCGTTGGCGAGTGTCGCGAGCGCTGCGAATTCGTTGGCCGCGCCTGATCTGTCGCCGCGCAATGCGCACGCCTCCACGGCCCAGAATGCACAGGCCGCGAAGGCGCCTTCGCCCGGAGGCAGCGCGTCCTGTCCCTTCGTCAGATAGCGTGCAATCAGTCCGCGCGGCAGACCAAGACAGCGCCGGATGTGAGCCTCGGTCCCGCAAACCCGCCTGTCGTCCGAATTATGAAATCCAAGCCGTGCCAACTGCAACAGCGCACCATCCGCCTCTCCGGAGGCATCGAAGGCAGCTACGCAGGCACCGACTGCGGGGTCGAACCCGTGCCGCTCAATCGCTGTCCGGATACCTTGGCGCTCCCGTCGAAACCGACCGTCCGGCGCGCGTAGGACCCCCACGTCCTTCAAGGCGATCAGGTGATCAATTGCGACCCAGCACATCAGCTTGGAAAACACAAAATGCCGCGGTGCTCCGCGTGTCTCCCAGATGCCATGATCCGGTTGCCGCCACAGCTGACAGACCGTTTCGCCAAGCAGTACCAGAAGCGATCGCTCCTCTACGGCCAGCTGTCCGCCGGCGTGCACGAAGTCGAACGCGGCCTGAATGAGGGCGCCATAGATATCGAGCTGCCGTTGCTCATGAGCGGCGTTGCCGATGCGGACTGGTCGTGAATCTCGATAGCCCTCCAGATGATCGAGGCTGCGCTCGGGGATGTTGGCCTCGCCATAGACGTCGTAGAGCACCTGGAGTTCGGGCCAGGTCAGACGGGTTACGTCAAGAAGCCAGCCCAAAAAGGCCGCAGCCTCTCCATGATAGCCAAGGCCCTGGAACGCGCTGAGGCTCAGCAAGGCGCCGCGCAGCCAGCAAAACCGGTAGTCCCAGTTGCGCGCACATTGCTGTCGCCGAGGTATTCGCGGCGTGTGGTAGCCGGGACCCGCCGGAGCAACAGCAAACCGGCCGCCCTTGCGCCGGTCGAGCAGCGCTGCAAACACGGCCGGTCCAAAAAAGGCGGCAGGCAGAGCCAGTCGATCGAGCCGCCACGGCTCACCAGCGCGGCGGTGCCGCAGTCTCAATCGGACGATAAGCAGTATTGCCATCATTCACCGACGTGAACGATCCGATGCGAACCTGGGTCGACCACCACGGGTCGGTTGTCGATAATGGTATAGCGATACGGCCGTGCCGCCGGGAGGTGACCCACGAGAGCGTCCGGCAGGGGATGAAGCTCAACAGCGCCCGGCAAGGTGGCGCCGACCTGCGCATGGACGGCAGGATCGTGGACCGGGGCAAAGTGCTGACTTTCGGCGTGCTGGCGAAGCATCGCGCCGTGTTCGGGCGTGAACATCAAGCCTGCCCCGCCATGCGTTTCATGCGGGCCCGGCTGTCCTTGCATATGCGGTGCAGGTTGCGCCCCCACGGCCGTGACCATGGCGAAGGACACAATGGTGATCGCATAAATTGTAGCTCTCATAGCTAGCTCCATATTGACGAGGGGGAGATGGGAACCTATGCCTCGCAACAGTTGTCGGGGGCGATTGGTTCCTGAGAAGCGGCCGAACTGCAGCGGCAGCCACCTGACCGTTAATGTCAGCTCGATTGAATGTTTAGAACCGGCGAGGAACTCAATTGTTTTCTGGGCATTGAGGGGACGCGCCCACCCTCCTAGCAAGGGGAGTTTGGATGGCAGCAATGGGAGAGTTCAGGATGAACAAAATAGCATTTGCGATAGCGGGTTTCATCGTCGTGTCGTCGATCTCGGTCAACGCGATGCCTGTGGCAACTACGCTGAACGCAACGGAACGGGCCCACTTCATCCAAATCAAGAATGAGAAAATGCATCAGAAAAAGGGGCGCAAAATGTCCAAAGGTATGAAGGGGCATAATGGTATGCAGGGTAAAGGCATGGGCGGGATGAAGGGGGACAAGATGAAGGACATGAAGGGCATGAAGGGCATGTAAGATCGTCGCCCCAGGGCCATGTTGCAGCGCGATGGGCTTCTGGGTCCTACCACCCGCGGGCCGGGCCTTCCGGCGAACGGCGCCTATCGAACCGCGCTCGGCGACGATCGGGAGAGCTTCTATAAGGATAAGCGTTCGTTCGGCGACGCGATGTCGGGATCGCAGCACGCACAAGAGGATGGCACAGTGGGCGAGGTCACGCACGCCGGCCGATTTGTCCGGGGCCCTGGCCACGCTCGACACGCTGATGGCGCAGAAGACCAAGTCACTTGCCGATGGGCGTAGTGAATATCTTCGAGCGACCAATATCTTCGAGATCTTCGAGCGACCAATATCTTCGAGCGATCGGGACACCGCGAGTTCCTATCGCGCGCTTGCCGCACAACCCGGGTTCGTGCATGTCAGCCGGCTGGATGTAGGCCCGGAGACGGTGGCGGCCAATCTCGGCTTAATTTCCGCGACAGCTACTATCATCTGCTAACAAGCTACACCGAAGGCGAGCTGTCGAAGCTCGACCCAGGCATCCCGCAGGCTTGTTCGACTTCACCATCGGCGACGAACGCTACAAGCGAGAATGGTGCGAGGGCAAGGTCGAGTTGTTCGACCATTTCCGGCCGGTGACGATGCGCGGTTTGGCCGATGCGATGAGGCTCAAGGCGGTGGGCCGCGCCAAGCATCTCGTCAAGACGAACCCGCCACTATGCAATGTGGCTTACAAGCTGCGCGCCCTTATTGGCCCGGTGATGAAGCTGGTCCGCCGCTAGCGTCTAGGTTTCCAGACGAACAGGTGCAGGCTAAGTCTGCGCCGGGCAGCGGAAAACAGCATCGCCGATTCCAGCACGATGGCGGCAGAGGTGGCAATAGCTGCGCCCATCCCGCCGAACTGCGGCGCCAGCATAATGCAGACGCCCGCATTGGCGGCGAAGGCGATAGCGTAGATAACGGCGCAGATGCGCTGCTCGTTGAGCATGTTGAGTAGCCGTTCGGCGGGGCCGACGGCGGCACGCGCCATTAGGCCGACGGCGAGGATCAGCATGTACGGGTAGCCGACCGTGAATGCGGGCCCGAACAGCCACAGCAGGGGCCGACCGAGCGCCAGCATTACGAGTGTGGCGGCAAGCGATGGCCAGAACGTCCAGCGCACCGATTTGGCGACGAAAGCCGCCAGCTTGTCGCGCTCGCCGGCGACATGCAGAGCGGTGAAGCGATGCGCCACCGCGGCCGACACCGAGAAATGGATGAAGCCGACCAACATCAGCGTCTTCACGGCGGCGTAATAGTGCGCCACGTCCTCCGGTGGACGGAATTGTTGGAGCAGCAGCACGTCGGCGTAGGCCAGCATGGTGTAGATCGACCACATCGCGATGATGGGCAGCGACAGGCCGAACCAGCGGCGCACTTCATAGCGGCGCGGACCGGAGGACACCACGGTGGCGAGCCTGCGATCCACCATCCAGAGCTGGAGCAACGACGTGCTCCAGATCGCCAGCGCCATTGCGGTCATCACGGTGCGGGCATCGATCGGCAGCCCTACGAAGTATGCGATCGCCATCAGCGCGAACAGCACGGCCGGGCGCAGCAGCGAGTGCGGCGCGAGCGCCAGCCCGATCCAGTTGTAGGAGCGGGCGAGGCCATCGCACATCAGCGACAAGGCATAGAACGGTAATGATGCGCAGGCGAGGTAGAACGGCAGCATGGTGTACGAATCGAGCCATGGCGCCAGCGCGAAGACAAGGCAGGCGCCGGCAGCCGCAAATGCGGTGGCGAGGCCGAAGGTCAGCCAGCGGCTGCCGATCAGGAAGCCTCGTAAGGTGTCGAAGTCGTTGTGGTGTGTGTATTCTGGGATAAAGCGCTGCGCAGTAAGCGGGAACCCGAGATGCACGATATCGCCGGCCAGCAGGAGCCACGTCCACACCGAGACATAAACACCGAATTCGAATCCGCCCATCCAGCGGGCGAGTGCGATCTGTGAGAGAAAGACAATGGCCGCCGCAGAGACGCGGATGACGAAGGCCATCCCGGCGACCCGCTGGGTGACGCCGCTTTCACTCGCAAGCCAAGCCCTGGTCCGTGCTACCACACCCGGACGGGGCGGGCGCGGGTCGATGTCTTCGGCGTCGGTCACGGCCATGCCGGAATATGGAGGCGTCAAAAGGCTTCACGAAAGGTTAAGCTGGGCTGCCAACGGGCCTGTAAGGCATTTTGCTTCAGGAGCGTAACGAAGCCAGCATCACTGCCTATGAAAGCTTCTTCAGGCGGCGCCCCTAGTGGCTAGGCTAACAAACTATTAATAAGGATCCTCGTTTACCATTCGATGTTTTCGGCCAGTTGTAACGAATTGCTGCCATCAAATAAAGAAGGGCACGAGGTGTGCCGGCTTTCCCTTCCCGCGTTCGGCATTTTTGATTGGCCTGCATTCCATTGATCGCCGGACCGTTCACGCAAGGAACGAAGATGTCACATCTCATGAGGGCAAGGCGAATCGCTGACGTCCTTAGGCCAGACCACAACAATTTTACATTCTTGCGTCTTTTGGCGGCACTTGCGGTGGTGATTTCACACGCGGTACTTTTCCGCACCGGCAACAAGGCCGATGAAATCTTGTCGACCGTGAGCGTTTACAATCTGGGCGACCATGCTGTGAACGTTTTTTTCGTGCTTTCTGGATTGACAGTCGCTGCGAGCCTCGCCAGATCCCAAGATGTGCTCGAATTCCTCGTTGCGCGGCTGTTGAGAATTTTTCCAGCGCTTATTGTCTGCACCGCCCTTGTGGTCGCGCTTGGCGCAGCTGTTTCCGATTACAAGCTAGCGGAATATTTTAGCAACCCACGAGTGTTGAGCTATTTCCTGACGACTTCGTCTCTAAGCTCGGCGTCGGTCGAACTGCCGGGTGTATTTTTGACCAATCCGCATCCCTCGGTGGTGAACGGCTCGTTGTGGACGCTGAAATTCGAACTGCTTTGCTATATCCTCCTTGCCTTGATCGGGCGTTGTGGGCTTTTGACGAAAAGCAAATTCGGCGCCGTCCTACTCACCACTTGGCTTCTGACTGGCGGCCATTTGCTGCTGCACCAAACGGGGCAGCTCAATTCCTTCGAGCAGGCCGAACGCTTTTGGCTATGCTTTTCGTTCGGGGTCGCGCTGTTCGTGTTCCGGGACCACATCAAGCTGTCGGGCTTGATCGCAGCGGGATTAGGTCTGCTCGCCGTTCTCACCGCCAAAACAGGCTGGGAGCGAATCATTGATCCCATCGCCGCGGGATACAGCGCCGTCTGGATCGGCAGCTTGCCGCTGGGGCGCCTTCGCGACATCACCAATCGCATGGACCTGTCTTACGGCGTTTACATCTTTGGGTGGCCGATCTCGCAGACGCTGATTTTTGCTGTCCCGGAGATTTCACAATTCGCGATCGTCACCACTTCCGTAGTGCTGGCGATGGCACTGGCATCACTGTCATGGTGCTTCGTCGAAAAGCCTGTACTTCAGGCTCGCGCGAGTATTTGGCGTTGGATTGGCCCGCACCGACCGTCGTCTATGTGCTTCAATTTACCGGACCATCGTCCAGCAACGACGATCGTGAAATCACAAGGAGGATCGGATCTGTTGGGGGAGCGCGCGCGCGTTATCAGCGCCGCAACGCTCCAGCAGTAAAACGCGGCGTGTTTTACCACGGACCGCGATTGATAGATTTGCCAACGTATCTGTTGGATCGGCCTTACAACACAGCTGCAACGATATCACAATTATCTGCCTTCCAATGATCGAAGACGATTGTGAATGGCGGTCGCAGCAATCGCCGCCTGGCCGGCGGCAACACTGATCTGGTCCAAACCTTCGACGACATCGCCTGCAGCGTAAACTCCTGCGCATGTCGTCATCTGGTGGTCGTCCACGATGAGGCAGCCTTGATCGGAAACGGCGGCCCCCATCCGGGTCGCGAGTTCAATATTGCTGCTTGAACCCAAAGCGGGATAAAGCGTATCGAATGCGAACCCGGTTGTGGAGCGTTCGACATCGACAACGATCCTGGTTTGATCGATTGCGATGGATGTCACCGGTCGGGTTACGATTTCAATCCCGGCCTCGGCGAACCGCTGCATCTTTGCAGACGCAATCTCGCGTGCGCACAGCAAAGTAATATTCGCACTGTAGGTACGAAGAAACAGGGCCTCATCGACACCGTGATCATCGGCACCCAACACCGCGATTTTTTGGTTCATCGCTTCGAACCCATCGCAGATGGGACAATACCGAATCAAACCTCGCGCGACCGCTTCGCGGTGAAGATCGATGCGCATGTCCGGACGATGATTGACGACCCCCGTTGCCAGCAAAATGGTCTTCGCTGTGGCAGACCCGTCGGCGAATTCAACAAGGAACCCGGACTCAGCGGGTTGGATATGGTCCACTCGTAAAGAACCTCGTATTTCCGTGCCAAACCGTTCCGCTTGCTGTTTCATCCTCTGCAAAAGATCGAGACCGGAGATACCACCCGGGAATGAAGGTTGATTATGGGAAACAGGAATCCAGGCCGCGCGACTTTCACCAGCGTCGATCAGAAGCACATGACGCCGAAATCGACCAAGGTACAGTGCAGCCGTAAGGCCAGCTGGACCCCCGCCGACAATGATGCAATCAAGGACACGCTCGCTTAACGCATTCGGAAGCATTCTTGGACGTGTTGCCTCTGTTGAAATTCCGCAGGCCGGTTATTCAATTGCCGCGAACGACCAAGATGCCAGCTGTTGGCGGCTCGCGATCAATTGATTCGGAAGCATGTGCATGTGGGTCGATGCGGTGCGCTTTCTATTTACGTGCACGGTGCGTTGTCTATTTACGTTCACATCGCAGGCGCACACGAAGCACCTTCTGACGACGTGCGTGGCAAGAGGGCAGCTCAGGACCTATTCGGGGACGTTGGCAAGCTTGTTGATATCGTTCGTGTCTTGCGAGCTCTTCAGGAGTGAACTGACCAGCTCATAGCTTCTCGTTGTCTCGACCAATTGTGCCATTTCGAGCGCGGGCTGAACATTAGATTTTTCCAATGCCCCCGCGATCAGTTTAGTTGCCCCGGGCTTGATATCCAGGGGCTGGGTTGGGGCTCGCAGCAGGTTCCTGCCGATCTGAGAGACCTGTACTGCCCCTGAGAAGTTGACCAGGCGGATGCGGCCGAGAATTTCTTTTTTGTTGGATACCGAACCATCCAGGCCGATCGAAAGTTCGCCATCTCGTGCCGACGCTGTCAAGATGCCGCGATCCGTCAGCACAGGGTTGCCGCCTTTGGTTACCAATCGGCCATCAGCATCGAGGGTGAAGGAGCCGTCTCGGGTAAGGGCTTCGCCGTCCTCCGTCTGAACAATGAAATAACCGTCGCCGTGAATGGCGACATCGAGCGGATTACCCGTCGGCCGGATCTCTCCCAGAGACGAACTCGCAAACGCGGACGCCGCGTCGACAAGCGATACCGGTCGCTCCTTCCTCGTCCATGGGTCGGCGTTTTCCTTGGATGCCGATAAGTATTCCTGGAATGTCAGCTGCCTAGCCCGGTAACCGGTCGTCTCCATGTTCGCGACGTTGTTGGCCACCACGTCCAGCTTGCGCTGCAGCGCCGTCAGTCGCGATATATTGATAATCGTGGTCTCGCCCATTTAAAACGCACCCTGCGAGGGCGGCGCGTTGATGTTCACTACGGGTCCCCCGTGCTGATGTCGCTCTCTTGGTCCGCTCGCGGCCGGTCTCAATCCAAGGTCGATCGGCCAACCGCGCCGTGATCACAGAAATTCCGATGTTTCGGCGACGTCGAATACCCAACCCGCCGCCGGAATGCAATCCAACTGTTCCAGCCGAATCAGATTTGCGTCTGAACATGTTCGAGCAAAACTGATTTGGCAAGCCGCTGAGCCCCATTTTAGGCGGAACGATCCTTTTCGAAAAACGTTCGCGCTGAAGGGCTCGCAAACAAAGGACGCTTCCATGTTGCACCATCAAACCAAGCTCAAGAGCATCATCGCAGCTGCTGTATTCCTGACATGTGCTTCGACACTCGCGATGGCCCAGGCAGGAGGCGCCGGCGGGGGAGGCGCCGGTGGGGGAGCTGCTGGCGGCAGTGCCGGCGCCTCCGCCGGAGCGGCTGGTTCCGGCGGTATGACTGGGGGAGCGAGCACCGGAAGCAGTGGTTCGACTGGACGGTCCAGCAACGCCGGGGATGCAGCGATTTCGTCCGACGCGGGCGGCGGCAGAGGAGAGGCTGCGGGCCGTGGCTCGAACTCGGGCAACGGCTCGGGAACTGGCGGCAGCAAGACGCACAACAGAAACTAAGGAAGGCTTGTTTACTGCAGATCGATCATGCGCTGAAACAGCGCGTTGGCTTTGTTAGGCGTTGGCTTTGCGCCCACCGCCTCATGGAAGCCTGAGCAGCACCGGCAAGGCGCCGGAAAGCTGAAGGCGCTCGAACAACTCCGACACAGGCAGGAACAGCATAAGGAGAAGCGCATCACCGAATGTTCTGACCACGTTGCCCGGCCGGACCGTCAGGAGGGGCATGTCTTTCCAGAGCCGTGGATCCGGCAGGAATCGCGGCACCAGAGCTGCATAATCGGCGAACGCCTGACCGTGGCGCATCAACAGCAGTTTCTCCTCCTGCGCGACCACCACCCGGAAAACGGTCAGCGATATGGCGGCGAAGGCGAGAGCCGAGAGTATGCTGCCGAACTGAGCGCCCGCGCCTGCCGTCCCGAGCACTGAGAACCAGTAAAGCGGATTCCGCACGACGGAATACGGGCCTACCGTTACCAGATCATCGATCTTCCGTCCGCCGATGTAGAGCGCGCACCACGTGCGTCCCAGGACGCATACGACCATGGCGGAAAGGCCGGTCCATTTTACGAACATGTGCACGCTGCGGTCGTGGTCATACGTGCAGGTGCCGATGGCGAAGAGCACGACGCCACCGAGCACCACGAGAAGCAGAACGGCCTTTCGGATTAGCTGGACGGACGCGATCGTCATGGCTCCTCCGCATCAAGGTGCTGCCGGATCACCGTTTCCAACCTGACGAGTCGGGAAGGGAACATCGGCATGGCGAGTATCAAAAGTGGAACTAAATTCCGCGATCTGTCTTTTAGGTAAAGGTGCCATGTCGTCGCCTACAGCCAAGGACAACCAAAAAATGAACCTCGGACACAGTCTGCTAGTTTGCGTTTTCCTGTCGGTCGGTATGTCGGTGGCATCCGCTCAGTCCCTATCAACAGGACAGGAGAGCGGCGGAGGGTCTGCAGCCGCTGCCCCTCTTCCGCAGGGACAATGTTGGGACGCGGCCACACATACAGTTCGCTCACCTTCCGGCTCCGCCAGTGGGGCAAGAACCCCTGGCGGGGTCACGACGGGATCTTCGCCAACAGGTCAAAACAACAACACCAAGGACACCGGTGTCATCAGCGGACGGCATTTTGAAGGCAGCAATCTTCCAGCCTGTTGATTGCTCAGCCGCACGTGGACGCCGCGCAGAATGCCCAGGGCGGCTTTCAGCCGGCATCTAACAGTCGTCGGACCGCGCCCGGAAAGAACACATTTCCGTACCTCTGGGGTGGCTGCCATGTGTTGTATACATGCAGGCGTGCCACGAAGCCGGATGGGGCATGGCCCATTGACTTCCGGTTGCCCATGCCGGTGAGGCCGGAGGGAACGTGAACGGCAAGAAATCTGTCGTCCTGATCACCGGGGCCAGCGGGTTTATTGCACGCGGCATCATCGAACTATTGGCCCACCGCTATACGCTGGTGGGTCTCGACCGCGCCGGTCCGCCCGACCCGCCGGCGCCGGCCCAGGCAGTGGCTTTCGACGTCAGTTCACAAGCAGCCGTCAAAGCCGCCCTCGATGAGGTGCGGAAACGGTTTGGGCGTCGGATCGCATCCATCGTTCATCTGGCTGCCTATTATGATGTCACAGGCCAGCCCAATCCGCTTTACGACAAGGTCACAGTCGAGGGGACGCGCCGCTTGATCGACGCGCTCCAGACATTTGAAGTCGAGCAATTCATCTACGCCAGCACGATGCTGGTTCACAAGCCGACGGGCCGACCCGAGGAAAGGATCACCGAGGACTCTTCAATTGAACCCTCGTGGGCCTATCCCGAATCCAAGGTCCGGAGCGAAGCCGTACTGCGCGAACGGCATGGCCGGATCCCGGTGGTGATGCTTCGGATCGCGGGTGTCTATGACGACCTCGGCCATTCCCCTTTCATCGCCGAGCAGATATCCCGGATTTATGAGCACCGGATGACGGCGCACGTCTACCCTGGGATGCTTTGCGCCGGTCAGTCCTTCCTGCACATTGCTGATTTGGCGAACGCAATCGCACGGCTGGTCGAGCGCCGGCACGAACTTCCACTCGAGTTACCCCTGCTCGTCGGCGAGTCTGAAGCCATCGGTTACGCTGAGGTACAAAACATCATCGGGAGGACCCTGCACGGAGAAGATTGGACGACCGTCCGCGTGCCCAAGATGGTGGCGCTGGCGGGAGCCTGGATACAAAATGAGGTGCTTGGCGACGGAGAGTTCGTGAAGCCGTGGATGGTGGAGGAGTCGGACGACCACTACGTGCTCGACACATCGCGGGCGCATCGGTTCCTCGGTTGGCAGCCGAAGCATTCCCTGCGGGACACGCTGCCGAAGATGGTGGATGCGCTCAAGCGCGACCCGATAGGCTGGTACAAGACCAACAAGCTCAATCCCGCCGTCGTCGCTTGGTATGGCCAACGGCCGGCGGCCGCAGGTCCCGAACCCGGCAAGGACGGCTCGGCGCCTGCTGCCGCCCGCAGACCAGACGAAGCCGAAAGCAATCACGCGGCGATAGGTGATGCCGACCGGGCCAGAGGCAAGGGCGATACGGGCGGCCATAACCACATGGCCATGATGGAAGAGGATGCGCGTCACACGCGCTGGGCTCATTACGCAAACGTAGGCTTAGGGCTCTGGCTCGCGGCGAGCCCGCTCGTTTACGATTCCCTCAGCAGTGACACCGTGAGTGCGACTGTTCGCGCTGTGACCCAAGAGCGTGGTCTTGCACCGATCGAGTGGCGTGCAACGGTGCTCGTGGCGAGTGACATTATTGCCGGACTGCTTGTCGCTTTCTTCGGAGCGCTGTCCCTCTCGAAACGCACGGCGTGGTTCGCGCAGTGGGCCGTCACTGTCCTGGGCATCTGGCTTCTGTTCGCGCCACTCGTGTTCTGGAGTCCCAGCGCAGCGCAGTACCAGAACGACCTCCTCGTCGGCGCGCTTGTAATCACCTTTTCGGTGCTGGTGCCGATGATGCCCGGCATGGGCATGGCAGGAATGATGGATCCTAAGGTGGTGCCGCCGGGCTGGACGTATTGCCCATCGACCGGCGCGCAGCGGCTGCCGATAGCGGTGCTCGGCCTGATCGGCCTCCTGATCTCGCGCATGCTCACGGCTTACCAACTCGGCCACGTCGACTATGCATGGGAGCCGTTCTTCGCCGGCAATCCGGCCGACCCAAAGAACGGCACCGAGGAGATCATTACGTCTGCGGTGTCCAAGGCGTGGCCGATTCCGGACGCGGGGCTCGGGGCGGTCGCCTACACCCTGGAAATCCTGATGGCCGTGATGGGTCGGCGCGACCGCTGGCGCACGATGCCTTGGATGGTCACCTTCTTCGGAATCCTGGTGATCCCGCTTGGTGTCGTGAGCGTCTACTTCATCATCATCCAGCCGATCTTTATCGGTACCTGGAGCACGCCCGCGCTGATCGCAGGACTGGCCATGCTGATGATGATCCCCTTCGCCCTCGACGAGGTGATTGCCATGGGGCAGTTCCTGTATTGGGCACATTGCCGGGGCAAGCCGCTCTTCCGCATCTTTTTCCAAGGTGACGCGGTGGACCGCGGTGAAGAGGACAGATCGGACGCGCTGGCGAGCCCGGCCAGGTTCTGGGCCGACACGATCCGTGGCATAACGCTACCCTGGACGCTAGCCGCTTCGATGGCGATCGGTGTATTCCTGATGCTCACACGTCCGGTGCTCGGGACTGCTGGGCCAATGGCGAATAGCGACCACGTGATCGGCGCGCTGACCATTACCGCCGCCATCATCGCAACCGCGGAGGTCGCGCGGCCACTGCGCTTCATCAACGTTCTGTTCGGGGCTTGGCTGATCGCGGCCCCGTGGGTTCTAAGCGGCGCGACCGAGATCGCATCCTGGATCGGCGTGGTGCTGGGCCTTGTGCTCATGGCCCTGAGCCTCCCGCGCGGCTGCCGCGGCCGCGAGCACTACGCCGGCTGGGACCGCTACATCATCTGACCCCCGCGGCGGGCAAGGAAAAATATGCCTCAGGATCCCGTCCAGCTGCTGCCCGGCCAGAAGGCACTGGTGGCCGGCGGAAGCTCCAGTATACGGGAAGGCGTCGTCAGGGCTTTAGCCGCAGCTGGCGCGGCGGTCGGTGTGAACTACCGCTCGCATTCGGAGGAGGCGGAGCGCATCGTCGACGACATACGCGGTGCCTACGGCAAGGCCGTCGCCCTCAAGGCTGTTGTGTCGGACGAGGCGGAGGTGCAGGCCGTGTTGGCTTCCTCGATGCGTTCGGGCGCATCGACGTCCTGGTGGCGAACTCAGGCATCCAAAAAGATGGCTCCTTCGTCGACATGACTCTTGAAGCATGGGGCCGGGTGCTGGACGTCAGCCTCACGGGCCAGTTCATCGCCGCGCGCGAGGCGGTGCGTCGCTTCCCGGAGCAGGGGATTGATCCGACCATATCTCCGCGCCGCCGACAAGATCTGTCCGTCGTCGGTGCATGAGGTGATCCCTGGGCCGGACACGCAGGCCGAGCGGAACCTCCTGAGATTCATCCTCTACGGCCGCGTCGGCGCCCGGACGATTTGGCAGGGCAGCGGTTTGGCTTGCCTCCGATGAATCGGCACCGCCCTGTAGGTCGACGGCGGCATGATCCTCAACCCCGGCTTTCGGAATGATGGATAAATGCCGTCTTGCATCGAAGACTACGGGCGGACGCGCGCGCGGAACGGCGCCGGTGGCAAGGGTCGTGGATTGCTGAGCTTTGCCACTTAGCCTGTCTTGGGTGAGTCCCCTATCCTGACTAAGGTATGCAGTTGGAGATGGTGCGATCGCGGCATCGAACCCGCCCAGGCTTTCGCAAGCCTTTCAGGAATCAGTCACAGCCCCGACTTTGGGCGCGTAGGTCGCTTGGCTCGTTGCGATAGAGCGCAACGCGACAAATACGTCACACAGAGCGACTTTGCTGGATACGCTTCAACCCGCTGTGCACTTGGCGCGGAAAGCCGATACAGTCTCATCCTGCATGACCCCTTTGTCTGGAGTGAGGTGAGGTGGCCCCGGTTATCTGAACAGATTTTCCGCGTCGTTAAGTGGAGCCTCTGCCGTGGTTAGGCTGCCAAGCG
>JAIESI010000141.1 GCA_019746135.1 Xanthobacteraceae bacterium
TCGTGCAACCAGAGAACTTGCCGATCCTAGACTGGCTCGGCATCAAAACGTCAGAATCACTGTGACGAGCTACTAGCTGGTTGCTGTGCGAAATCCGCGAACTGCCAAAGCTCGACTCGGTCGGCGGCCTGATGCAATGGCTGTGACAAAGACGGCTTGACCATATTGTATGACAGGCATACGATAGTTCTGATCGGAAAAGATCCATCCGCGCGACCCGTGCTGAACCGGGCGTGTCGTTACGCGTGAGAAAAAAAGCCATGTCGAAGTCGTTACCGGTTCTTGGCATAACGACGCCTCGATCCGACAATTGGCTCGATCCAGACGGCGTTGCGATCTATCGCGGCCGCACGGAAATCGTCTCGGAATCGATCGGCCTCGCTGCAATGACGCGCGATCGCTACCTGGATGCGCACTCGCGGATCCCGGCTGCGGTCGACAAGCTGGTCAGGAACGGTGCCGACGCGATCGCGATTTACGGCACCTCACTCACGTTCTCGTTCGGTCGTAAGTTCTATGAGGACCTCGCCGCGGACCTTTCCGATCGGACGAGAAAGCCGGTCATCACGATGGCGACGTCGCTCGTCCAGGCGTTGAAGGCGCTCAAATGCCGCCGAGTCGCGGTGGCCGCGGCTTATGACAGTGAGGTGACCACGGCGTTGGTCAGCTTTCTGAGCGAGCATGAGATCGAAACCGCCGGCTCGGCTTTCATGGGAATCCAGGACATGGATAAGCCGCTTGCGGTCACCGCCGACACCATGATCGACATATCGCGTCGCGCGGTCGGCGACCGGGATGTCGACGGTGTCGTGATGTCCTGTGGGGGCTTGCGGGCGATCCCGATCACGCTTGCCCTGGAAAAGGAACTTTCCCTCCCGGTGGTGTCGAGCACGGCGGCCGGAGCCTGGGGCGCGCTGAGGATGATCGGCAACACGGACCGGCTGGCGGATGTGGGCCGATTGTTCGAAGAGGCGTGACCACCGAAAGCGCTTGCACGCCGCGTTGAATGTCAATAACATTGTATTACAATGAATAGGATCACTCCCATCCTGACGAGCGGTTCGCGCCTCACACTGTCGGTGAAGCGCTGGTTCACGCATATCGAACACAAGCTTGAGGAGGCCGGGCGGGTCGGCGATCCGCCGCTCCGCAAGGTGGCCGCGGTGGTTGTCGTGCAAAACCCGTATGCTGGTCAATCGGTCGACGATCTCACGCCGATGATCGATGCAAGCGAGGAACTTGGGGTATTCGTGTCCAAGATCGCCGTCGACGCGATGGGCGGGTATGCGGTTCAGAGCTACGGGAAGGGTGGTATCGTCGGGCTCGATGGCGAACAGGAGCACGCCAACGCATTGGTCACGTCCAAATTTGCCGAGCCGTTGCGCAAGGCGACCGGCGGCGGCCAAGCCTGGATTTCTTCGTACACGAAGCGCGCTGCTCCCGGTGTCACCATCGACATTCCGCTGGCGCACAAAGACGCCCTCTATGTGAGGTCGCATTACGACGGCATGAGCCTCAATCTGCCGGACGCTCCGCTGGCTGATGAAATCGCGGTGATAGTTTGCCTTGCCAACAGGGGCCGAATCGGCGCTCGCGTGGGCGGATTGCAGGCGCATCAGGCAAAAGGTGACGGCCTTTACTGACCAACATCCTGCGCTCGCGCGTCGATGGCCGCGCGAGCAGGTCGTCGTCTGAACGGATTTCGCATGAAGGTGGTCATCGTCAACATCGGCAAGATCCTGTCGGGCGAATGGCGTGACCCGGTTTCGGCCGGCGACTCCATTCTGATTGAAGACGGGATGATCAGCCAAGTTGGCACCACCTCCGCTGCCAATGTTGCCGCGGCGGACGTCGTGATCGATGCGGGCGGTTGCGTGGCGATCCCCGGGCTGATCGACAGCCACGTCCACATCACTTTCGGAGATTACACGCCGCGCCAGAATACGGTCGGATACCTTGAGAGCTATCTGCATGGCGGCGTCACCAGCGCGATTTCCGCTTCCGAGGTGCATGTCCCCGGACGGCCGAAGGATCCGGAAGGTGTGAAAGCCCTTGCCGTTGCAGCTTACAAATGCTTCGAAAAATATCGGCCGGGCGGAATGAAGGTATATGCCGGCTCGCTGATTCTCGAGCCTGGGCTGACCGCAGACGATCTGCGTGAAGTCTGCGACAAGGGTGTGGGACTGGTGAAGGCGGGTTTCGGTGCGTTCGCGACGCCGTTCGAATATGCCCCGCTGGTTCACGAAGCGCGCAAGCTTGGAATGATATCGACGGTCCATACTGGCGGGTCGTCGATCCCCGGCTCATCCGGAATATGGGCGGAACACCTGTTGGCCATGAACCCCGACGTGTCGTTTCACGTCAATGGCGGTCCGGTGGCGATGCCCGACGAGGACTATCCGAGACTCGTCCGCGAAAGCGACATCGCGCTTCAGGTCTGCACGGCCGGCAATCTGCGAACGACGCTCCTGGTGTCGAATCTGCTTCGCGAGGCTGCCGCGTTTGCACGCTTGCTGATTGCCACCGACACGCCGACCGGAAGCGGCATCATGCCTCTGGGCATGCTGTACACGATTTCGCATCTGGCGAGCCTGACGGACCTGCCAGTTGAACTCGCGATCGCCGCGGCGACCGGTAACAACGCAAAGGTATACCGGCTCAATTCGGGCTTGCTGCAGCCGGGCAGGGACGGCGACGTGGTGCTGATCGATGCCTGCGCCGGTGGCTCCAAGCAAGACGCGCTCTCTGCCCTGCGCAGCGGCGACATGGTTGCGGTCGCCGCCGTCGTCTCGGGCGGCATCCCGAGATTCGTAGGCCGAAGCCGGAATACACCGGCGTCCATCCGGGCTGTCAGGGTCGAGCAATGTCGGATACCGATGCAATTCGGAGGCGCAGCGCATTGATGCCGAGCCGGTTAACACCCGGATAGCGCTTGGGATTGCATCAAGCTAATATTGTATTACTCGGCATTGCGCTATAGATGTTGGTCCAGTTCGGTAGAGCCCTAAGGGTGTCGATTTAGCGGATCCACAGAGCGGGAGACGATCGAAATGGCGACGGCATCGGCGGGTGACGCGGATATTCGCGTGACGCACGTCACAGTGCAGGCCCAAACTGTTGCGAAGCTGAGAGATGCCATTCTGAGCGGCGTCTTCGCGCCTGGCGAACGGCTGGTCGAAGCGACGCTCTGTGCGCGTATGGGAGTCAGCCGAACATCCATTCGTGAGGCACTGCGCCGGCTTGAGGCGGAGCGCCTGATTACAATTCTTCCTAATCGCGGTCCGTCCGTTGCCCTGATGACTTGGGAGAACGCCAAGGAAATCTATGAGGTGCGGGCGTTGCTGGAGGGTGAGGCAGCCGCGCTTTGCGCCGAGCGGGTCATGCCCGAACAGATCGTTGCGATGAAGGAGGCATTGACTGACTTCGAGGCGGCGGTTGAGCGTGACTCGGCGGTCGATCGCCTTGAGAGTACGGAGCGGTTTTACAAGGTAATTCTGGCCGGTTGTCAGAATGCGACGATTGCGGAACTGCTGCAGGGCTTAATGGCGCGCATCACCTTCCTGCGCGCTCGTTCGATGTCACTGCCAGGCCGTGCGAAGGTCAGCGCTCTGGAGATGCGGCGCATTCTGACCGCGATCGCCGCGCAGAAGCCGGATGCCGCGCGCAGTGCGGCGGTCGAGCACGTCAGGTCCGCCGGCGCGGCTGCTCGGCAAGCTTTTGTCGAGCAGGGTGCGCGGGTCATCAAGCCCGCGAGTCGCGAGCAGGAACCCGCCCGGCGCAAGCGCCAACTCGCGCGCGTCTGATATTTCCTATCGGCTCCATCAAATCGCAGAACGACCGCGATCCGAGCGGTCCGCCCGCCGATTGCAGGTGCGGCGGATGCCAGCTCGCGATCGTGTGCTGCCGTCGCGCGCGGCACTTTGCCGGAAAATGAGCCGCAACGTCGCTTGACGATTATTGTATGACATACATATGATCTTCTCGTCTTAAGATTTTGGTCAAGGGCGAGAGGTATCGGATGCGCGGCCACAAGGTTACCGATCGATCCGCATGGAAAGGCCCGGACCTCGCGAGCGACCCATCATGGATCGTTCCCTTCACGCCGTCCGAACTCAGCGAGATCGACGCCGCAATCGATGGCGTGCGGAAGCGCGGTCTGGAACTGCCGGAAGTCAATCGGCAGACATTCCCGCTTCCTCGCCTCGAAGCCAGGCTTCGCGCCTGCATGACCGAGATTTGCGAGGGCCGCGGGTTCGTGCTTCTGCGCGGGCTGCCTGTCAGCCACTACTCGGACGATGAGGTCGGCGCGATCTTTTGGGGGCTCGGGATCTATCTCGGCGCGCCGGTCAAGCAGAACTCGCGCGGCGAATTGCTCGGCCATGTGAAGGACTATGGACGCCAGCACGGTCAGATCGATGTGCGCGGATACGAAACCAACGCGCACCTGAATTTCCACACCGACTCGGGCGACATTGTCGGTCTGCTCTGCCTTCGGAAGGCGAAGTCGGGCGGGCTGAGCAGCATCGTCAGTTCGACCGCGATCTACAATGAAATCGCCGACGCGCATCCCGATTGCATGCCCGTGCTCGAGCGCGGCTTCTATTATATCCGGCGCGAGTCGGCACATTCGGACAAGCCGCTGTCACCGAAGCGCTACCCGGTCTTCGCCTCGACCGGCGGTGTCGTGAGCTGCCGCTACATCCGCAGCCAGATCGAGGCCGCTTTCACGAAAACCGGTCAGCAGATTGGCGAGATCGAGAAGGCCGCCCTGGATTACGTGGACCGTTACGCGAACAGTCCCGAATTGCGGCTCGATATGGATCTCGAGATGGGCGACATCCAGCTGATCAACAACTACACGACGCTGCACTCTCGAACCTCATTCGAGGACTTTCCCGAGATCGAGCGTCGCCGCCACATGCTGCGGCTTTGGCTCACGATGGACAGCCGGCGTCCGGTCCCGGAGACCTTCCCTCATTACGAAGGGTATGGACCGGGTCTGTTGCCGGCGGCTTCGCAGGTGAGCCAGGCGCCGCGCGTCGGTTCGGCAGCCGGCGTCAATTAGCCTCTTTCGTTGCGCGATCTTTGAATGAGAGTATTGGAGCGGGGAGCTGGCAATGACTGCAATGTCGGACGCGATAGCCAATCGTCGATCGGTTTTCAAGGGCATGTTCGCCGGTGCGGCGGCAATCAGCGCGATGGGATCGGCCGGTGCCAATACGCCCAAGCGCCTGGTCGGTGTGCTCGAGGAGGATCCCCCGTTCATCAATTCGGCGATCAATTCCTCGCCATCCAATTTCACGGCGAGTTCGCTCGTCTACAGCGCGCTGACCTTCATCAACGCCGACGGAAGCATAGAGCCGGAATTGGCGGAGCGATGGGAGGCCTCTCCCGACGGCCTGAAATACACCTTCTACTTGCGCAAGGATGTGCTCTGGCACGACGGCGAACCTTTCACGTCGGCCGACGTCAAGTTTTCCATCGAGAATGCAACCGCAAAGCTGCACCCATGGGGTCGGCTGGCGTTCAAGACGCTTGATCGCGTCGAAACGCCGGACCGGCACATTGCAATTATCCATTTGAAAACGCCTTCCGCGTCGTTGATGCAAGCGACGGACATCGCCGTCTCGCCCATACTCCCCAAGCGCAAGTGGGAGGGCACGGAGATAGTCAAAAACCCATTGAACTTTGCGCCGATCGGAACGGGGCCGTTCAAGTTTGTGGAATATGTTCGCGGGCAGCATATACGATACGCGAAGAACGACCGCTATTTCGAGAAGGGCAAACCACACATTGACGAAATCGTACTGCGTGTCATGCCGGACGCGGCGGCGCGCATCGCGGCCTTCGAACAGGGCCAGGTCGATATGATTTACTGGAATGCGACGCCCCAGGCGGAGTTGCCGCGCCTCATGCAGCGCACCGACATGAAGGTGACAAAGTCGCCAAATCGCGGTGCGGCGTTCGTCATGATCCACAATCTGCGCAAGGCGCCGCACAACGATATCCGATTCCGCCGTGCGCTGGCACACGCAATAGACCGGCAATTCATCATGAAAAACGTCGATGGTGGCCTGACTTCGGCGCCGATGCTCGGTCCGGTCCCACCGGTTTCGCCGCTCTACAATAAGAATTTGCGCGATTACGAATTTAGCGCTGCCAAGGCAAACGCGTTGCTCGACGAAATGGGACTCGTGCGCAATGCGAACGGCATTCGCCACACTCTGTCGATCATGTGGCCGTCGTGGAATCTGGCGGCCGCGAAAATGGGCGACATTATCCACCAGAACCTTGCGGCAATCGGCATCGGCGTGAATCTAACGCCTCTGGACCGCGCGACCATGCAACAGAAGGCTTATATCGCAAATGATTTTGACCTTACGATTGAGGCGGTAGCGTTGGGACCGGATCCGGACATCGGGACTGAGCGGTTCTACAACTCCGCGAACATCGTTCCGGGTCCGTTCGTGAATAATTCGGCGTATCGGAACGCGGACGTCGATCGAATGTTTGACGAGCAGCGCGTTCAGATCAATTTCGCGAAGAGGAAGGAAATTTACGATAAGATCCAGGAAGTCATCTGGGCGGAACTGCCAATGATGTCGATCATGGCCTACGTTCCGAACAACATACACCGTTCTTCCTATGCGACGGACTATTTCGAGAAGCGCGGGAACGGTTGCTGGGAGAATTTCGCCGATGCGAAACTCGTGCAAGCGGCCGCGACGCAGCCCGGTCAGTCCGCGTCGTCGTCGATGACTTGGCCCATCGTCGGGGCCGGCGTGCTGGCTGCCGGTTTGGTCGGAGCTTATTTCATTCGCTCGCGCAGAACGAACTCTGCCGAAGAATAGCGTCGTGGGCTTGCTCGCATTCCTGAAAGCTCAGGCGACTGGCGGTCTGCTCTCGCAGGTTCTTTCTCGAGTCGCCTTCGGCATTCCCGTTATCCTGATCATCATCGTTGTCACGTTTGTACTCACACGCATGGCGCCGGGCGACCCGGCGACCTTGCTTGCGGGCGATGCGCCGACACCTGAGTTTCTGGCCGCCATCCGAAAGGAATACGGTCTGGATGAACCGCTCCTGCAACAGCTGCTGACCTACCTTCTGCGAGCCATCCAGTTCGATTTCGGTACGTCGATCTACTATCAGCGGCCGGTCATGGGCATCATCATGGAACGGTTTCCGGCGACGCTGCTGCTGACCGGCTCGGCGACGCTACTCGCTGCGGCGCTTGGTATCCTGTTCGGCGTGTGGTCCGCGCGCAATCGCGGGTCCGGTCTCGATACCGCGATCAGTGCCGCATCGCTCGTGGGCTACTCGATCCCTGCCTTCTGGCTCGGCCAGCTGCTTATTCTTGTCTTCGCCGTTCATCTGAACGTGCTTCCTGCCGGCGGCATGTCGTCCCCGCGCGAGAACTATGCCGGCTTCGCGTACATGCTGGATGTCGCGCGGCACATGATTCTTCCGACCATCACGCTTGCGACATTTGAGCTTGCGCTCATCACGCGGTTCACGCGGACCGCGATGATCGAAGCGCTGGGCAAGGAATATGTGCTCGTGGCGCGCGCCAAGGGTGCCCGCATGGGCTACGTGGTCTGGGCACATGCCTTTCCGAATGCGGTCGTGACAACCGTCACGATCATCGGTCTTGAATTCGGCGTGCTGCTTGCCGGCGCGGTTCTGACCGAGACGATCTACGGCTGGCCGGGCCTTGGCCGATTGTTCTTCGATGCGATCTTTCGCCGGGATTTTCCTTTGCTGAGCGGTTGCTTCATCTTCGCGTCGGTCTGCGTCGTTGCCGTGAACCTGCTCACCGACATCATCTGTTCCGCCCTCGATCCTCGGATCCGGCGATGACGCTCGTGGAGAAAAAGCCGGCGGCCTCGACGGAGCGCAGGTTACTCCCGCAATTCGGCTTGCCCGGATCGATCTCGCCGTCATTGCTTTTCGGCAGCGGCGGCATCGGGCTGATCGCAGCGATCGCGATCGTTGGTCCCGCCATCTGGCAGGTCAACCCGTTGCTGCTGGGTCCCAATGTGTTCCAGCCGCCGAGCCTCATTTATCCGATGGGTACCGACGATCTCGGCCGCGACGTCCTTGCGCGGGTGATTCAGGGCGCGCGCGTATCGCTGACGATCGGCTTTCTGAGCGCGCTGGTTGCGGCCTTTACCGGTGTCGTGATGGGTGCGGTGGCGGGCTATGCCGGCGGTACGACCGACGAAATCCTGATGAGGATTACCGAAGTCTTTCAGGTCATTCCGCGCTTCCTCTTGGCTATCGTCGTGGTCGCGCTGTTCGGGGCCAGCCAGCTCAATGTCATTTTGGTCATCGGTCTCCTGAGCTGGACCGCGACGGCGCGTATTGTTCGTGCGCGCTTTCTTGTGCTGCGAAACGAGGAATTCGTCCAGGCCGCCATCATGAGCGGTGCGCGGCCGGTACGGGTCATCGTTCGGCACATCCTGCCGAATGTCGTACCCTACATCATCGTGAGCGTTTTCCTTCAGATGGGCGCTGCCATCCTGGTGGAGTCTTTTCTGAGCTTCATCGGGCTTGGAGACCCTGCGCGTCCGAGCTGGGGCATGCTACTGCAGCAGGCTCAGCTTTATCTGCAGTCGGCATGGTGGATGAGCGCGTTTCCTGGCCTCGCCCTGTCGGTCACGATCTTCAGCCTCAATCTGCTCGGTGACAGCCTGAGCGGCGCCAGCGTCGAACGGACGTCGCGGCGATGAGCACGCCCATGAATCGAGGCGCTGAGATTGCGCGGAAGGTGATCCTGTCCGTCCGCAAACTGACCACGACCTTCCCGACCAAGCGCGGGCCGTTCAACGCCGTGGAAGACGTTAGCTTCGACGTGCTGGAGTGCGAGCGGGTCGCGATAGTCGGCGAATCCGGCTCCGGCAAGTCGATGACCATGCTCTCAATCCTGCGGCTTGTTCCAAAGCCGGGAAAAGTCGCGGCCGGTACGGTCGATTACAACGGCGCCAACTTGCTCAAGCTGTCGGCCGAGCAAATCTGCCAGCTTCGCGGCAGTGAGATTTCCTTGGTCTTCCAGGACCCTATGGCCTCCTGGAATCCGGTCTTGCGGATCGGGCGACAGATCGGCGAGGCGATGCGCCTGCACCGCAAGATCAAGCGGTCGAAGATCGCGGAGCGCATCATCGAATTGCTGTCCCATGTAGGAATTCCGGTGCCCGCACAGCGTTCGAAGGACTATCCGCACCAGTTTTCAGGCGGCATGCGGCAGCGCGGCATGATCGGCATGGCGCTCGCGAACTATCCGAACCTCTTGATCGCGGATGAGCCGACCACCGCGCTCGATGTCACGGTGCAAGACCAGATCATCCGGTTGCTGCGGCAGATCAACGAAGAGAATGGCACCGCCATCCTCCTCGTCACCCACAATCTCGCGCTGGTCGCGAGCCTGTGCGAGCGCGTGATCGTGATGTATGCCGGGCGCATTCTCGAAACGGGCACCACCGAGCAGATATTCTACAACCCGCAGCATCCGTATACGTGGGGTCTCTTGCAGTCGATCCCGCGTCTCGGCACGGCCGAAACCGAGCAATTAGTCGGGATCCCCGGGCAGCCGATCGATCCAAGCCAGGAGGTGCAGGGCTGCAAGTTCCATCCGCGTTGTGCATTCAGGGTCGACCGCTGCGCGAAGGAAGAGCCAGGCCTTGAGGAAATCGAGCGAGGCCATCGCGCACGCTGCTGGGTCTTGATGAAGAACGTCAAGGGGGCGGAGCGCCATGCCGCAAACGGATAAGCCGCGCCGGCCGCTGATCGAGGCTGTGAGGATCTCGAAGCATTACCCGGTGAAAGTCGGCTCGTTCTCGCACAAGCTGCTGCGTGCCGTTGACGACGTGTCTCTCGAGATTTTCCCCGGCGAGACTCTGGGACTGATCGGCGAGTCCGGTTCCGGAAAGTCGACGCTCGGACGCGTTCTCGGGCAGCTTCTCGATCCCACCTCCGGGTCGATCCTGTTCGGCGGCAACGAAGTGTCCGGCATCACCCGCCGCGAGAAGCATGAACTCCGGCAGAAGATCCAGATCATCTTCCAGGACCCCTACAGCTCCTTGAATCCCAAGATGACGGTCCGCGAGATCGTCGGCGAACCGCTTCGCAACTTCGGGATCGCGAAGGGGGCGGCAGCAGACAAGATGATCAGGGAAATCCTTGATGTGTGTGGGATCGGTGAGAGCGCGCTCGATCGCTATCCGCGCGAATTTTCGGGCGGTCAGCGCCAGCGCATAGGCATCGCGCGTGCCCTCATCCTTCGTCCGAGGTTCATTGTCGCAGACGAGCCTGTCTCGGCGCTAGACGTTTCGATCCAGGCGCAGATCATCAATTTCCTGCGCGAGCTTCAGAAGACCTTCAAGATCACTTTCCTTTTCATCGGCCATGACATGGCGGTCGTGCGCCACATTTCGACCCGCATTGCCGTCATGTATCTAGGCAAGATCGTCGAAATCGCGGACGCCAGGCAGATCTATGCGCAATCGCGACATCCTTACACCCTGGTTCTTCTGAGCTCGGTCCCGATACCCGATCCGGAGCTTGAGCGAGCCCGACGGCCGATCAGTCTGGTCGGTGAGATTCCGTCTCCGCTTAGCCCGCCGGCCGGCTGTCCGTTCCACGCACGATGCCCCTGGGCCGAGTTTCCGCTGTGCAGCACCGTGGAACCGACGATGCGTGAAGTCGGGCCGGGCCATCGGTCCGCATGCCATTTCGCGGAAAAGCTGGATCATTCGGGCCCGGCACAACGGGGCGAAGCGCCGCGCGTTCAGGTCGTCGGCGCGTCGACGGATCGCGTGAAAGCATAAGCATCCAGCAATGGTGCGAGATCGCGCCGGTCGATGACGTCGTGCGCATGGGAGATTCGGCCCCGGTCCATCACCAGCACCCGATCCGAGATTTGGACTGCGTTGCGCACGTTTTGCTCGACCAGCAGGACGCTACATTGAAGTTCCGCGGACAAGGTCTTGATGGTTTCGAGCATACGCGTGGTCATGATCGGCGAAAGTCCGGTCGACGGTTCGTCAAGCAGCAACAGGCGCGGTTCGGTGAATATTCCCATGGCGAGCGCCAGCATCTGACGCTCTCCGCCGCTCAGCGAACCGGCAATCTGCCGCCGGCGCTCTGCGAGACGCGGGAAAATCTCATAGATCATGCTGGTGCGCGCTTTGATTCGCTGCACATCGAGGGTGTATCCCGCAAGTTCGAGATTTTGCTCGACACTCAGTGTTCGGAATACCCTGCCGCCCTGAGGGACAAGCACGACCCCGTTGGCAATGCTCTGCAAGGGCGAGTGAGATGCCAGCGCCTTATCGTTGTAGACGATGCGCCCGGCCGCCGGATGAACGAGGCCAAAGATCGCCCGCATCAGCGTCGACTTTCCGCAGCCCGGCGCACCGATCAACGCAACGATTTCCGAAGGCGCGACCGTGAGCGAAAGTCCGTCGACCACCGGCTTGCCGGCGACCAGAACCCGCAGATCCTCAAGCTTCAGCGCCGGCACCTCAACCCCCGAGATAAATGTCGCGGACGCGCTGATCCATGCGGACGTCACGCGGCGTACCGGACGCGAAGAGCTTGCCCTGGTCCAGCACGATGATGAAATCGGAAAACTCGAACACGACTTCCATGTCGTGCTCGATCAGGATGATGGTTTTCCCATCCGCGCGCATCGAGCGAATTGCATCCGTGACCTTTGTCACGTAATCGTTCGACAAGCCGGATGTGGGCTCGTCCAGGATCAGAATTCCGGCGTCGGTCGCGAGCAAACGCGCGAGCGAGAGGATTTTCTGCAGGCCATAGGACAAATCTCCCGCGTCCTGACCTGCGATCTCGCTCAGACCGAGGCGCTCCAGAATCGCACGCACGCGCTCGAGCATGCCCCGTTCTGCCGATCGGCAGGCGGCGAAAGACGTCATGAGCGACACAATTCTCTCGCCGGGACTCCCTTGCATGCCGACAAGCACGTTTTCTAGCACGGTGAGGTGCGGGAACAGCCGGAGTTGCTGGAAGGAACGCGCAACGCCGCGACTGACCACCGCGTAGGGCCGAAGACCGGTCAGTTCATCGGCGCCCGCAAACACCTGTCCTTCATCCGGAGGCACCGTCTGAACGATGGCGTTGACCAGGGTTGTCTTGCCGGCTCCGTTCTGCCCGATGATGCTGGTGACCAACGCCGGCTGAATGTCGAGTGTAACGTTATCGAGCGCGGTGAGACCACCAAACCGCTTCGTTACGCCGATCACCCGAAGCGCGGCTGTCATCAGAAGACCTTCTTGCCGAACAGGCCGTCAGGCCGCAGAAAGGCGAAGGCAATCAGCAGCAGTGCGTAGAGAATCTGCCGCACATAGGAATCTGCAGCCGCGCTCGATATCCCGACGAAGCGGAGCAACTCCGGTATCACGACGAGCAGCGCGGCGCCCGCGAGAGCGCCGCGCGTACTGGCCGTGCCTCCGATGATCACCATCGACAGAATGTAGATGGACTCGGCGAACACGAAGGTCGTGGGGTCAATATAGGTGACGTAATGTGCGTACATTGCACCGGCGAGTCCGACGCCGGCGGATGAGAGCGCGAAAGCACGAATGCGGAAAGAGAAGGCGTTCTTCCCGAAGCCTTCCGCGGCAACCGCATCGTCGCGCACGGCATGGAGCGCCCGGCCGAAGGGCGCGGAAATCAGCGTGTGCAGCATCACGACCCAAACCGCAGCGATCACGGCATACAGGATCGCATAATCGGCGGGAGAGGATGCCTCGTATCCAAACAGCGCGGGCCGCGGAATCCGGCTGAGACCCAATGTGCCGTTGGTGATGTCGTCGGCATTGCGTATGATGTCGAGGATGATGATCTGGATCCCGAGCGATCCAAGGATGAAATAGTCACCCTGCAGGCGGAGCAGTGGGATCGCGACGACCGCGGCGACGATCGCCGTGGACATCATCGCGAACACGAAAGCGACCGGGACGGAGAGGCCGAGACGCAATGAGACGAGGGCGGAGGCATAGGCTCCTACGCCATAAAGCGCGCCCTGGCAGATTGCGAGCATGCCGGCATGTCCGACGATCACGTTCGTCGACGTGGCAAGCACCGCATAGATGCAGACCCAGATCGATGTCGTGAGCGCATAGTCCACAGGTGGCTACCTCGCGTTTGACAGCAGCCCGGATGGCCTAACGAGCACCACCGCAAGCAGCGCGCCGAAGATCAGAAGGTTCTGCCATCGCGGATCTATCCAGATCACGCCGAACGATTGCACGAAGCCGATCAGGGCGCCTCCGACCGCGCCGGAAAACGGATTGGTGGCGCCGCCGGTGATCGCGGCGACTGTCGCGATCAGCACCACATTCAGGCCGGCTCTGGGAGAGAGGCCGACGTCCAGGCTGACAAGCACGGCCGCGATGCCCAACAGCAGCGATCCGATCAGGAACGCCAGATCCTGCAGGCGCTTCACATCGATCCCGACGATCTCCGCCATTCCGGAATCTTCAGCCACCCCCCGCAAGGCATGACCGAGCCGGGTGCGGGTCAGGAGCAGATAGACCGCGGCGAATGCCGCAACAGCTGTTACCATCATCACGAGTTGCAGCGGGGCCAAGTAGACACCGCCGAACGAGAGCCCGCGCTCCACGGCAGCCTTGGAGACAACGCGGGAGTCGCTGCCAAAGACGAGGATCACCACGTTCTCGATCGCGGTGTAGAGGCCAAGCGATGCAATCATCACCACGGCTTGCGACGCCGACCGCTCCAGCAGCGGCCGATAGAAGTAGCGCATGGCGGCGACACCCAGCAGTCCGGCGCAGATCGTCGTCGCGATCACGCTGACCGGAAGCGGCAGGTCGGCTGCGATATACGCGCCAAAAAACGCGTAGGACGCGAGCACATAGATGCCCCCATGCGCAAAATGCAGGACCCGTGTGGTGCTGTAGATCAGACCGAAGCTCAGACCGAGCATCCCGTACAGGGCGCTGAGCGACAGCGCGTTGGCGGTGGCCTGGAGAAACAAATCTGAGGACATCGGCAGAGCTGGGTTTGACCTTCTGAGTTTACCGCGGTTCCAGGGCGTGTCGGCGCAGAACCAACTTGCATTATTGTATGGCAATATGCAATCCTACAAGAACGTTAAGAAACCCCGCGCAGTCTTTGAAAGGCACGTCGATGACCGTTCTCTGTGCCCTTTTACGCATGATCGCCGCCACTTGCCTGCTGATGGCGCCGGCCTACGCCCAGGATGTGAGAGTGGGGGCAATCCTGCCGATGACGGGCGATGCGTCCTCCTACGGCGACTGGATGCAAAAGGGCATGAGCATCGCGGTCGATGAGATCAACAGCAAGTGGAAGGATCGCAAGCTCGTACTGATCATCGAAGACAGCAAGTCGAACCCGAAGGACGCTGTCACGGCGATGAACAAGCTGTTGACCGTCGACAAAGTCCCGACGGTCATGACGACATTGACGGGCGTCACGAACGCGCTCGCCCCGATCGCCGATCGCAACAAGATCGTTCTCACGACATCGGCGACACTGCCCGGGATCACCGAGCAGTCTCCGTACCTGTTCCGCAATGCGACCAATCTCAGCAGCGAGATCAACCGGCTGGTCGCGCTCACGAAGCAGAAGTACAAGCGCCCCGCGGTACTCTGGGCCAACCTCGAATGGGCAAAATGGGGCAAGACCGCCTATGTGGATGCGCTCGCAAAGGCCGGCATTCAGGTCGTTTCTGACCAGAGCTTCCCGGCGGATTCCACCGATCTGCGCGCTCAACTGACGCGCATCCGGGCGGCGCAGCCGGATGTTGTTCTGGTGCTCGCCTACAAGACGACCGGCGTTGCCTTGAAGCAGGCCCGTGAACTTGGCCTCGATGCACAGTTCATAGGTACGCTTGACTTCGAACTTCCCGAGGTCGTCGGCATCGCCAAGGAAGCGGCCGATGGTGCGATATATACCAAGGCCTCATTCGATCCCGATCAGCCCGCGTCCGCCGCGATGCGCGCATATGCGACGGAGTATCGCAAGCGCTTTGGCGCCGCACCCGAGGTCTATTCCGCAACGATGTATGATATGCTGCACATGCTCGCTGATGCTGCCGGAGCCTCATCGGAACCGGACAAAATTCGCGACGCGCTCCTCAAGGTGAAGGATTTCCCTGGCGCATCCGGTGTGACGACGTTCCTGCCGAACCGTGATGTCGAAAAGCCGGTCGAGCTCAAGACTATCAAGGATGGAAAATACGTGCCGTATCAGCCGTAACGCGGCCGATATCTGTCAGATTGTATGACAAGAATATTGACGGTGCCAGCCTCGTTGGGTACGATTGGTCATTGGATGGGGCGCGGCTCAGACCGTGGTTAGGTCGCTCAGTGTGCCCCAAGAGCAATTGGCGGAGAGGGCGAGCCGATGACCGTGCTTGGGGCTTTCGAACCTGAGGATATCCTCAATCCCGATCACTATCGGCAGGCGCGCGCCAATGGGCGTATCCGCTTCGCGCTTCCGCCATGGTGCTACACCTCCGACAAGTTTCTAAAGGCGGAGCTGCAGCGCGTCTTTCACCCAAACTGGAACCTGATCGATCGTACGGATCGGGTGCCCAATCCGGGCGACTTTTTCTGCACCGAGTATCTCGGCACGCCGATGATCGTGGCTCGCGGCAACGACGGCGAGGTTCGCGTGTTCGCCAACGCTTGCCGGCACCGCAGCGCGCAAGTGGCGCAGGGCGAGGGCTCGACCAAGATGTTTCGGTGCCCCTATCATGCCTGGGCGTACGACCTGAAAGGCGCTTTGATCGGCGCGCCGAGCTTCAATGGTGACGACGACAACAGCCTCATCGACGACGGCAATCGCAAGTCGTTCGGCTTGATCGAGATTCCGAGTGCGGTCTGGGCGGGGTTTCTGTTCGTACGCTTCACCGCCGAAGGCCAGAGCCTTGAGGAACAGCTTGGCGATATCGTGAACAGGGTCGCATCGCACCGGCCGCAGGACATGGTCTGTACCCGCCGCAAGGTCATCGAGATCGATTCGAACTGGAAACTGTTCTACGAGAACGTCAACGAAACCTACCACATCCCGTTCGTGCATGGCGGAACGCTCGACCGACAGAAGCGCAACATGCTCAAGCAGGATAATGCGCCGAATTTCACCGCGATCATGGCCCAGCATGAGGGCAGCAGACTTGTGATCAAGGGTGACCAGGAATTTCCGCGCATTTCCACTCTGGAAGGTCAATACGGGACCGGCACCTACTATGTCTCCTTGTTCCCGGCGACGCAGCTCGTTTGCAGCATCGACGCCATCATGTACTACAAAATGGAGCCGCTTTCCGCCTCGCGCACCCGGATGACGATGGGATCGTGCTTCCCGAAGGAGACGGTGGCCCGACCGGACTTCGAGGAGGTCGCGCAAAACTACTACAAGCGCGTCGATCTCGTCACACCGGAGGACTATGTGCAGAC
The DNA here is from genome assembly GCA_019746135.1 of Xanthobacteraceae bacterium. Lineage (GTDB taxonomy): Bacteria > Pseudomonadota > Alphaproteobacteria > Rhizobiales > Xanthobacteraceae > Z2-YC6860. Next base: position 16,461 of record JAIESI010000141.1, read on the forward strand.
CGATTCGCAACAGATCGGCCTGTCATCTCCGTTCGCGCGTTCGGCACCGCTCGGCAACTGCGAGACGATGATGTACTATTTCGACCAGTGGCTGCTCGACCGGATCGTCGGTCACAATGCTCGCTGAGCGATATGCTTCTCATCGGTGATCGCGCGCCCGATTTCGAGGCGCGAACTTCGGAGGGGCCCATCCGCTTTCACGAGTGGATGGGGTCCGGATGGGCGGTGCTGTTCTCCCATCCCAAATATTTCCGGCCCGTCTGCGCGACAGAGCTTGCGCAGGCAGCGCGTCTGAAGGACGCGTTTGCGGAGCGAAACGCACGGCTGATCGCGTTGTGCATCAACAGCCTTGATGAGTACGAACGATGGCGCTCGGATATCAAGTACGCGTTCGGCACGACGCCGGATTTCCCGGTCATCGATGACGACGACAAGGCGATCGCTGCGGCGTATGGAGTCATCCATCCTAACATGAGCTCGCAGGTCGCAACCCGCACCACATATATCATCGGTCCGGACAAGACCGTCCGTGCGGCGATGGCGTATCCATCCAGCCTCGGTCGGGATTTTCGTGAAACGCTTCGTGCGTTGACGTCACTGCAACTGACGGAGGCCTGTCATGTGGCGACACCGGCCGAATGGACCGATGGCGAGGACGTGATCATCGTGCCGCAGATGACGGAAGCGGAGGCGAGGCAGAAATTTCCGTCGGGATGGAAGGCGTTGCGGCCTTATCTGCGCATCGTTCCGCAGCCGGACATGGGCTGAGTCCGGGGGGCGAGTCAGGAACATGATCGTTCAGGCTGCCATCATTCATCCGGGCGAAAAGGAATTCCGCCTCGAGCGGGCGCGGCTGGACGAGCCGCGGGCCGACGAGATCCTTGTTCGCATGCTCGCGACCGGGATTTGCCACACCGACCTGAAGGCGCTGGAGCCGACCAGCATCGTCCCCCGGCCGGTCGTGCTCGGCCATGAGGGCGCCGGCATCGTCGAGCGCATCGGCTCGGGCGTCACCGATTTCACGATCGGCGATCATGTGGTCATGACTGTCAATTCCTGTGGCCAATGCCGCAGTTGCCGCGAGCACGAGCCGGCCTATTGCGCGGACCTCGGTCCGCGCAATTTCGGTGGCCGACGCACTGACGGCAGCAGTCCATTGTCACGGGGCGATGGCGGCAGTGCGCAGCTGTTCGGCAATTTCTTTGGGCAATCCTCGTTCGGTACGCATGCGATCTCGAACATTCGCAACACGGTGAAAGTGCCGAAACGCCTGCCGCTGAAATCGCTGGCGCCGCTCGGATGCGGAATCCAGACAGGTGCTGGTTCGGTACTCAATGTGTTCAAGCCCCGTATCGGGCAGTCGCTTGTCGTTTTTGGAACAGGGGCGGTCGGACTGAGTGCGATCCTCGCGGCCCGCTTGATGCCCACGCGGCCGATCATCGCGGTGGACTTGCTGCCGGAACGTCGCAAACTTGCGCTTGAGCTCGGTGCCGACCATGCGCTCGATCCGCAAACCGAAGATGTTGCGCAGGCGATCCGTGATCTGACCGACGGCGGCGCTGATTTCACCCTCGACACCACCGGGAATGCACAGGTGATTCAGCAGGCATTCGCCTCTCTTGCGCCGCGCGGGACCTGCGGAGTGTTGGCGACGCCGATTCATCAGAAGGAAATCGCGTTCGCCATTTCGCATTTCGTCATGGGCGGTCGCCAGTTGCAGGGAATCATCCAGGGCGGCAGCGATCCCAAGAATTTCATCCCGCAGATGATTGCGCTGCACGAGCAGGGCCGCTTCCCGTTCGATCGGCTGATCACCTACTACTCGTTCGCGGAAATCAATCGCGCTTGTGCCGATGCCGCGAGCGGAGCCGCGATCAAACCAGTGTTGCTGTTCGACTAGCCAGGCAGACGAATCCATGGATAACGCTTCGCGATTCTACATCAACGGCCGATGGGTCGAACCCTTCGCGCAGAACCACCGCGATATCGTCAATCCGGCGACCGAGGAGCGGATTGGCTTGGTCAGCCTCGGCGCAGCGGTGGACGTCGATCGCGCGGTCGCTGCGGCGAAGGCCGCATTTCAAAGCTACTCGCAAACCAGCCGGCAGGAGCGAGTGGTACTGCTGAGACGGATCGTGTCGGTCTATCAGACGCGCATCGAGGATATGGCGCGCGCGGTTACACTCGAAATGGGATCGCCGCACTGGTTTGCCAAATCGATGCAGACCGAACTGGCGATGCGGCACTTCGTGAATGCAGCCGACATCCTCGAACAATATCCCGAGCCGGAACTGAGAGGGAGTACGCTGCTGGTACGCGAGCCGATTGGTGTCTGCGGCTTTGTCACAGCATGGAACTGGCCGCTCAGCCTGATCATTGCCAAGGTCGGACCGGCGTTGGCTGCCGGCTGCACGGTCGTTCTCAAACCCAGCGAGTTTTCGCCCCTGAGCGCAACAATTCTTGCGGAAATCATCCACGACGCGGGGGCGCCGGCTGGTGTATTCAATCTGGTGCACGGTGATGGCCCAACGGTCGGCCATGCGATCTCCTCGCATCCGGACGTCGACATGGTGTCCATTACGGGATCAACGCGCGCCGGTGTGGCGGTCGCAAAGGCAGCGGCGGACACCGTCAAGCGCGTGCATCAGGAACTAGGCGGTAAATCGGCCCACATCATCCTGCCGGATGCCGACCTTTCCACCGCCGTACCGTGGGGCGTGCTTCGTTCCTATTTGAATTCGGGGCAGTCCTGCGAAGCGCCCACGCGCATGTTCGTTCATAGGAGACAGCTCGATGACGCCGCCGACATCGCTCAGATGACGGCAAATGCCGAAAAGGTCGGGGATCCGCTGGCTGCGGACACGCGACTCGGTCCGCTTGTAAACCGAGTGCAGTTCGATCGTGTGCAAGAGCTGATCAAAAGCGGTATCGACGAGGGCGCTGACATGGTTACAGGCGGCCTTGGACTACCCGAGGGGCTCAATCGCGGATTCTATGTGCGCCCCACGGTGTTTGCCGGTGTGACGTCGGACATGCGCATCGCGCGCGAGGAGATATTCGGTCCCGTCCTTTCGATCATTGCCTATGACAGCGAAGACCAGGCGATCAAGGAGACCAACGCGAGTATATATGGTCTCGCAGGCTACGTTCATTCGCGCGATCTGGACCGCGCGCGACGTGTCGCCTCGCAAATCAGGGCCGGCCGCATTTATGTCAACGGCGCTCCGCCTGATCCACTTGCGCCCTTCGGCGGCTACAAGCAATCCGGCAACGGACGCCAGAATGGGATCTTCGGCTTCGAGGAATATCTCGAGATCAAAGCGGTCATTGGATATTCACAGTAGAACGAATGGCGTGGCACCATGCATTGGCCATTCTTATTTGAACTGACGAAGGAGTGGCTTCGACCATTCAAGCGAAGGCCGACAGCCAAGCCCAAAAACGGCAGTCAATCCGCCATCCCATCGCCGTTTTCGAAAAGCGTAGAGATGTTTTTGCTACGTTGGTTTTGATATCAAGCGATCAAAATCGTCAGTGTGACATGCGCCCGATTCAGTTTTTTCGCACCTAGTACCTACTTTTCATAGAACGTGAGTCGTGATTCAAGATCGGGATGATTCCCGAGGCAAGAGAAGTCTGCGT
>JAIESI010000284.1 GCA_019746135.1 Xanthobacteraceae bacterium
GGAGGTGTATCTGCGGGCCTATGACAACGTCAGTGAAGCCCGCGCATCGATCGGCCGATATCTCGACTTCTACAATCGCGCATCAGAACACCCATCTTGCTATGTGATTGAAGAGAAGAGGTTTTGTTGGCCAGGCTGCGATCCCGCGGGGTATCTCGGGTTCTGTCGTGCCCGTCCGGTGATTGATCGGGCGGCTGATGTCGTGAGCGCGGTGCGGGCGAAGATCCACGGTCCGTCCGGTAGAGGATGCATTGCCTCGATCTCGCCGGCTTCCGCGGCAAGCCGCAGCGTCTTGGGCGCAATCTGCAATAGCTTCGCTGCATGACTCAGGTTGAGCCATGGCTCTATCCTGTCCTCGGCGGGCTTGAACACCGGGATGCGATAGTTCGACCGCATCGATGTCACCCGCTCGCGGGTCCATCGGTTGCCATTGCCGGTCTTGAGGCCATTGCGATTGAGGATGCCGGCGATCAGGTCGTCATTGGCGATAAGCACGAGCTGGCGCACGGCGGTGGTCACATCGGCGGATGTGCTATTCCGCTGACCGCGGCGACGCTTGGGCAGGCGTATCTCGCTGTGCACACCGCCCATCCAGTGAACGACGAGAACGATCTCGGCGGCTGCGTCGTCGATATCGGCCACGACCTCATGGATGATGGTACGCACGATGCGCTTCTTCAGCCGCACATCGGTCGTTGGTGCAGACCAAACGGTCTTGAGGTTCGATGCCAGCAGACCGAGCGCGAGAGGATCGATGGCAACAACGGGCATGGCTGCAGCGTGCGCCGCGATCTTGGCTTCGACCTCCGCCACATGCGCGAGCGCCCGGTTCCAGCGCGCTTCCAGTTCGCCTGCGACCAGCCGATTGGCCGGATCGGCAGCATCGTATTGCCGGAAGGCACGATCAGCGACGTAGCGCGCCGCTTCGAGGTCGCGGCCAAGGGCCTCGTGCACCTGATCTCGCCGCTGGCCGGCTTCCTTCTCGGCGGCCGTGGCGGCGGCGATCGCGCCGGGACCAACCACGGTCAGCAATGCATTCTCGATGGCGTCGTCAACACGCAAGCCGCCGAAGGCGATGCAATGAGGGGCGCCATTGTCCATCCAGGCCCGGCTGCAGCTATAGCGCGGGATGCCGTGCTTAGTACCTGTGTACTTCAGCGTCAGCTTGCGCCCGCAGCGCTTGCAGCGGATCAGTCCGGCGAGGAGCGCGTCGCCATGCCTGGGCGCGCCGTGATGTCGGCCGGTGGGAACGTTGCTGCTGACCATTTTGCGGATCGCTTCCGCCTTCTCCCAGCTTACGTATCCTTCGTGCGCATTCGGCATCAGCGCCAGCCAATCAGTCCGCGCCTTGCGACGAATCTTCACGCTGCCGCCATCGGCGCTGTATGCCGATGCTGCGGCAGTCTTACCATAGGCATAGGCCCCGCCGTAGATCGGGTTGTCGATCATCCGGTGGATGGTGGCGTAGTTGGGACGCCGCCAGGTCGTTTCCCCGTTGTTCTGCTTCACCGGCAAATCGAGATTGTGCTCATGGAACCAGCACAGCGCCTGTCGCGCGCTGCCAAGCTCCTGCACCTTGTCGAAGACCAGCGTGATCGCCTCCTGCACACGCCGGTCTGGATCCTTCTCATAGCGGTCGCCGGCCTTCACGAAGCCTACCGGCGCGCTGACAACAAGCTCCCCTCGGCAAGCGTAATCACGGTCGTCTTCTCCAGCTGAAGCTGAACATTCGCGCAGCTGCAATTTCAGATCGGTTAAGGCCGCGTCCAACGGATCAGCCTCAGTTAAGTAATGGGTCGAAATTTCGATAAACTTTTCGGAATCCATATCGGAGCGCGTACGGTGGGTTAGCGCCAAAGGCGCGTAACCCGCTAGCTGAATTGACTGCGCGTCCCAATGGTGGGTTACGGCGCTTCGCGCCTACTAACTAAAGCCGTTTGCAGTTGATTGGCACGGCTGTCGACCTGCTTCGATCCAACAGCGACGGCATCGACTACAAGCCCCAGCGTGCTGCGCAGCGGTCAAACGGGGTGATGTCCTGCCAGGTGCCGACTGCCGCCGTTGCCATTTGCAGAATCGAAGCTGACCAGCGGTTGTCGCGGCTCACCAGGAGCACCAAACCGGAATTCCTTCGCAAACGCAAATGGATAACGGAGGGCGGGCCGCGGTTTGTTGACGGGTTGACTTGCTGTATGTTCACGATATGTTCAAGTTGACCTGCTCATCGAGGGCGTCGTCGATCGCGACGTTCGAAGAGGGAGCAGGGTGCGGTGCCCGACAACTGGCATCGCGTTGGAGCGCCGGGAGGCGCCGGGCCCCTCGCAAGGGCCCCGCGCCCTGGGACCCCCACCCCCTCAAAGCCTACGGGTCCCGGAATCTTGGCGCGGACCGGCTTTCGCAAAGCCGGTCGGGGAGCCTCGCAAACTCCCCGGCGCCTCTCGGCGCTCCAACCCCTCTTTTCGAGGGGAAGGAAAAGCGTGTCCCCGCGGAGGCGGGGAAGAAACGGCGGGCCGGCCCGGGCGCCCGAACTCAAGACCCGGGGCGATGTTGTGCGCCTGCAGGGCTGTTTGAAAAGTGAATCTGTATGAAGCCACGCGAGCGGTGCCATCCCTCCCCGCGAGGGGAGGGCCCGCGCGAAAGCGCGGGGGTGGGGAGAAGGTGCCACACGCAAGATGAACGCTCGTGGCACCTTCTCCCCACCCGGCTCGCTTCGCTCGCCACCTCCCCTCGCGGGGAGGGATGGCACCGCCGATGTCGCTCGAAGCCGCTGCAACTCGCGCAGCGAGCGAAGGCGCGACGCGCGCGTGAACATGCGATGAAGAGGCTGACGTGCGTCGGCTATTCCGCGGTCCAGCCGCCGTCGAGCACCAGCGCCGAGCCGGTCATCAGCGACGAGGCGTCGGAAGCGAGGAACACGATCGCGCCGGAAAGCTCGTCGAGCTGGCCGAGCCGCCCGAGCTTGATCTTTCCCAGCACCTCGTCGCGGAACGCCTTGTTCTCGAAGAACGGCCGGGTCATCGGCGTTTCCAGGAACGTCGGGCCCAGCGAATTGACGCGGATGTTGTGCGGCGCAAGTTCGATCGCCATCGCTTTGGTGAAGCCCTCCATCGCGTGCTTGCTCGCGCAATAGACGGTGCGGCGCGCCGCCCCGACGTGGCCCATCTGCGAGGAAATGTTGATGATCGAGCCGGAAAGCTTCGCCTCGATCAGCCGCAGCGCAACGGTCTGCGCGATGAAGAAGGCGGCGCGGACGTTGAGCGAAAAGATCGCGTCGAAGTCCTCGATCTTGACGTCCGGCAGATAGGCCGGGCGGTTCATCCCGGCATTGTTGACCAGCACCTGATAGGGCGGAAGCGCGGCGAGCGCTTGGCGCGTCGCCTCGACATTGGTCACGTCGAGCACCAGCGCGTCGGCCTGTTCGCCACGGGCGCGGATCGCCGCGGCGGCATCCTCGATCTCGCTTTTGGTGCGTGCGGCGAGAGTCACGTGAGCGCCCGATGCGGCGAGCGCGCCGGCCGCGGCCAGTCCGATGCCGCGGCCGCCGCCGGTGACCAGCGCGCGCTTGCCGTCGAGGCGGAAGCTCGGGCCTTTGGTGAGGTCGATGGACGTTGTCATGCCCGGCTCATCCGAACATTTGCCGGCCAGAAGAGATCGCGACGCTGATGGCGGCGACCAGCAGCACGCCGAAGGTCAGGATCATGGCGGCGCGACGCTGCCGGATGTCCTCGTCGGTGCGGCTGACGCAGTAGGCGTGCAGCGAGCGGCCCAGGACCAGAGCGATGCAGAGAAGGTGGATCAGCCACTTCGCGCCGCCGTAAAGCTCCATGAAGGTCAGCAGGATGATGGTGATCGGCACGTATTCGGAGAAATTGCCCTGGACGCGGATGCGGCGCTCCAGCACGTGATGACTGCCGAAGCCGACCGTGACGCGGAATTGCCGCCGCGCGGCGATGACCCGCGCCGAGAGGAATATGAAGATGAGGCCGAGGATCGCGGCGTAGAACGGCGCAATGACCGGCATGGCTGTCGCCCCCAATGTCTATCGCCCCCGGTGCGGCTACCTTATTCCGCCGCCTGTCCGTAGCCGACGTTGCGGCCGCCGTAGCGGCGCACCCGCACGTTGGCCTGCTCGGCATGGGCCACGAAGCCCTCCAGCATGCACAGCCGCGAGCAGTATTCGCCGATCATCGACGAGGCCTGGTCGGTCATCACCTTCTGATAGGTGCAGGTCTTGAGGAACTTGCCGACCCACAGCCCGCCGGTGTAGCGCGCCGCCTTCTTGGTCGGCAGCGTATGGTTGGTGCCGATCACCTTGTCGCCGTAGGCGACGTTGGTGCGGGCGCCGAGAAACAGCGAGCCGTAGTTCTTCATGCCGTTGAGGAAGGTGTCGGGATTGCGCGTCATCACCTGCACGTGCTCGGAGGCGATGCGGTCGGCCTCGCGGATCATCTCGTCCTCGCTGTCGCAGACGATCACCTCGCCGTAGTCGGCCCACGCCTTGCCCGCGGCGTCGGCTGTGGGCAGGATTTTCAGCAGCCGCTCGATCTCGCTCATGGTGTCCTTGGCGAGCTTCTCCGAGTTGGTGAGCAACACCGCGGGCGAGGTCGGGCCGTGCTCGGCCTGGCCCAACAGATCGGTCGCACAGATCTCGCCGTCGACGCTGTCGTCGGCAATCACCAGCGTCTCGGTCGGGCCGGCGAGCAGATCGATGCCGACGCGGCCGAACAGCTGGCGCTTGGCCTCCGCCACATAGGCGTTGCCCGGGCCGACGATCATGTCGACCGGCGCGATGCTCTCGGTGCCGAGCGCCATCGCCGCGACCGCCTGCACGCCGCCGAGCACGTAGATCTCGTCGGCCCCGCCGAAATGCATCGCCGCGACGATCGCCGGATGCGGGCCGCCTTTGAACGGCGGCGCGCAGGCGATGATGCGTTTGACGCCGGCGACCCGCGCGGTGACGATCGACATGTGCGCCGAGGCGACCATCGGATAGCGTCCGCCCGGCACATAGCAGCCGATCGCGTTCACCGGAATGTGGCGGTGGCCGAGGATCACGCCGGGCAGCGTCTCGACCTCCAGGTCCTGCATCGTGTCCTTCTGCTTCTGCGCGAAGTTGCGGACCTGGGCCTGGGCGAACTTGATGTCGTCGAGGTCGCGCTTTGAGACCTGTGCGATCGCCTTCTCGATCTCGGCGGGCGTCAGGCGGAAGTCCTTCGGCTCCCAGTTGTCGAACTTCTTCGACAACTCGCGGATGGCCGCGTCTTTCTTGTCCTCGACCTGCGCGAGGATGCCTTCGACGGTGCTGCGCACAGCGGCGTCGGCGGCCTTGATCGCGCCAGCGTCCATTCCTCGTTTGAGCCAGCGAGCCATCGGTTCCTCCATACGCTGTGCGTCCGCGCGGCACTTGTCCCGCGCGGACGTCTTGTTGCTGTTTAGATTAAAGACGTAAACCCCCGGGACAAGCCCAGGGGTGCTTTTGAGTGGCTGATTGTTGAGCGAGATGCGGGCGGCTTGATCAGCCCTTGTTGCCGGCATCGGCCCGGCCCGGCCGCCCGGCGCAGGACAGAATGAAGTCGCGGCGGGCTGCGCCGATCACCTTCTTCTCGACCGCTCCCTTGATGCAGGCGAGGCGCTGCTCCGCCATGCAAATCTCCAAGGCGTCGCGCGCCGCCTGGCCGCGCAGGCCTTTCGACTGGGCTTGGGCCCGGCAATCCACCGGCGGCGTGCCCGCGCTCGGCGTGCTCGGGCTTGGCGTACTTGGGCTCGGCGCGCCGCCGGCCGGAGGCGGCGCGTCGGAAGGCGGCGTTGTCTGGGCCTGAGCGGCCGCCGCGATGCCGACGACGGCCGTGACGATGACCAGAAGTCTCATGTCGGTTCTCCTGAGTGGCAATCCCCCGGACAACGTGGTCCGGGATTTTGTCACCCCGCCGACAATGTCGCGTCTACTTGATGGCCTGGGGATTGATCGGCGAGCCGGTTCCGCCGGTGATGATCAGCGGCGGGCCGCAGAAGAAGAACTCGTAGATGCCGTCGTTGTCGCAATCCTCGGCCAGCTCCTTGAGGTAGAAAATCTCGCCCATGCACAGCCCCATCGCCGGGATCACAACCCAGTGCCACGGCTGGTTGGCTTCGGTGGTCTCGTTCGGCCGCACCTCGACGCCCCAGGTGTCGGCGCAGATCGCGGCGATCTGCTTATCCTGGCACCAGTAGCAGTTCTCGAACTTGACGCCCGGCGCGTCGCCGCCGGCGTAGCCGCCCCACTGTTTCTCGGCGAGGCAGCGCTCCATCTGCCCGGTGCGGATGATGACGAAGTCGCCCTTCCGGATCTCGACGTTCTGGTCCTTGGCGCACTTGTCGAGCTCGTCGTTGGCGATGCCTTCGCCGTCCTTCAGCCACGGCACCTTGCGGTGGCGGGCGATGTCGAGCAGGACGCCGCGGCCGACCATCTTGCTCTTGGAATGCTCGATGCCGAGCACGGCAAGGCCGCGCGAGTCGATCAGCTTGGCATCGTGGCCGTTATAGGCCTTGTCCTCATAGAAGATGTGGCCGAGCGCGTCCCAGTGCGTGGCGCCCTGCACGCAGAGGTTCAGCGTGTCGTCGGCGTAGCGGATCTTGTTCCAGTCCTGCTGGCCGGCCACCGCATCGGTGCCGGTGGCGAGCATCTGATGGATCGGGTTGAAGCGGCCGCCGAACAGGCCGGTCTGCGGGCCTTCGCGGTCGAGCGGGATGCCGAGCGCGAACACCTTGCCGGTCTTGATCAGCTTGGCGGCGTTGGCGATGTTTTCCGGGGTGACGTGGTTGAGCGTGCCGATGTGGTCGTCCTTGCCCCAGCGGCCCCAGTTCGACAGCTTCTTGGAGGCTTCCTCGATCGCTTTCCTGCCGACCTTGATATCCATTGTTCTCGTTCTCCCGGTACCGGATGTGGCAGGATAGTGGACCGAGGCGGCCCGGCGATGCAACCGGATGCCGCACTAAGCCGTTGCATTTGCATGACAACATCAAGGGAGAAGGAGCCATGCCTGACCGACGCGTTGTCCTTGGCGGCGCCTTCGCTGCGCTGCTCGCTCCGGCCGTGGCCCGTGCCCACCACGGGTGGGAGTGGGCGGAAGACAAGACATTCGAGATCACCGGCGTCATCAAGTCGGCGAAGCTCGGCAATCCGCACGGCCTCCTCAAGATCGATGCCAGGAACGGCGCGAAGAACGGCGCGAAGAACGAGGAGTGGACCGTTGAGGTCGGCCAGCCCTGGCGCAACGAGCGCGCCGGCCTGAAGGACTCGATGCTGGTGAAAGGCGTCGAGCTGACGATCCAGGGCCATCGCGCCAAGGACCCGAAGCTGAAGGTGGTGAAGGCCAACCGCGTCGTCATCAAGGGCCAGACCTACAACCTCTACCCCGAGCGAAGCTGACTTCGCGCGATGCTGGTGGAATGGCTCACGGCGCTCGAGGCGCTTGCGCCGGTTGCGGCGCTGCGCTTGGCGCGCTGGACCTATGCCGCGGTGAACGCGAGCCACATCACCGGCATCGCGCTGTTGTTTGGGGCGATCGTGCCGCTCGACCTGCGGCTGATCGGGTGCTTCCGGCAGGTTTCGATCAAGACGCTCGCGCGGGTCCTTGTGCCGGTCGCCGTGTTCGGCCTGCTGCTGGCCATTTCCGCAGGCTCGCTCCTGTTCTCGATCCGCGCCGTGGAATACGCCGGCACCACGCTGTTTCAGATCAAGATGGCGCTGGTCGCCTGCGGCATCGCCAACGCGCTGTTGCTCCGCAAGGCCGCGGCATGGGAGACGGCGCAGAATGACACCGGCGCGATCCCGCCGCTGCGGCTGCGCGTCTCCGGCGCTCTATCGATCACCCTGTGGCTGTCGGTGATTGCGTGCGGGCGGCTTGTGGCGTTTGTTGATTAAGGCGCGTACATTGCCTCGATGCCAGAGGGAAGCATGATGCCTCTTTTGGTCCGGAAGATAGACGAGCGATCGCTGCGCCAGCTTCGACGTCGGGCCACGCAAAACGATCGATCTCTTGAGGACGAGGTCCTGACCATTCTGCAAAATGCAGTCGAGCGGGAGGCACGGCTGAACCAGCAAATCGGCCTCCGCGCCCATGCCGTTGATCGGCGGCTGCGAACAGCTCGTTGAGTTTATACCTTACCTAACGCCCGCAAGATCTTGTCCGGCGTGAACGGCATGTCGGTCAGCGGCTTCGCGCCCAGCGGCCGCAGCGCATCGTTGATCGCGTTCATCACCGAGCCCGGCGCGCCGGCGGTACCGGCTTCGCCCGCGCCCTTGGCGCCGAGTTCGGAGTCGGCGGTCGGCGTCACCACATGGCCGACCTCGATGTCCGGCATCTCCACCGCCATCGGCACGAGATAGTCGGCCATGTTGCCGTTCAGGAGCTGGCCGCGCTCGTCGTACTGGCAATGCTCGAACAGCGCCGCGCCGATGCCCTGCACCACGCCGCCGCGCACCTGCTCGTCGACCAGTTGCGGGTTGATCACCGTGCCGCAGTCCTCGACGCACCAGTGCTTCAGCAGCTTGACGAAGCCCGAGTCGGTGTCGACCTCGAGCCAGCTCGCCTGGATGCCGTTGGTGAACGAGAACGCCCAGGCGCGCGGCACATAGTGGCGCGTCGCCACCAGCTCGGCCTGGATGCCGGAGGGCAGCGTGTCCGGCCGGAAGTAGGCGATGCGCGCCACCTCGTCGAGGCCGATGCGCTCCTTGCCGGTGTCTTTGTCGACCACGATCCCGTTCTGGATATCCAGCACGTTCGGGGTCGCCTGCAAAATGCTGCCTGCGACCGCGAGCACGTTCTGCCGCAGCGCCTTGCCCGCCTGCCAGGCGGCTTCGCCGCCGATGCCGGCCGCGCGCGACGCCCAGGTGCCGCCGCCATAGGGCGTGTTGTCGGTGTCGCCCATGATGACGCGAACGCGATCCATCGGCACGCCGAACGAGCTCGCGACGCATTGCGCGATCACCGCTTCCGCGCCCTGGCCCTGCTCGCTGACGCCGGTGTGGCAGAAGATCGCGCCTGTCGCGTCGAGGCGGACGGTTGCGCCGTCCTGCGCGGAAATGCGCGCGCCGCCGACGCCGTAGAACGCGGCGCTCGGATTGGTCACCTCGACGAAGCTCGCAAAGCCGATGCCGCGATAGATGCCCTCCCGGCGGAGCCGTTCCTGATCGGCGCGCAGCCCCGCGTAGTTCATCATCGCGTCGAGATGCGCCAGCGCCTCGTGGTGCGACAGCGCCTCGAACTTGATGCCCGAGGGCCCCTGCGAGGGATGGGCGTCGTCGGCGATGAGGTTGCGCCGCCGGATCTCCAGCGGATCCATGCCGATCCGCTGCGCCGCCATCTCGACCAGGCCTTCGGTCACGGCGGTCGCGATCGGATGGCCGACCGCGCGGTACTGGCACATCACGTTCTTGTTCTGGAACACGACGCGGGCGCGGGCCTTGTAGTTCGGACACGTGTAAGGCCCGCCGGTGAGATTCACCACCTGGTTCGCCTCGATGCCCGAGGTGCGCGGATAGACCGAGTAGGGGCCGATGCCGGTGAGGTCGTCGATCTCCCAGGCGGTGATCGTGCCGTCGTTCTTGACGCCGATCTTCGCCTGGACGCGATGGTCGCGGGCGTGGATGTCGGTGACGAAGCTTTCGATCCGGTCGGCAACGAACTTGATCGGCCGCTTCAAGAGCTTCGACAGCGCCACCGCCGCCATCTCGTCCGCGTAGGTGTGCACCTTGATGCCGAACGAGCCGCCGACGTCCTTGGTGACGACGCGGATCTGGTGCTCCTGCAGGTTGAGATGCTTGGCGAACAGGTTCTGCATCATGTGCGGCGCCTGGGTGCCCTGGTACACCGTCATGCGCTGCTCGCCGGCGTTCCAGTCGGCGACGATCGAGCGCGCCTCGTTGCAGACGCCGGTGTGGCGGCCGAACACGAACGTGGTCTCGATCACCTCGTCGGCCTCGGCAAAGCCCTTGTCGGGATCGCCCGCGACATGCACGCGCTCGAAGGTGAGGTTGTCGCCGAGCTCGGGATGGATCACCGGCGTCTTCGGGTCGAGCGCGGTCTCCGGATCGGTGACGGCCGCAAGCTCCTCGTAGGCGACCTCGACCAGCCCGCAGCCGTCCTCGGCCTCGGCGCGGCTCCGCGCCACCACGGCGCAGACCGCTTCGCCGGCCCAGCAGGCGCGGTCGACGGCGATGGCGTGCTGTGGCGCCGACTTGATGCCCTTGAGATGCGTCAGGACGCCGACCCATGGCGTGATGACTTTGGCGAGCTCCACGCCGGTGACGACGGCAATCACGCCGGGCGACTTCTTCGCCGCGGCCGAATTGATGCTCTTGATCTTCGCATGCGCGTGCGGCGAGCGCACGAACGCCACATGCGCCATGCGCGGCAGCACCACGTCGCTGACATATTGCGCGCGGCCCTGGGTCAGCCGGGCGAGGTTGGGGCGCGGCACCGCGCGGCCGATATAGGAGTTCGGCCGGTCGAGCGCGGTGAGGACGGGCGGGGAGTCGTCGACGATCTTCATTTGTGTGCTCCCGCGCGCGCCTTCGCCACCGCCTCGATGGCGTCGACGATGGCGTGGTAGCCGGTGCAGCGGCAGTAGTTGCCGGAAATGTGCTCGCGGATTTTTTCGCGGCTCGGGACGGGGCCTGCCGACAGCAGCTCCTGCGCGGTCAGCAGCATGCCGGGGGTACAGAAGCCGCATTGCAGGGCGTTTCTTCTCTCGAACGCCTCCTGCAGGTCGGCGATCTCGCCCGTATCCGACACCCCCTCGATGGTCTCGACCTTGGCGCCCTCGCATTGCGCCGCCAGCATCAGGCAGCCGCGCACGATGACGCCGTTCACCCGCACCGTGCACGCCCCGCACACGCCGTGCTCGCAGCCGATGTGGCTGCCGGTCAGCACCAGCTGCTCGCGCAGGAAATCCACCAGTGTTTGCCGCGCGTCGACCGTCTCGCGCACGGCCTCGCCGTTCACGGTCAGCGCGATATCGCAGCGCATGTCGCTCATGGCCGGGTCTCCCTGAGCTGCCTTGCGACCCGCCGCAGCAGCACGCCGGCGAGGTGCTTTTTGGTCGCCGCGGTGGCCTGCACGTCGTCGTGCGGGTCGAGATCGCCGGCCAGCGCCTTCACCGCCGCATCGACATCGCCGCCGGCCAGCGCTGTTTCTGCCTGCTTCGCGCGCACCGGCGTGCTGCCGACGCCGAAATAGGCGAGGCGGACATCGCTCAGCTTCTCACCGCTTCCTTTGCCGTTCGCCGCGAGCCCCACCATGGCGTAGTCGCCGTGCCGGCGGGCGAGCTCGGCGAAGCCGGTGCGGGTCTCGGCGGTCGCCGCGGGGATGCGGATCGCGGTCAGCACGTCCTGTGGTCCCAGCGCGGTCTCGAACAGGCCCTGGAAGAAATCGTCCGCCTTCACCGAGCGCTTGCCCTCGGGGCCAGCGATGTCGAGCTCCGCGCCGAGCGCCAGCGCGCAGGCGGGCAGCTCTGCCGCGGGATCGGCAAACGCGATCGAGCCGCCGAGCGTGCCGCGGTTGCGGATCGCGGCGTGGCCGATGTGCGGCATGGCGAGCGCCATCAGCGGGACGTGTTTGGCGATGTCCGGCGAGCGCTCGGCCTCGACATGGCGGGTCAGCGCGCCGATCTCGACCATGCCGTTCTTCACGGCAATACCGGAAAGCCCGCCGACGCCGTTGAGATCGACCAGCAGCTTCGGCGCCGACAGCCGCATGTTGAGCGTGGCGATCAGGCTCTGGCCGCCGGCGAGCAGCCGCGCCTCGCCGTCCGGGCGGGCCAGCAGTTCGATGGCGTGCTCCACCGATTTCGCCCTGGCATAGGCAAATGGCGCGGGCTTCACAGCGCGTCCTCCCTGGTCGGCTTTTGTTTTTTCTTATTCTGGCCGGGAACGCGGACGCGGGCAATGCGGCAGGGAGGCCGCCTAGGTCTGGACCTTCTTGACGATATCGATCGCCCGCCGCAGCAGCGTCATCGACGCCTCCAGCGTGCGGAATGCGGCATGGGCCGCGAGCGTCACGTTGTCGAGCCTGGCGATCGGATTGTTCGCCTTCAGCGGCTCGTTGTGGAACACGTCGAGGCCGGCGTGGCGGATGTGGCCGCTTTTCAGCGCCTCGAGGAGCGCGGCTTCGTCCACCAGCGCGCCGCGGGCGGTGTTGACCAGGATCACGCCGGGCTTCATCCGCGCGATCCGCGCCCGGTCGATGAAGCCGCGGGTCTCGTCGTTGAGCACGAGGTTGAGCGAAACGACATCGGACTTCTGCAGGAGCTCGTCGAGCGCGACCATCGGCACGCCGGCATCGGGGCGCGGCGAGCGGTTCCAGGCGATCACGTTCATGCCCATGCCCTTGGCGATCCGCGCCACCTCGGCGCCGATGCCGCCGAGGCCGATCACGCCGAGCGTCTTGCCCAGCACCTGCATGCCTTCGAGCGGCTGCCAGGTGCCGGCGCGGATGGCGCGGTCCATGCGCGCGAGATCGCGGCAGGCCGCCATCATCAGCGCGATGGTCTGCTCGGCCACCGCCGTGTCGCCATAGCCCTTGATGGTGTGCACCTTGACGCCGAGCGCCTCGATCTCCGGCACCGTCATGTAGCTCGCCGCCCCGGTGCCGAGGAACACGATGTGCTTGAGGCTTTTGCACTGCCGCACCAGATCGGTCGGCATGTAGCTGTGGTCGTCGATGGCGATCTCGTGGTCGCCGATCACCCGCGGCAGCTCGTTCTTCTCGAACGGCACGGTGTTGATCGTCACCGGCGGATCGTCCGGGCCGTGCACGCGCTGCCACACCGCGCCGAGCTGGGCGTTGCAGTCGATAAAGATGGTTTTCATGGATTGCGCTGCTACCTGATCGGGCGCCGCACCTGGCAGAGCCGGTTGGCTTCCTTCCACGAGTCCGCGGCGTCGCCCGCGAGCTTGTCGAACATGTCGGCGGTTTCGCTGTTCTGCATGGTTTCGAGCCGCTCGCAGACCTGGGTCAGCGTGACGGCGCGGCTGAAGTAAAGCCGGTAGACCGTCGCAAAGGCGATGGCGATGGCGAGCAGGATCAACAGCTCCAGGACCGAAACGGAAATCCGTCGCATTAAGAATGACACGTGGTCCTCCTCGTTTTTCGGCACACCCTGGCCAATCTACCGCGCCACCACCGGCCGCGCCTCCAATACCGGATCGCGGACCGGCACGGAAGAAAAGTCCGAGCCCTCCTCGAACCAGGATTTCGGCGCGGGGTGGCCCCAGAGCGTCTGGCGCTGCGGATCGGTGAGCGACCAGCGCAGCGGCTCGAGGTCGGGATCGACCGTGAGATAGTCGCTGGTGAACAGCTCGATGCGGTGGCCGTCGGGATCGCGGATATAGAGAAAGAATGCGTTGGAGATGCCGTGGCGTCCCGGCCCGCGCTCCATGTTCGGCAGGTATCCCGACGTCGCCATCACGTCGCAGAGGTGCAGGATGTCGAGCGGCCCCGCCGTCCAGACGCCGATATGGTGCAGCCGCGGCCCGCGGCCGTTGGTGAAGGCGAGGTCATGCACGTTGCCCTTGCGGTGCAACCATACCGCCCAGAGCTTCGGATCGCGGGTGTCGTCGGTCTCGGTGTATTCGGTCAGGCGGAAGCCGAGCTCGGTGTAGAAGTCATAGGACGCCTGCACATCGGGGGTGAAGCAGTTGATGTGGTCGATGCGCTGGATGCGTGCGCCCTGGTAGGCCGTGTAGCGCTGCAGCATCCGCTCGCTCTGGTCCATCCTGAAGTAGAGCTCCAGCGGCATGCCGGTGACGTCGGCGGTGCGGAGCGTGCGGCCCTGGTGCGGCACCTCGGGAAACGAGACCGGCAGGTTGCGCCGCTTGAACCAGGCCGCGGCGCGGTCGAGGTCGTCCTCGCTCGCGACCTTGAAGGCGATCGTCGCTGCGCCCGCCGCCTTGGCCTCGCGCAGCACCACCGAGTGGTGGTTTCGCTCCTCCACGGCGCGGAGGTAAAGCGCGCCGTTCTCCTCGGCGCTCGGCAGGTAGCCGAGGCAATCCACGTAGAAGGCGCGGGAGCGGGCGAGGTCGCGCACCGCCAGTTCCACATGGCTCGCGCGGACGACATTGAAGGGGGGATCGAAGACCGGCTGGCGGATCGGCATTGCAAGTTCTTTTGGCGGGTTCTATGGCGGTTGCCTACGGCTTATTGTAACACGGGCGCCTCGCGCCGCGCCGTCCTTTGCGCGCCGGAGCGTCCGTTCTGCTGCTGGGAGTCTGCATGAATCTGGCCACCTATAACATCCGCGGCCGTTCGAGCTTCGGGGTCGTCGTGGGCGACGGGATCGTCGACCT
The DNA here is from genome assembly GCA_019746135.1 of Xanthobacteraceae bacterium. Lineage (GTDB taxonomy): Bacteria > Pseudomonadota > Alphaproteobacteria > Rhizobiales > Xanthobacteraceae > Z2-YC6860. The sequence continues at coordinate 14,327 of JAIESI010000284.1, forward strand.
CAAGCCGCGGCTCGCGCCCCGGATTCAGTCGGTGCTCGACATCCTGCGGCTCGACGCGCTGGACCAGGTGAAGTCGGTGGTGGCGGGCGTGCGGCCCGATTTTCCGCTTTCCGAGGTCGAGCTGCTGGCGCCGGTGCCGGGCGGCGAGAAGATCCTGTGCATCGGCGTCAACTACGCCAGGCGCGACACCGAGCTCGAGGCCGCCGGCGGCAACACCGACGCCAAGTACCCGAGCATGTTCTTCAAGCCGCCGAATTCGTTCGTCGCGCACAACCAGCCCATTCTCCGGCCGCCGGAATCCGAGCAGCTCGAATACGAGGGCGAGATCTGTCTCGTCATCGGCAGGACCGGACGCCGCATCCCGAAGGACCGCGCCTTCGAATGGGTCGCCGGCGTCACCATGTGCAACGAGGGCACGATCCGCGACTGGATCAGGCATGGCCGCTTCAACGTCACCCAGGGCAAGGCCTGGGACGCGACCGGCAGCATGGGGCCGTGGATCACCACCGGTGTCGACCTGGGAAAGCCGCTGCACATCACTTGCAAGATCAACGGCGAGGTGACGCAGGACGACACCACCGACAGCATGATCTTCAAGTTCGCCGATATCCTGTCCTACGTCTCCACCTTCATGACCTTGAAGCCCGGCGACATCATCTGCACCGGCACGCCGATCAAGCTCAACCAGAAGGACGGCGAGCGGACGTGGCTCAAGGCCGGCGACGTGTTCGAGATGACCGTGCCGGAGATCGGCACGCTGAAGAACGTGGTGCAGGACGAGAAATAGGTCTCTCCGTCGTCATCCCCGGGCTTGTCCCGGCCCTCCACGCCTTGCTTTATTGATGGGGAAGGAAGGCGTGGATGCCCGGGCATAGGCGAGCGAAGCGACGCCGTCCTTTGGACGGCTATGTCCGGGCATGACGCTGCCCAAAGTTCAAACCGGGGGAAACGAAATGCCAGGCGAGTTTGCAGGAAAAGTCGTTGTCGTCACCGGCGGCAGCCGCGGCATCGGCCGCGAGATCGCGGTCGAGTTTGCGCGGCAGGGCGCGCAGACGGTGATCGTCTCGTCGTCGGCGGAAAATCTCGCCAAGGCTGCAAAGACCGTCGCCGCGGCCGGCGGGCCCGCGCCGGTCACCATCAATGCGGACCTGAGCAAGCTCGAAGGCTGCCAGCAGGCGTTCAACACCGTCAAAGAGAGGTTCAACCGCTGCGACGTGCTGGTGAACTCGGCGGGCGCGACGCGGGCCGGCAATTTCGTCGATCTGCCGGATGAAGCCTGGATGAACGGCTATGCGCTCAAGCTGTTCGGCTGCGTGCGCATGTGCCGGCTGTTCTGGCCGATGCTGAAGGCCGCCAACGGCTTCGTCGTCAACATCGGCGGCGGCGCGGCGCGCTCGCCCGGCGCGGATTTCTCGATCGGCGCCTCGGTCAACGCGGCGATGGGCAACTTCTCCAAGGCGCTGTCGCAGCTCGGCAAGCGCGATGGCGTCAACGTCAACGTCATCCATCCCGGCGCGACCGAGACCGAACGCTTTTATGAGCTCATCGAGCAACGCTCGAAGGCGTCGGGCAAGTCGGTCGACGAGCTGAAGAAGGAGGCGACCGCCAAGGACGGCATCCGTCGGATCGGCAAGGCCGAGGACATTTCGGCGCTCGCGCTGTTCCTGTGCTCGGACAAGGCCCGGCACATCCAGGGCACCGCGATCGCGGTCGATGGCGGCTCGACGGTCGGTTACTACTGACCGGGCGAGGCGCGCGAGGATCGGACATGGCTGAAGGCGTGCGAGCCGCCTGCGTGATCGGTTGGCCGATCAGGCATTCACGCTCGCCGCTGATCCACGGCTACTGGATCAGGCAGCACGGCCTAGCCGCCGACTACCGGCCGGAGGCGGTCGCGCCCGAGGCCTTCGCCGATTTCGTCCGCGACCTGCCGTCGCGCGGCTATGTCGGCGCCAACGTCACCATCCCGCACAAGGAGGCGGCGCTGGAATTGTCGGAGCCCGACGACCGGGCCAGAGCCGTCGGCGCGTCGAACACGCTGTGGTTCGACAGTGGCAGGCTCCGCTCGACCAACACCGACGTGGAAGGCTTCACCGCCAATCTCGATGCCGCGGTGCCGGACTGGGCGCGGCGCGGCGGCGAAGCGGTGGTGCTGGGCGCGGGCGGCTCGGCGCGCGCGGTGGTCTATGGGCTGATCGAGCGCGGCATCGGCAAGATCAATGTCGTCAACCGGACGCTCGACCGGGCGCAGGCGCTGCGCGAGCGCTTCGGCCCCGCGGTGCATCCGGCGCACTTGACCGCGCTGCCGCATCTGCTCGCCCGCGCGAGCCTCCTGGTCAACACCACCTCGCTCGGCATGACCGGCCAGCCGCCGCTCGCGATCGACCTTGGCTCGCTGCCGCGCCAGGCTGTCGTCACCGACCTGGTTTATGCCCCGTTGGAAACCGCGCTGCTGGCGGCGGCCCGCGGCGGCGGCCATGCCATAGCCGACGGCCTCGGAATGCTGCTTCACCAGGCCGTAAGAGGCTTCCAGCTCTGGTTCGGGATCCGGCCCGAGGTGACACCGGAACTGCGAGCCCTGATCGAGGCCGACCTGATAAAGTAGGGAATAAGACCCGGGGCCGGGGGGTTACGGCAGAACGGGGTTTACGCGATCGAAGGCTTAAAGCCCGGACGCATTCTCCAGGGAGGACGATCATGCAGACGATCACACGGCGTGCCCTCGGAGCCGCCGGTCTGGTGTTGATGGCTTCGGCTTCGGTGGTTTTCGCACAGCAGGCGCCGACCGTGCGCGTGCGCGGCGAGATCACCAAGGTCGACGGCAACACGCTGTCGGTGAAGTCCCGAAGCGGCGAGAACCTGACGGTGAAGCTCGCCGAGCCGCCGCGCATCGCGGCGATGGTCAAGGCGCCGCTCGCCGACATCAAGGAAGGCTCGTTCATCGGCGTGTCGGCCATGCCGCAACCGGACGGCACGCAGAAGGCGTTTGCCATTCACATCTTCATGGATTCGCAGAAGGGCGTCGTTGCCGACCGCTTCTCCGAGTGGGACAGCCGGCCGGGCAGCACCATGACCAACGCCAATGTCGCCACCACCGTCTCCGGCAACGACGGCCAGAACCTGCTGGTCAAGTACAAGGACGGCGAGAAGAAGGTGCTGATCCCGCCGGGCACGCCGATCGCCAAGTACGAGCCGGGCACGGCTGCAGACCTGAAGGTCGGCGCCAAGGTGTTCGTCGGCGCGGCGCGCAAGGAGGCCGACGGCACGCTGACCGCGCCGAATATCGCGGTCGGCCGCGACATCGACCCGCCGCAATAGGCGGCGGTGAGCCGGGACATTGTTCCGGCCAACGGAACAGCGCGGGTGAAACCCGGCGCGCCGCTGTCGAACGGCGGCGCGTCGGCCTCGGGGGAGATGAGGGAGCAACAATGAAAACCACGCTCAAGTTCATGCTGGCCGGTTCGCTGGTTGCGGCAACGGTTGCGCTCGCATCCGCGCAGCAGGCGCCGACGGTGCGCATGCGCGGCACGATCGAGAAGGTCGACGGCAATACGCTGACGCTGAAGACCCGGGACGGCGAAGCAAAGCTTTCGCTGACCGGCAATGCGACGATCGTCGCGGTGGTCAAGGCGACGATGGCCGAGGTCAAGGAAGGCACCTTCCTCGGCAGCGCGGCGATGCCGCAGCCGGACGGCTCGCAGAAGGCGCTCGAGGTCCACATCTTCCCCGAGCAGATGCGCGGCACCGGCGAGGGGCACCGTCCCTATGCGCCGGTGCCCAACAGCACCATGACCAACGGCACCGCCTCGGGCGCAACGGTCGCCGGCGTCGACGGATCGACCATCCTTCTCAAATTCAAGGACGGCGAGAAGAAAATCGTCGTGCCGCCGAACGTGCCGATCACCCGCTACGAGATCGGCAGCGCGGCCGATCTGAAGGCGGGCGCGGCGTTCACCGTTCTGGCGGCGACCAGGAAGGCCGACGGCAGCTACGAGGCCGCGCGCATCAATGTCGGCCGCGACGGGGTCACGCCTCAATAGCGAGGCTGCTCGGCTCGGCCGGCCGGGCTGGGCCTGCGGGGCAGGCGTAGCGCATTTTCCGGCGAAAGCCTGCCCCGGACTTGATCCGGGGTGTGAAGCGGTTCGCCGCAGAAAATGCGACCAAACCAAAGAAGCTGGAGCTGTTTCCGATTCCGAAGGAACGGGAACAGCTCCAGCCGGTTTTTTCATCGGGCCGGCGAAAAAATCGGCATCTGCCCAGAGATCGGGCGGGTTCGCCGCCAATTGCATACAAGAACCCTGCAATTTTGAACGCCAGATAGCCGCGCCGCCGTGCCGGCGCGGCTTGGCACGGCCATTGCAAAAATCGGTTCGCCTTCGCCCTGCGGACGCACGGCGACAACGATTGGGGGCGTGCCGATGTCCATGTTCGACAATCCTTTCGACGCCAAGCGCGGTCTCAACCGGGCAGGCTGTTCCTGCGGCCGCCACGTCAGCGAGGCCGAGCACGCCCGCGACGTCCAACTGCAATGCGTGCCGGTCGCGGGCCCGGGCGACGAGAAGCGCTACGAGGGCGTCGTCGCCTCCGCGGTGATGCGCGCCGTGTTCCCGCACGACGCAAGCCGGCGCGCGTTCCTGAAATCGGTCGGCGCCTCGACGGCGCTCGCCGCGCTCTCGCAGTTCTTCCCGCTGTCGACCGCGACCGACGTCTTCGCCCAGGGCGGCGCGATCGAGAAGAAGGACCTCAAGGTCGGCTTCATCCCGATCACCTGCGCCACGCCGATCATCATGGCGCACCCGATGGGCTTCTATTCGAAGCACGGCCTCAACGTCGAGGTGATCAAGACCGCCGGCTGGGCGGTGATCCGCGACAAGACCCTGAACAAGGAATACGACGCGGCCCACATGCTGTCGCCGATGCCGATCGCCATCACGCTCGGCGTCGGCTCCAACCCGGTGCCGTACACGATGCCGGCGGTGGAGAACATCAACGGCCAGGCGATCACGCTCTCGGTCAAGCACAAGGACAAGCGCGATCCGAAGTCGTGGAAGGGCTTCAAGTTCGCGGTGCCGTTCGACTATTCGATGCACAATTATCTGCTGCGCTACTACCTTGCGGAGCACGGCATCGACCCGGACACCGACGTGCAGATCCGCGCGGTGCCGCCGCCGGAGATGGTGGCAAACCTCCGCGCCGACAACATCGACGGCTTCCTCGGTCCCGATCCGATGAACCAGCGCGCCGTGTTCGACGGCGCGGGCTTCATCCACATCCTCTCCAAGGACATCTGGGAAGGCCATCCGTGCTGCGCCTTCGCGGCCTCGAAGGCGTTCGTGACGGGCTCGCCGAACACCTATGCGGCGCTGCTCAAGTCGATCATCGACGCCACCGCGTTCGCCACCAAGGCCGAGAACCGCAAGCAGATCGCCGAGGCGATCGCGCCGGCGAACTACATCAACCAGCCGGTCACCGTGCTGGAGCAGATCCTGACCGGGACCTTCGCCGACGGGCTCGGCAGCGTGCAGCGCGTGCCGAACCGCGTCGATTTCGATCCGTTCCCGTGGGAATCCTTCGCGGTCTGGATCATGACCCAGATGAAGCGCTGGGGTCAGCTCAAGGCCGACGTCGATTACGCCGCGGTCGCCAGGCAGATCTATCTCGCCACCGACACGACCCGGCTGATGAAGGAGGTCGGGCTGACGCCGCCGGCCACCACCTCGAAGTCGTTCTCGGTGATGGGCAAGACCTTCGATCCGTCGAAGCCCGACGAGTACCTCAAGAGCTTCGCGATCAAGCGGGTGTGATGATGCTGCCGGGCACTCGTCGATCTCGCCGCAAACTCTGTTTACCTCTCCCCGCTTGCGGCGGGGCCGTCGCATATGCGCGATGCGTAGATCCTATGCAGGGTCGGCGGGTGGTCGGGAGGTTAGGATTGGTTTTCCACGACCTTCCAACCCCTGAGG
>JAIESI010000224.1 GCA_019746135.1 Xanthobacteraceae bacterium
CGGCGGCTGAACCGAAGCGGGTGTGGCGGGCGTCAGCGCCGGCGGACGAGCCTGCGACTGGCCAGTCGTGGTGGTGGGTGCGGGCGCGCGGGCCGGTGCCGCCTGCGTCGCCGGTGAAGCGGCCGGCGTCGATGGAACCTCGAGCAGGCTCGGTGCCGAGCTTTGCATTTGAACGGCCGGCGCGGGTGCCGCGATCGGAGCAGGCGCGGCGGCTGGAGCAGGCGCCAGCGTCGGTGCGGGCGTGAGCGTCGGAGCAGGCACCATGGCAGGAGCGAGCGCGGGTGCGGGCACGATCGACGGTGCGTTTTGAGCCGAAGCTGGTCCCAGGATCAACAAAGACGCTGACATCGCCCATGCAAATGCTGCCGCACTGCGCATTATGACCCTCCAATGTCCACGAAAGAATGAGCCTCAGGCCACTTGGGGCATGGAATGAAGCTATTCGGTCGTCAAGTCAATGAAGGTCGCACGGCTTTCACCGTGCAACCCGCGTTAAGCTTATTTCGCCAGATGGAGCGCCGGATTGTGGCGGGTTTGGGCTCAGGTTCGGCGGGCAGAAAAGCGATCTGCCACGCGCACCGCGCAGACCCAGGCGACCCAGAACACCAGGATGAACAGCGCCAGAAACACGAACAGGCTGGCCGGTTCGGAGAATCGCTCCACAACCGAGGAGATCCCGATGGCCAAGGCGTCGCCGACGACGACAAAAATCGCAAAAATCAGGATGACGCTCATAGTCTCTCCTTCCGGAGCGGGAGCTCCAGGGACTGTCGCGTCGCCCTTGCCGGGAAGCAGACTCAATGCCGCGGGAACGGCCAATTGGACCGATTGTCGCTGCTGATTCGCCCTGAAAAACCGCGTCGCTATCTCAGCTCTTTCTCGATCGCGGCAATGACGCGTGGATCGGTCGGCTCGGTCTGAGTGGAAAACGAGGCGGTGATTCGCCCGTCGCGGCCGACCAGGTACTTGTGGAAATTCCATCGCGGGCCGTCGCCCGGCCGTTCCAGCGCCGCCCATTTGTAGAACGGGTGCGCGGCCGGCCCCCTGACCTCGGCCTTGGCGGCGAGCGGGAAACTCACGCCGTACTGGCCGTGCGCGGTCTTGTTGATCTCGTCGGGCCCGCCCGGCTCCTGGCCGCCGAAGTCGTTCGACGGCACGCCGATGATCAGCAGGCCCTTGTCGCGGTAGCGCTTCCACAATTCCTGCAGGCCTGCGTATTGCGGGGTGTAGCCGCACTGCGAGGCGGTGTTGACGATCAGGATCGGCTTGCCGGCGTACTCGGCGAGGCGAAGGCTGCGGCCCTCGAGCGTCGCGAAGGAAAATGCAAATGCGGTCGGTCGGCTCATGGCGGGCGCCTGTGCGAATGCGGGCGCGGCAAGCGTGCCGCCACAGGCCGACGCGAGCAATGCCAGAACGTGTCTGCGGTGAAGCGTCATGGGCGGCCTCGCTCTTAAGTTCAGCACCTGCGAGTCATACGGCAGCTTATGGCTTTCGGATGCGGCGCGGGCCGAAAAGATTTCCCCTCTCCAACTTTTGATCGGAGAGGGGAAGCGGTCGCTTCGCCGGATCAGAGCACCTTGTTCTTTTTCAGGAAGTCGAGGGCCATCTTCCAGGCGTCATCGGCTGCTTCCTTGCGGTAGCTCGGCCGGTAGTCGGCGTGGAAGCCGTGCGGCGCGCCCGGATAGAGCTTCCACTCGGCCTTCTTCTTCGCTTTGGTGAGCGCTTCCTTCATCGCATCGACTTGCGCGACCGGGATGCCCTGATCGGCCTCGCCGTAGAGGCCCAGCACCGACGCTTTCATCTCGGGTGCCAGCTCGGTCGGGCTCTTCGGCCACCTGCCGCCTTCCTTCTGCGCCGGCGGATCGACCAGCGAGCCGTAGAAGGCGACACCGGCGCGGAGGTTCTTGTTGTGCGCGGCATACTCCCACACGGTGCGGCCGCCGCGGCAGAAGCCCAGGATCCCAAGACGTCGCGTGTTGCCGCCCTGCGACTTCGCCCACGCCACCGTCGCGTCGAGATCGGCGAGCAGCTCGGCGTCCGGCTTCGCGTTCACGATCGGCATCAGCTTCGGCATGTCGGTGACCTTGGTCAGGTCCTGGCCGGAACGGAAATAGTAGTCAGGCGCGATCGCGAACGCGCCGGCCTTGGCCAAGCGCCGCGTCACGTCCTTGATGTATTCGTGCAGGCCGAAGATCTCCATCGCCACCAGCACGACCGGCGGGTTCTTGGCCTTTTCCGGCCGCGCGAAATAGACCGGCATCTCGCCGCCCGCGACCTTGACCTTGCCGTCGCCGACCTTGAGCCCGGTCGTGTCGGTGGTGATGGCCTGCGCCCGCACTGGACCCGCGGCGAGCGTATAGCCTGCGGCGGCGGCGGCCGACGCCGTCATGAAAAAGCTTCGCCGCGACACCGGCGAGGGCGTGGTCAGTCCGATGATGTCGGACGGCAGTTTGGAATGAAAATTCATTGTCCTTGTCCTCTCCCGTTGAGCTTGGACGACGATGCCCAATGAGCCCCCATTACAAACACCGCCGCATCCGCATTATTGCAGCAATCCATGCGCCCGGCGACGGGCGAGGTTGCCGTCCGCACGGGTGCAGGGAGTGTTTCCGTTTGGCCGCACGGGCTATAGTCCGCCGGAAGGCATCGACAGGAGGAGCAACATGCCCGAGATCGTCGTCTACGCCGTTGGCAACCGTCCCGCGGAGCAGAAAGCCGCGCTCTGCAAGGACATCACTGACGCGATGGTGAAGAATTACAAGGTGCCGGCGGACGCCGTCGTCATCACGCTGGTCGAGACGCCGAAGACCGACAAGGCCAAGGGCGGCGTGATGTTCAGCGACATGCCGGCGCGTTAGGCGCAGCAAATCCGCTTCGATGGGCGGCGGCTTTCGGGCCGCCGCCGTCTTTTTTGCGCAGAGCCTATTTCTGGAATTCGATCCGTTTGTCCGGCCGCTCCAGATCGACGTGCAGCGCCTCGCACAGCCGGTTGGAGTAATTCCACATGCCGCAGAACACGGTGAGCTCGACGATCTGCTTTTCGGTGAAGTGCTGCTTCATCGCCGCAAACGCCGCATCGTCGTCACGCGCGGTCATTTTCGTCACCGCTTCGGCCCAGCGCACCGCGGCCTTCTGCCGGTCGTCGAGATCGGGCGAGGCCATGTAGTCGTCGCCCTGGGCCGCAGCGACCTGTGCCTCGGTCAGTCCGATCTTCCGGCCGAGCGGCACGTTGTGCGACATGCAATAGGCACTGCGGTTGAGCGCCGAGGTCTTGATGATGACGAGCTGCTGGATCTTCACGTAGTCCGGATCGGCCTTGACGTTGCCGAGCCGGATCGCGTCGTTCGGCAGCGCCCAGCCCATCAGTGCCGCAGGCTGATGCGCCAGCACCTGCGAAAAGTTTGAAATCCGGCCCCATTGCTTGAGCACATGGTCGTAGGTCTTCCGTACCTCGCCGTCGGTCGCGTCCGGCGGGATCATCTTCACGCGTGCCATCACTGTCTCCCTAGAGGCTCTTGCCGTCGAAAGGCCTGATCTTGAGTGCTGCGAGATCGACGCTGTCGAGGCAGCGGATGTTGACTGCAAACGTGTCGTCGCCGTTCGGCGCAATCCCGCGCGAATAGGAGCCGACGCCGCAGTTCTCGCAGAACAGATGGTGAATTTTCCTTTTGTTGAATTGATAGTCGCTCTGCGCCTCTTCGCCCTTGAGCAGCGTGAACTGCGGCGATGCGACGAAGGTCCAGAGCGCGCCCCGCTTGGCGCAGATCGAGCAGTTGCACTCGATGGCCTGCGTGAGCGCGGTCTCGATCCGATAGCGGATGCGGCCGCAATGACAGCCGCCTTCGTAGGTCTTCGCTTCAGCCATGGTTCTTCCAGTCTTGCCGAGCTTGTTGTTATTCGACGCCGCTGTCGGTGAAGTGTTTTCGCGCGGATGCCGTTGCAAGGCAGGCCAGGAGCTTTTTTGCGCCGTCGTCCGCCTGTGCGCCGCTCAGTATCACGGCCGAGTAGGGCAGCACGATCTGGATTTCGTCCGGTACCGGCCCGCCCCATTCGACGCCCCGGCCGCGCCAGGTGAGAATCTCGGTCGCGGGGCCGAAGCCGATCGCGCCGCTCGTGCCGTTCTCGGCGAGATGCTTGTTGAGCAGCGTCGCGGTATCGAAGCGCTTGAGCTTCGGCGCAACCGTCGCGGTGAGTCCGAAGCGATCGATCACCTTCATCAGATGGTCGCCGGTCGGCGCGAGCGTCAGCAGCACGGCCTCGGCGGAGACGAACGTGCAGCGCAATCCGTCCATGCTCGCGACGTCCGGGCGCGTCGCACCGGTCTTGACCACCGCGCCCATCCGCACCGCGCCGATGGCAAGCATTGTGCTTTTGTCGGCGCGGCCGGCGGCAACGATCTCCTCGGCCCATTCGGTCGGCACCAGCACCACGTCGGCCTGCGCCTCACCCGCGAGCGCGTGCTTGCGGATGTTGTGGCCGTGGTCGTTTGCGACCGCGACGGCAATGCCGCTCTCGCGGGTGAACTGCGCCGCTGCGGGACGAAGCCCGTGCAATGCGGAGCCAGCCGCCAGCACCTTGAGGCCATAGTCTTGCGCCACCGCCGGGCCGGCCAGTGCCGTCATGGCGCCGGCCAGCACGGCGCGGCGCGATAGCCGAGTTCGATCGAACGATGCACGCAGGTGAGCCTCCCGGACATGACCGATGGAGGCTACACCGCGGTCCGCGCTGCTGTCAGCGGCAGGCATAGGCCGGCGAATGGCTTGCGGCAGCACTCCTCAGTTCGGCTTGATGCCGGCGGCAGTGGTGACGCGCTCGTAGTCGGCCGTGATGTCGCGCAGGAATGCTCCGAACTTGTCGCCGCAGCGGCCGTCCGGGAACAACCCCTGCTGGGCGAACTTCTCTTTCATTTCCGGTGTGTTCATGGCGTTGGTGAGCATCGTGCCGAGGCTGCCGAGCGCGGCCTGCGGAGTCTTTGCCGGCGCGACGATGCCGTAGAAGATCTCCGCCTCGTATTTGGTGATGCCGGTTTCGGTCAGCGTCGGCACACCGGGCAGTTCGGGGATGCGCTTCGGCGAGCTCGTGGCGAGCGCCCGCAACGTGCCGTTCTTCAGGTGCGACACCACGGTCGGAAAGTCCGCCCAGACCGCCTGGACGTGACCGCCGATCAGCGCGTTGATCGCCGGACCGCTGCCGCCGTAGGGCACGTAGTTGGTGTCGATCTTGGTCGCGAGCCGCAACACCTCGATCGCCACGTGCAGCGAGGTCGCGGGCCCGCCGCTGGCAAACGTGAACTTGCCGGGATTGGCCTTGGCGTAGTCGACCAGCTCCTGCACGGTCTTCCATGGCGACGAGCTCTGCACAACGAGCGGCATCGGCGTCGTCGCGAGATTGCAGACCGGCTCGAAGTTGGCGAGCGTGAAGTTGCCGCGCTTCACCGCCATGTTGACGGTGAAGGCGTTCGCCACAAGGAGAACGGTGCCGCCGTCGGGCTCGGCGCGGGCTGCGGCCTCGGTGCCGATGGTCATGCCGCCGCCGGGCCGGTTCTCGACCACCACGGTCGGCCCGCCGGCCTTGGCGATCTGCTCGCCCATCAATCGTGAGATGATGTCGGGGCCGCTTCCCGGCGTGTAGGGAACGATGATCTTCAGCGTCTTCGACTGCGCCAGCGCGCCGCCGGAGCCAAATGCCATCAACGCCACCGCGGCGCATGCCGCGGCGAAAGACTTCACTGCCCATTTCAAACGGATCATCGGACGCCCCTCCCAGGGAGATCTTATTTCGGCGTCCGTCAGCGTGATTTGTTTTGGGCCCCTCCGCAAGGCGGCATCGCGCCCCTGCGGCGGGGCAAATGGTGGCGGGCTCGGTCCGGCCGGGAGCCTTGTCGAGCTCAACCAAGCTTAAATTTGTGCCGTTCAGGCCGCCTGAGCGTCTGGCCCCGGATAGCAGACCATCGTCTCGAACTGGTAGTTGCAGGCGTCGCAGGACCAGAAATGACGGATGCGGCGATCATCGAAGTACTCGCTCCATTCCGGAGCGAACAAAGCTTCCCCGCATTGCGCGCAGGGTACGATCGGACGGGACTGATGGAACGCGGGCACAGCCTGGGATCGCAGCTTCATGGCACGTCCTCATTCTGAGGTTTGCTTGTCGCCGATTTTCTCCCCACCGAATGGCAGCCAGTATCCCCAACATTTGCGACGGCATCGTGACTTCGAAGCTGCGAAAATGAAGCAGCGGCGTTGACGTTTCGCCGCGCGCGCATGCCGCGGCAATGACGTTGAAACCCCGTGCCGCTTCTGTGGGTTTCGATGCTGAGATGTGAGAGCCGCGGCGATGCAGAGTGGCTGTCGGCATGATCGGTGGCGAGCATTTCCATCCGCTCCGGATGGCGTGTTCAAAGGACGTCCGGATGCATCGCTGATGCGGCAACGCAGGAGGGTGACGTCATGATCGCGAACCGATTTGCGGCACTGCACATTGCGACATGGACTGCAGTGTCGGTGTTTTTCGTTTCCGCTGCTGCAGCGCAAGATAGGCCGGAAGCTCGCACGACAACCGGCTCAGCGGTTGGCGAAAGTCCGTCGCCGCCGCGGGCGGTGCCGCAAGCCCCAGTCGGTCACCGCCAGCCGAAGGCGTCCGACCTGCCTGCTGAATCGCAACGCGGCGCAACCGGGACCGGGCGCCCGCCGCTCGACCGCGAGCTCGATAAAATTTTGCAAATCTGCCGCGGCTGCTGAGTGACCGACGCATGCCGTTGCGCTCCGCAGTAGCGCTTCGCGGCACAAGCGTGGCGGCATTGCGGCGACGCTCGCGCTGACGGTGTCGCAGGAACGATCGCTCTGCGCTCCCGTTGAGGTCGCGTTGGCGATGTTGCCGACAGTGAGCAGAGGACCTCATCATGAAGCTTGGCAAACTGCGCGCGCTGAGTTCAGCCGCATTGCTTGCCGCGGGCGGCAGCCTCGCGATGGCACAATCGAGCGCGAGCCCATCCTCGCCGTCCGGTTCCATGGACCGGCCGGGCGCAGCCCAGTCGACCGAATGCTGGGACAGCGCGAGCCAGATGATCAAGGACAAGGCGCCGGGTCAGGCCTCGGGCGGCGCGTCCCAGGGTGGCGCGACCAGCGGTGCGGCTCCGAGCGGCGGCGCGTCCTCGTCCATGGGAGCCGGGCAGGGCCAGCGGCCGGCCGCGGCGGCAGGGTTGCCCAATTGCTGACGGCGCGGCATTCGCCGCCTTGCGGCGCTGGAGTGCGAGCTCCCGCGCCGTATCGTTTGTATCGCTACGCTGAAAATGCCGCCTCGGAGCGCGGCGAAGTCCCTCTATTGCCTCATGAATTCGGATTTTCCGCAGCCGCCTGTGAAAATTGAACGGCGCGCCCGATCGCCGCGACCAATGGCCACCACGAGAACCTTGGAACGAAGACAAAGACCATGACCGACAAGGTCCGCCCGCCGCGCCAGGGCGACATCATCGACTTCCCGGGCCGCCAGAGGAACGCTGACACCCGGCGCCTGCATCGTTGCCCGTGCTGCGGCTGCCGGACACTGCGGGCGCGCGGCGGCTTGGAGACATGTCCGGTCTGCGCCTGGAGCGACGCCGGCCGGGACGAGTGCGACGCCGATATGGTGAACGACGGGCCGAACGGCCCCTTGAGCCTGCGCCAGGCGCGGGTGAACTACCGCCGCTTCGGCGCGAGCGAAGCGGGGCACGTCGGCCGCGTGAGGCGGCCGCGGCCGGAAGAGCTTTAGCCCGATCGCTTCGCCCGCCGGATCTCTGGCCCGACGATTCGGTCGGGCCATTGCAGTATTTGCCCGCTGCACTATGCCTTCCGATCGACCGTTCGGTGGGAGGACAAGAATAATGAAGGCGGCAATGGTCGCGCAGGCCGGGAGCATGCCGGTCTACGGCGACTTCAGGGAGCCGGTTGCGTCCGGCGGTGAAAGGCGGATTGCGGTCAGGGCTGCAGCGCTCAGTCCCGTGGTGAAGGGGCGCGCCTCGGGCGCCCACTACAGCGCGCCCGGTGCGTTTCCCTTTGTCGTGGGGATCGACGGCGTCGGCCGGCTCGACGACGGCCGTCGCGTTTATTTCATTCTGCCGAACGCGCCGTTTGGCAGCATGGCCGAATGGGCGGTGGTGCCGTCGTCGCATTGCGTGATCCTCGCCGACGGCATCGACGACATCACCGCTGCCGCGATCGCCAATCCCGGCCTGTCGTCATGGGCGGCGCTGAAGGACCGCGCGAAACTGAAAACCGGAGAAACGGTGCTGATCAACGGCGCGACCGGAACGTCCGGACGTCTTGCGGTTCAACTGGCGAAACACCTTGGGGCGAAGAAGGTCATCGCCACCGGCCGCAACGCCGCCTCGCTGCAATCGCTGAAGGCGCTCGGTGCCGACGAGACGATTCAACTGGTCGAAGCCACCGATGCGCTCGATGCCGCCTTCAAGCAGAGCTTCGCCGGCCGTGTCGACGTCGTGCTCGACTATCTTTGGGGCCGAAGCGCGGAACGCCTGCTGATCGCCGGCACGAAGGCCGGGAAAGACGATATCCCGATCCGCTTCGTTCAGGTCGGCAATTCGAGCGGCGCCAACATCACCTTGCCCGCTTCGGCGCTTCGTTCGGCACCGCTCGAGATGACGGGAAGCGGCATCGGCAGCCTTCCGCTCGACCGTATTGTCGGCGTGACCGACGAGTTGTTGCAGGCGGCCGCCAAAACCCGCTTTCAAATCGAAACCAGAACGGTGCCGTTGTCGGAGGTCGCGCAGGCATGGCCCGGCGAATCCTGCGATCCGCGCATCGTGTTCACGGTCGGCGCGTAACGAGGAGAAAGACGGATCAGCCTGGCGTCAGGCAGTGCGCCCGGATCGTCGTCAGCGCCTCAGGTCCAGTGATGAAGGAGAGATAGCTCTTCGCGGCGTCGGCGACCTGGGTCGCCGTGCCGAGCCCGCCGATGAAAACGATGGTGCGCTGGAACACCGGCGGGAAGGGGATGAAGGTCGCGCCGCGCACGCAGCGGATTTCGTGCTCGGCCTGCACCGCGAGGTCCGCTTCGCCGCTCACCACGCGCCTGGCGTGGAAGCCGCCGCCCGGATTGGGCACGAGCTTGTCCTTCATCTGCTCGGTGATGCCGAGCTTGTCCAGCACCTCCATCAGGTGCACGCCGCTGATGCCGCCGGTTTTCGGGTCGGTGATCAGCACGGTCTTGGCGGCGAGGAATACGCGCTTCATATCCTCCGGCGTGTTGACATCGGGACGCGGCCCGTCCGCCGCGACCGCGAGCCCGAAATTGACGCGGATCAGCTGCACGCCGCTGCCCGGCACCATCTTGCCGCGCTGCTCGAAATCGTCGGCGGCGGCCTTCGGCACCATGATGACGTCGTAGTTCTCGCCGCCCAGCACGCGGCGCTGGATTTCGCCGGTCTCGACCACAGTGATGGTGAGTCGATGGCCGCTCATGGCCTCGAACTTCGCCTTGGTTTCCTGGATCACCTCGCGCATGCCGTTGGCCGAGATCACCCGGATCTCTGCGGCGTGGCCCGTTGCAATGTGGCTTGCCGCCATTGCGCCGATCATTGCCGCAACCGTGAGGCCCCGCATGATTTCCGCTCCGCTGTCTCTGGTCATGCAATGGTAGCGAGCCTGCGGCGGGTTGCCTAAGGCCTCGGGACGGATTTTCCCGTTTCCCTGAACGCCTATGTGGGATGGCGGGCCGTCCCGCGCTATAATCGGAAGCCTCTCCGGAAGGATAGGGCCGCCGGCCCGCGGGAGCGTTCGCTATGGCCGACAAGATCGTCGAAAAGCCACGCACCACGGTCAAAACCAAGACCGCGACCAAGACCAAGCGGCCACCGCTCTATAAGGTTATCCTGCTCAACGACGACTACACGCCGCGCGAATTCGTCGTGCTGGTGCTGAAGGCGGTGTTCCGGATGGGCGAGGAGACCGCCTACCGCGTGATGATGACCGCGCACCGGCGCGGCGCCTGCGTCATCGCGGTCTACACGCGGGACGTGGCCGAGACCAAGGCCAAGGAGGCGACCGAGCTCGGCAAGAGCAAGGGCTATCCGCCGTTCTTCACCACCGAGCCGGAAGAGTAGGTCTGACGGAGCCGTCGCCGGCCGCGGCGCTTGAATGAGTCGCACACGCCGCCGTCGTTCGTTTGGATGACGGCACCGGCGGTCTGCTGGCCCTAAAACCTCAAGAAAAACCGGTTCCTGCGGCGCCTTGAACCCGCGAAGCGCTGGGGCCGACCAATGGTTGAATTGGGAGACGAGCCATGAGCGGGCAACAGCCATCAGCCAAGCGCGCGCCGCAGCGCCGCATGGGCGCCGGCGTCGTCGCGGGGCTCGCCGTGCTGGTCGCTTTCGTGGCGCTCGGCATTTCGATCTACGGCCTGGTCAAGCAATCGGCGACGGCCTCGCTCGAAATTCAGCTTCCCACCATGATCGTGGCCGGCGG
Source organism: Xanthobacteraceae bacterium (assembly GCA_019746135.1). Taxonomy (GTDB): domain Bacteria; phylum Pseudomonadota; class Alphaproteobacteria; order Rhizobiales; family Xanthobacteraceae; genus Z2-YC6860. The sequence continues at coordinate 10,458 of JAIESI010000224.1, forward strand.
CGGCCTGACGGTCGCGGCCATCATCGCGATGATCCGCAGCATGAGCCTCTGGGACATCCTCGAAGCCGTCTGGGATGCGGTCGCTCTCGTGTTTGCGATGGTCGGCGCGGTGCTCAAGGGCATCTGGAACGCAATCCTGGGCCTGTTCGGATGGGATTGAGCGGCGACGAGCGCAAGCGTCCCGGCTGGTTCGAGGAGCTTGGCATCCGCATCCGCACCTCCGGTGGCCTGATCAACTACCTTCTCTTCAAGCTCGGACTCATCAGGTTCGGCCTCGGCGATCCGACCAAGGTCAGCATCTCGCGCGAGCACGAGCCGGTGCCGACCTATCGCTGCCCTTGCTGCCGCTCGCTGACGCTGCACGGCCGCGGCGGCTTCGAGATGTGCCCGGTGTGCTGGTGGGAGGACGACGGCCAGGACGACCACGACGCACAGGTGGCGCGCGGCGGTCCGAACGGCACAATCAGCCTCGCCGAGGCGCGCGAGAACTACCGCCGCTTCGGCGCCAGCGAAGCGCTCTATGCCGATCGGGTGCGAAAGCCCCGGCCGGAGGAAACCGAAAGCCCGCCGCTCGCGCCCTGAGGTCCGCGGCTCTGCCAGACGGCTGCTGGGCAGACTTCGATACGCGCCGGGAATTCATAGGGCATACGTATAAATCAATAGCCGTTTGCCGCGTCAGCGCTTCTTGGCAGCGCTGCGAAAAGGCGTGATAGCATCACACGGGTCCCGCCCCGATGGATGCATGCAGTCCGCCCCGATCATTGCCCTTGAGAATGTCAGCATCGCCTTCGGCGAGGAGCAGATCTACGACCGGCTGAGCTTCGACGTCCGGCGCGGCGAGTTCGTCTGCATCCTCGGCCCCTCGGGCTGCGGCAAGTCCACGTCGCTGCGGATCATCGGCGGCCTGCTCGACGTGAACGCCGGGCGCGTGGCGGTCGACGGCCGCGACCCGCATCAGGCCTGGTCGGACATCGCCTTCGTGTTCCAGTCGCCACGGCTCGTTCCCTGGCGCACCGCGCTCGACAACGTACTGCTCGGCTCGGAGCTGCGCTTTGGCGCGAGCGACAAGGAGCAGCGCCGGACGCGAGCAACCGAGCTGCTGCGGCTGGTCGGGCTCGGAGGCGACGCGCGCAAGTATCCATCGATGCTGTCGGGCGGCGAGCGTCAGCGGGTTGCGATCGCGCGTGCGCTCGCGGTCGATCCCAAGATCGTGCTGATGGACGAGCCGTTTTCGGCGCTCGACCCCAACATGCGCGGCCGGATGCGTTCGGAGATGGAGCGGATCTGGCTCGAGACGGCCAAGACCGTCGTGTTCGTCACGCACGACATCGAAGAGTCGCTGCAACTGGCCGACCGCATCGTCGTCCTGTCCAACAAGCCGACCCGGGTGCTGGAGATCATCGAGTTGCAGACGCCGCGGCCGCGCGCGCTGAGCGATCCCGCCCTCGATACGCACCGCCAGAAATTGGTTAAGCTGTTCCGCTCGCTCGAGCAGCCGGCCGTCGACAAGGAGACCGTCGCATGATCAAACGCCGCAATGTCCTGAAGCTCCTGGCCGCTCCTTTGGCGGCTCCGGCGCTGATGACCGTCGCCCGTCCGGGCTTCGCCCAAGGGAAGGACAAGGTCACGTATGCCTACCTGCTCGATCCGGCCTACGACGCCGTCACCTGGGCGATGAGCAACGGCAAGATCGCCTCCGACAAGATCACCGTCGAAGCGCGCGGGCTCGCGATCCCGCAACTGATCCAGGCGACGTCGGCCAAGCAGTACGACGTGATCATGACCGCGGTGATCGCCGTTCCGCCGGCGGCGGCGCGCGGCCTCGAGCTGAAGGTGCTGTCGACCGCGCTGCAGCAGTCGGCGCTGGGCGAGGGCGCCGGCGTCTGGGTCAAGAGCGACTCGCCGTTGAAGGACCCGAAGGGTTTGAAAGGCAAGACGCTCGGCTCCTATGCGCTGCGCTCGACCGGCTACACCCAGGTGCGGCTGGCGCTGATCAAGAAGTACGGGCTCAACGCCGCGCTCGAAGGCGGCGACGTCAAGCAGGTGGAAATCCAGGCCCCGAACCTGCCCGGGGCGCTGGCCGCCGGCCAGATCGACGCCGCCACGCTCATTCACAGCCAGGCCTACCGCGCGCTGAAATCCGGCGAGTTCCGGCCGATCGCCGAAACCGGGCGCGACAACATCGAGGCGTTCGGCATGCGCTTCATCAGCGCGCTCAACGTGTCCTATCCGGAGCGTCTCGCGCAGCGCCCGGAGGCGTTCAAGGAGTTCAACCGCATGTTCCGCGAGTCGGTGCGCTATGCGCTCGCGAACCGCGATGAGGTGTTCGGTGCGGTCGGCAAGCAGACCAACCTGCCGCCCGACTTCTTCAACTGGTGGTTCGAGAAGAGCTCCGACGTGCCGGGCACGTTCGAGGACAGCCACGCCCAGATCATCAACAAGTTCTACGAGCTGTCGAAGGAGATCGGGATGATTCAGAGCTATCCCGATATCCGCAGCGTGGTCTGGGAGCACGCGCTGCGCTCCTGATGCGCGGGACCGGCGCAACGCTTGCTCCGTCGTTGCAGCCGCGCGGGCTTGTGGCGCGCATCGGCAGCCGGAGGCTCGCGGCCCATCTGTTCACGCTGCTGTTTCTTGCGGCGTGGCAGGCGGCGTCGCTGATCGCGCCGTCCTATCTGCTGCCCGGGCCCATTCCGACGGCGCAGCGGCTCTGGGTGTTCGTCACCAGCACGCGCGATCTCGGCCATCTCGGCGCGTCGCTCTATCACGTCGCGGCAGCCATCGCGATCTCGTTCGTGATCGGCTCGCTGCTGGCGCTGATCCCATACTACGTGCCGGTGCTGCGGTTTGCGATCGAGCGCCGGATCGGCCCGTTCCTGAATGCGTTCTCGGCGATCGGCTGGACGCTGCTGTCGATCATGTGGTTCGGCGTGTCGCCGCTGACCGTGATCTTTGCGATCAGCGCGGTGCTGGTGCCGTTTGCGCTGGTCAACATGGCGGCGGGCCTCGCCAACCTCGATCCCGAGATCATGGAGATGGCGGGAAGCTTCACCCGGCGAAAGCTTCGGATGTTTGCGCTGGTGATCGTGCCCTCGCTCTATCCGTTCATCTTCGCGACGCTGCGCATCATGTTCGGCGTCGCGTGGAAGGTGACGCTGACCGCCGAGCTGTTCGGCGGCAACAGCGGGCTCGGCTACATGATCAATCTGGCGCGGCAGGAGTTCGACACGGCGACGATCTTCGCCGCGATCATCATCATCATTGCGTTCGTGCACGGCATGGACCGTTACGTGCTCGGTCCGCTGCAGGGGAGCGTGTCGCGGCACTATGCAGGCTGAGCGGACAACCATGCCACAGGCGCTCACCGGGCGGCTGCTCGGCGAGGGGCTTGTCGTCGCCGTGCTGCTCGCCTGGTTCGTGCTGGGCCGCGGCTTGCCGGAATTCATCCTGCCCGGACCGCTCGCGGTGGCGCGGCGGCTGCTCGATCTGTTCGTCACACCGGAGTTCCTCTGGCACGTGGCGACCTCGACCTGGCGGGTGCTGGTCTCGATCATGGCGGCGCTCCTGATCGGCGGCGGGCTTGCGTTTCTCGCCTGGGGCGTGCCGTGGCTCGACGGCGTGGTCGACGAACGGATCAAGCCGGTGCTCAACTCGTTTCCGTCGATCGGCTGGGCCATTCTCGCCGCGATCTGGTTCGATCCCGGCCACTTCGGCGTGATCTTCGTCGAGGTCGCTATCCTCATTCCGTTCTGCCTGATCAACATTGCCGAAGGCCTGCGCAACATCGACCGTGAGCTGATGGAGATGGGGCGGAGCTTCACCCGGCATCGGGCGCGCATCCTGTTCCGCATCACCTTGCCGCTGCTGGTGCCCTACGGGCTGTCGGCGGCCCGCATCGCCTATGGCATCGCCTGGAAGATTGCGCTGGTTGCGGAACTGCTCGGCGCGCCGAGCGGGCTTGGCTATCTGATGCTGCGGGCCCAAACCGCCGCGGACAACACGACCTTCCTTGCCACCTGCTTTGCCATCGTGCTGTTGTTCGTGGCCGGCGAGCGGCTGGTGATCGTGCCGCTGGAGCGGCGCTTTGCGCGGCGTTAGGGAGTTAGCCATGACGATGACCGCGATCGACGATCTTCTGGTTCGAACCAAGTCCGGCGAATTGCGCGGCGCGCGCGAGAACGGCGTGCTGGTGTTTCGCGGCGTGCCCTATGCGACAGCGCCGGTGGGCGATCTGCGCTTTGCGCCGCCGCAGCCGGTGCCGGCGTGGCAGGGCGTGCGCGCGGCGACCAAGGACGGGCCGATCGCGCCGCAGGGGCGGTCGCGGCTCGCCCACGTCATGGGCGATTTCGAGCGGCCGCAGTCGGAAGACTGCCTGACGCTCAACATCTGGACGCCGGCGGCCGACGCCAAGAAACGCCCGGTGATGGTCTTCATCCATGGCGGCGCGTTCGCGAGCGGCGCAGGCTCGCTGCCCTGGTATTCCGGCGAGCGGTTTGCCGCCAACGGCGACGTGGTGTTCGTTGCGATCAACTACCGGCTCGGCGCGCTGGGCTTTCTCTGCCTGCCGGGGGTGAGCGACGGCAATCTCGGCCTGCTCGATCAGGTCGCGGCGCTCAAATTCGTGCGCGACAGCATCGCCGCGTTCGGCGGCGATCCGGACAACGTCACGGCGGTCGGCCAGTCCGCGGGGGCCGCCTCGATCGCCATCCTGATGACCATGCCGCAGGCCAAGGGCCTGTTCCGGCGGGCGATCCTGCAAAGCACGCCGTTCGGGCGCATGGCCCGGGCACTGGAGGATGCGCACCGCATCGGCGGACGGCTCCTTGAGGTCCTCGGACTGAAGTCCGAGGAGAAGGACAAGCTCAAGTCGCTGCCGTTCGCCAGGTTCATCGCTGCGCAGGGCGAGGTCGCGCGCCTGGAGAAGAAATTCGCCGATGCGCTCGCGCCGTTCTGGCCGGTGATCGACGGCAAGGTCTATCCGGGCGAGGTTGCGCCCGCGCTCGAGGCCGGGGCGGGTGCCGGGATCGACACCATGATCGGCACCACCCGCGAGGAGATGGCGGCGTTCTATTGCATCGATCAGGAGGTCGCGACCGCGGATGCCGCCGCCGTCGAGGGCGTGTTTGCATCGCTGTTCAAGACCGACCACCGCGCCTACCTCGACGAAATCCGGCGGATGCGCGCCTCGCACACCAGCGCCGCGCTGCTCGGCGACCTGATGAGCGACGCGATGTTTCGCATCGGCAGCCTGCGCATGGCGGAGGCGCGCGCCGACCAGGGGCGGCCGGCTTACGTCTACCAGTTCGACTGGCAGTCGCCGGCGGGCTTCGAGTCCTGCCACTGCCTGGAAATCCCGTTCGTGCAGAACAATTTCGAGCATTGGACCGACTCGCCGATGCTCAAGGGTGCGAAGCCCGCGGAGGCCAAGGGGCTTGCCGAGGCGATGCATGGCGCCTGGATCGCCTTTGCGCGCAGCGGCAGGCCGGATCATCCGCGGCTGCCGGCATGGCCGCCATATCTCCGCGAAGACCGCATGACCATGCGGTTCGACAGCGTGATCGGGCCGGTCAGCGATCTCGCCGGTCTCGCCTGGCGTCAGCCCTGGGTGCGCTGATGCACGCGGTGACCGTGCGCCAGGAGATCGTCGATCGCGTGCTCAAGCGGCGCGGCCGCTATCACCTGTTCGACCGGCTGGATCCCAAGCGAACCGCGCTGATCGTGATCGACATGCAGACCGTGTTCTGCGCCCCGGGAAGCCCGGCCGAGGTGCCGGCCTCGCGCGGCATCGTCGATCCGATCAACGGCCTCACCGCCGGGCTGCGCGAGCTTGGCGTGCCGGTGATCTGGGTGCTGCACTCCAACAGCCGGATCGGCGACAAGAGCGACTGGGAATTGTTCTTCAACACCATCGTCGCCGACGACGTCCGGGAGCGGACGCTGGAGAGTCTCACCGCCGCGAAGCAGAGCGTCTGGAGCGGGCTCGTCACCGCGCCGGCCGATCATACCGTGCTGAAGAACCGCTACAGCGCGCTCATTCCCGGCTCGTCGCCGCTCGAGCGCGAGCTGCGCGGCATGGGCATCGATACGATCCTGGTCGCCGGCACGAAAACCAACATCTGCTGCGAGTCGACGGCGCGCGACGCGATGATGCTCGACTTCAAGGTGGTGCTGGTCGAGGACTGCTGCGCGGCGCTGTCCGACGACGAGCATCGCGGCGCGCTGGAAAACATCATCCAGCAGTTCGGGGATGTGATGACGGCCGGCGAGGTGCTGCTTCGTCTCAGACAACTGGAAAACCGGCAGGCGTAGCGCCTGGCGCGGGCCGCAATCGGTCACGGCCGGTCACCAGTAGCCGGCGAGGCAGATCAGGTTGGCGAGGCACGCCAGCAACAACCCAAGGACCAGCGTCATGTTGGTCATGGTACGCTCCGGAAAATCGCACTTCAAAATCGGTCCCTGAGATCGAAGCCAGTGTCCGACTCGGGAATCGATGCGCGGAGCATGAGCGCCCGCGGGTCAAGAGTCCCAAACTGTATTTTTCCGCGGATTCATCTCTCGTTTACGGAGCGGAGTCCGATTCCCGCGGGCGATTTTCGCGATGCCGCCGGTGCCGGGCGGCCGAATCGCGAAGGCCTGATTGTCGCCGGTTTGTCATTCAACGGTGAATTTCGCGCCGGCGCGCAAGACTCGCGCCTGCGAATCAGTGGAAAAGTGTCAGGCGAGGGGGTGGATTGCCCTCCTGACCTCGTCGTTCATTCCAACCTGAAAGAGGATGCCATGGCGAAGAAGGCCAAGAAGGCGAAAAAGGCGAAGAAGGCTCGCAAGAAGAAGTAATTCGGGCGTTTGATTTTATGGCTCGGGCGCAAATGCCCGAGCCTTCATTGCATTGTTTCGTTTCCGAGTTCTCACGGCCTACCGATAGCCACCGGAAGCACGAAGCCGCTCGCCGGTGAGCCAGCGCGAGTCGTCGGAGGCGAGGAACACCGCAACCCGCGCGATGTCGTCGGGCTGGCCAAAGCGGCCGAGCGGCGTGCGCGCGATGATCGCTTTTTCGAAATCGCTGCCGATCACGCCCGCGGCATGGGTGCCTTCGGTCTCGACGCCGCCCGGTGCCAGCACGTTGACGCGGATGTTGCGCGGGCCGAGTTCGGCGGCGAGCACGCGCGAGAGCGTATCGACCGCGCCCTTGGTTGCCGAATAGACCGATGCCGTCGCTACGTTGTCCTCGCTCGCGACCGAACTGACATTGATGACGCTGCCGCCGTTCGGGCCGAAGTGCCGCGCGGCCTCCTGTGTCGCGAGGATGGTGCCGAGCACGTTGGTGTTGAACTGGCGGTGGAATTCGTCCTCGGTGATCTCGTCGAGCGGCTGGAATTTGTAGATGCCGGCGTTGTTGACCAGAACGTCGAGCGTGCCGAACGCCTTTCTGGTCGCCTCGAACAGCTGCTTCACGTCCGCCGCCCTGGCGACGTCGCCCTTCACCGCGATCGCCCTTCCGCCCTTGGCCTTGATCTCGGCGACGACGCGCTCCGCGCCTTCCTTGCTCGATGCGTAATTCACCACCACCGCCGCGCCCGCATCGGCGAGGCTTTTGGCGATGCCCGCCCCGATGCCCTTCGACGCGCCGGTGACGACGGCGACTTTGCCCTTGAGATCGCTCATGATTTTTCTCCTGAGGTCGGCTGCCTTGATGTTTCGATAATTCGATGAGCGTCGAACTATGGAGCGGCCGGTCGTTCCGCAAGGGGCGGGGGAGGGGCAAATTCAAGGTGTGAGGAAAGTCACTTGGCGGTTTGAGGCGATCTATCCCGGTCATTCCGGGGCGCGAGCGCAGCGAGCGAACCCGGAATCCATAACCACCGCTGCGGAGTATGGATTCCGGGTTCGAGCCCATAGCGCGTCGACCCGCCTCCGCTCGCTCTGCGAGCTACGGCGGGCTCGGAGTCCGGCGTAGCGCCTGAGCGCGAAGGCGGAAGACGCGCGTAAACGCGCTGGCGGGCGCGCCCCGGAATGACCGTGGCGAGAGGCCGGCGTAAAGGCTTCAGATCTTCGCGAGCCGGTCCAGATACGCGTGCAGCACGTCGCGCTTGAGCACGAGATTGGCGAACTTGCCCTCGCGGAGGATCTCGATCAGGCCGGCGGTCTCGAGCTCCTTGAGGTGATGCGACATGGTCGCCGGGCTGATCGTCTGGCCCTTATGCAGCGCCGCGCAGGCCATCGGCTCGTCGCATGCGCCGATCGCCTTCAGCATCTCGTAGCGCCGCGGCTCGGCGAGCGCGCGGGCGATGCGCTCGAAATCGCGGTCGGTGAGGCGGGGGCGCTTGGCGGCGGGCATGGAACAAAGGTAGTCGGTTCGGGAGAAATATCCAGCACGCACAACCTTTCAGCAAAATGTGAACCCGCGCCGCCGTGGCGGGCGTTAGACCTGGGGCCTCAAGTCAGACGTGCCGGAGATGTGCCATGCCGCTCGCAAACACCGCCGATCGTTACTTCCCCCAGGTGCTGAGCATCGTCCGGATCATGACGGCTCTGCTCCTGCTGCAGCACCCGCTGTCGAAGTTCTTCGCCTTTCCGATGGCGATGAAGGCCCCGGCGATGTTCTCGCTGATCTGGTTCGCCGGCGCGATCGAGCTCGTGTTCGGCGTGCTGCTGCTGATCGGCCTGTTTTCCCGCTTCTCGGCATTCATCCTGTCGGGCGAGTTGGCCTTTGCCTACTTCATCGGCCACGCGCCGCAGGGGTTCTTCCCGCTGACCAACCGCGGCGAGGCGGCGGTGCTGTTCTGCTTCCTGTTCCTCATGCTGGCGTTCACCGGCGGCGGCGCGTGGAGCGTCGACGCGATGCGCGGGCGGAAATGACCGGCCGCCTGCGCTTGCCCTGCCTGCCCGGGCGGCGCTTGATAAGGCCCCCCGGAACCACCAGAGGTCTGTCATGGCATTCGTGCAGTTCACCGCGCCTGACGATCAGCCCATCATCATCAACAGCGACCGCATCGTCACCGCGTCATCCGTGCCGGCCGACGAAGAGCCCGCCGGCGGCACGCGCATCACCTTCACCAATGGCGGCCAGCAGGACGTGAAGCAAGGCGTCGCCGACGTGCTGCGGCGGCTGAACATCAGCGCCTAAAGCGGGATGACTTTTCTTCGAATCGTCATCCCGCTTCAGCTTCTTGTTCGAGCATGATCTTTTCCGAAAACCGCTTCACACTTTTCGGGATCATGCTCTAGGGAGCAGGGCGACACGCTGCGGTGCGGAATTGAGGACGCGGGGCGCGCGCGGTATCATGGCGCGGCTGGGGGCGCAGGAGACGCCCCATGACAATCTTGCAGAACACGCCTGAGCGGCTGGTCGTGCAGGCCGGCTCGCTGATCAATCAATGCACGCTCACGCTCGACCGGGCGAGCGGCAACGCGCGGCTCGACCGCAAGCTGCTGCTGTGGCCGCGCAAGCCGGTGGAGTTCGCGCTCGCCGATATCGACCACGTCGATGTCATCACCAGCCATGATCCGGCCTCCGGCGCGGACACCCACCTGCCGGTGCTGCACCGGAGGACCGGCGCGGCGATCACGGTGCCGGTGGCGGAAGCGGAGGCGCGCAGCACCGCGACGCAGCTTCGGGGATTTTTGGGGCTCGCGTCGTAGCGATGGTTTTCATGCGCGCGGGTGGCACCGTCCGGGCGTCACCCGCGGGCATGCATTGCGGATTCACTTGTCAAACAGCCCGGCCGCCAAGCGTCGGCTCTCGGGGAAACGCTCGGCCCCCGGCCGCCGGGGGGCCATTCCCTTCAGCCAACGCTTCGCCGCCCCTGCTCTTCGATATTTTCGGGCCCGGGGTTGGCCCTTATCCCGTCCCCGCTCCGCGGGGACATGCTTTTCCTTCCCCTCGAAAGAGGGGTTGGAGCGCCGGGAGGCGCCGGGAGCTTTGCGAAGGCTCCCGGACCGGCCTTG
>JAIESI010000063.1 GCA_019746135.1 Xanthobacteraceae bacterium
TAGGGCAGCGAGATCGGCATGGTGTAGGCGTTCACGGTGGCGGTCGTGGCGCGCGGATATTCGCGGATCTGCGGGGCCACGTCGGACGACAGCGTGAGAAAGACATCCGGCAGCAGCGCCGCGAGCCACTTGCCGACCGCGCGCTCGTTGTCCGGGTTGGCGTAGCTGCTGAGGAAGCAGACCGCGACCGAAGCGACACCCCTCGCCTTCAGTTGTTCTGCCAGCGCTTCGATCTGCTTCACGTCGGGCGCGCGCAGGATCTTGCCGTCGGCGCGGGTGCGCTCATTCACGCCGAACGTCAATTCCGGCGCGACCAGCGGATCGGGGAACTCGATCTGCGGATCGTACATCTCGTAGCGATGCTCGTTGCGGATGCGCAGGATATCGCGAAAGCCCTCGGTCACCAGCAGCGCGGTCGGCGGGCCTTTGCGCTCGATCAGGGCATTGGTGACGATGGTGGTGGCGTGGACGACGACGCCGCCGACGTCGCGCGGCGCGATCTTTGCGGCTTTCAGCACGTTCTCGACGCCGGCAAAGAAGCCCTCGAGCAGGTCGTGATGGGTGGTCAGCACCTTGTCGACGGTGAGCACGCCCGAGGAGTGGCGCAGCACGATGTCGGTAAATGTGCCGCCGATGTCGACCGCCAGCGAATACGTCACCTTGAACTCCAACTCACTGTTGTCATCGAGCCGATCGGCCTTTCGTGTCAGCCCTTCCAGCCAAGATCGCGGGAGACGCCGTGCGCCGCGTCCAGCACCGCGCGAAGCTGTGGGCCCGAGGGCTTCGCCGCGAGAACCTGGGTCGAGCCGACCATGGCGATGGAACCGGCCAGCACGCCGCGATGGTCCAGAACCGGCGCCGCCAGCGTGTTGACGCCGGTGACGGCCTCGTCCGGTGCGGTCGCCCAGCCGCGCTTGCGCGTCGCCTGCACCTCGCCGGTCAGCGTCTTTGCATCGGTGATGGTGTGCGGCGTCCAGGGCTGCCGCGGCGCGCTCAGCACCTTGCCGAGCAAACCCTCCGGACCGAACGCCAGCCAGATCTTGCCGTGGGCGCTGGCGTGCAGCGCAAGCCGCGTGCCGGGACGGGTGGTAAATTCGACGACCGAGCGGCCGTGCATCAGGTCCATGACCACGAGATCGTCATCGAGCAGGGTGCAGAGCGACACGGCGTGGCCGGTGGTGTCGCGCAGCCTGTGCAGGGCGTCGCGGGCGACCGTCACGATCTCGAAGTTGCTGCGCGAGGTCTCGCCGAGAACCATCAGCTTGACGCCGATGCCGTAGCGGCCGGTGCTGGTGTCGCGCCGCACGAAGCCGTGGCGGGCGAGTGCGCTGAGGTGGCGGTAGACCGTCGATTTCGACGCGGCGAACGCCTGCGCGATCGCGGTCAGGGCGACCGGTGCATTCTGCGCGGCAAGGTGATCGAGGATGCGCAGCGCGAGGTCGAGCGTGCCGGTGTCCTTCGGCGCGCGGCCCGCAGCGCGCGGCACAGGTCGCCTCGCCTTCGATGCCGCCCGCGCGGCAGAGCGCTTTGCCATCACCTGTTCCAACATGTGAAACTCTGTTTCGAATAATGAAACACGCAAGGCAGCCTTCTACACCAAAACCGGCCGCGAGTCTCGCGTCCGGCGCAGGCCGGGGCCGCGGCATTCGCGCCCTTCGCAGATGCAGCACGGAGAACGAGACGGCAGAGGCCCCGCGAACCGCGACCGGGCCACCGCGCGTGGCGGACTGGAGAATTCCGGCACTTCGTGCCCGCGCACGATCGCCCCAACAACAAGTTGTCAGGGACTGTCGTCGGGACAGGCAGCGGAAAACGGGATGGCCGCTTGCGGCTTCGCCGCAATACGCGCGCTGCGCAATCTGATTGTCAGCGCGACCGGCTGGGCTCGGAGCTCAAAGGCCGCCGAGCCACGAACCGAGGGCCTGCGCGACAGCGGCGTGCCGGCCGGTGTACATGTGGTCGGCGCCGTCGATCTCGAGCCTGGTCACCGAAGCGGCATTGATCAGGGCGGGCTCGAGATCACGAGCGAATGAACGCTGGGGCTTCTCCTCGCTTCCCGCAAGCAGGAATGTCGGCACCTTGATGCGCTCGGCGTAGCGCAGCGCAGTCGTGGCTGCGCCGGGGCCGTACTTGTTCACATAGGTGCCCGCCGACATGAGCCCGCGGATGGCCGGCGTATTGGTCGGCATGGCGACCTGCATGAGCTCGTCGCCGCGCCCGGAGGAGACCAGATCGGTCGCGGTCCGCAGGATCGCCTCGTGCGCGCTCCAGTCCCAGACTTTCTCGTCGGGCAGGCGCGGCGAGGAGCACATGGCGAGCGCGACGACCGCAGGCGAGGGATGGAACGCCTGCATGTAGGCCGCCTTGAGGCCCCCGAGGCTGTGTCCGACGAGCACGACGGTGCGATGACCTTGCTGCTCGAGCCATGCCAGCGCCGCGGTGAAGTCGAGGACGCCGTCCTCGATCCGCTCGTAGGCCGCGCCTGTCCAACGGGAATCGAGCATGTTCATGGTCACCCATTCGTGACCGCGATTGTTGAGAACGGCGACGCCGTAACCCTCGCCGGCGAGCTGCCGGGCGACCATCCACAGCGGCGTCGTATAGAAGGTGTTTCCCACGCCATGGGTGCACAGGAGGACCGGGCGATCGCCGCGGGCGGGACGGAAATACGCCAGATGCAGCAGAACGCCATCGGTCGTGGTGATGGGGTGGATGTCCATGAGCTTTCCTTCGAAAGACATTCGGTCCGATCAGATAGGCGACTGCTCAAGCGGTGCACGGCGTTGCCGCCGGCAGAATGCGCGACGTGATGCGGCCCGACGGTGCCGGCGGCGCATTCGCTCTCAATCCGCCTGAATCTTCGCGGCCCGAACCACCTTCGCCCAACGGTCGAGGTCGGTCTTCGTCACCACGGCGAGGTCCTCCGGGGTTCCTCCCGTGGGCGAGAGCCCCTGCCTGGCGAGCGCCTCCCTGACGTCGGGCGCGCTCAGCAAGGCGTTCACCTCGCTGTTGAACCTCGTAACGATGGCCTGCGGTGTGCCGGCAGGGGCATACAGGCCGTACCAGATGTCGACGTCGATGTCGGCAACACCGATGGCTTCGGCGAGCGAGGGCACCTGCGGCGTTGCGGCGGCGCGTTTCGTGCCGCCGGCTGCGAGCACGTTGAGCTTTTTCCCCTCGATCTGCGGCAACGCCACATGGATCGGCAGGAACATGACACTGATCCGGCCTCCAAGCAGATCCTGCACAGCGCCGCCGGTCGTGCGGTAGGGAATGTGCATCAGATCAACACCGGTCGTCTGCTTGAAGAGCTCCATCGCCAGGTGGTGGGGCGTGCCGTTCCCGGGCGATGCATAGTTGATCTTGCCCGGGCTAGCCTTGGCGAGACGGATCAGCTCGCCGGCCGACGTCGCCTGCAACGAAGGATGCGTGACCAGAGTCAGGCGGCCGAGGGCAAGCGGCAGCACAGGCGCAAAATCCTTGACGGGATCGTATCGAAGGACCTTGAACAGGCTTTGGTTCAGGACGAACGTGTTCGCGGTAACCAGCATCGTGTAACCGTCCGCCGGCGATTTCGCCGCCAACTCGGTCCCGATGTTCGTGCTGGCGCCCGGCCGGTTCTCGACGATCAAAGGGACGTTCCATTTCTCGCCGAGCTTTTGTCCAAGCGTCCGCGCCAGGATGTCCGGGCCGGTGCCGGGATCATACGGCACGATGATCTTGACGAGCCTGCTCGGATACGACTCCTGCGCCAAAGCAGCGCCCGAGTTGAGCGAGACGCACCCCAAAAGCAGAAGTGCGGTCGCCGACATCGCCACGATTGTATTTGTCTTGTTCATCAGTCTGCCCAGCCTGCCCCGCGCCGAAAGCGGCACCGCAATGTTGTTGACAACTCCAAGGTCGGAAAATTAGACAGACATCTGACGATTTTTGCAAGAGGCGTTTTTTGACCGCTCCTTCGGCACCGGCTGCCGGTTTTTCCCGGCGAAGAAACGAATCTTATCGCCGCGGGCGAGGCTTGGCTTTTTTCCTGCGCTTGTTTGCCTTCGCCTGCCGCCCGTCGAGGACTATCGGTGTCCGAATGTGCTCATTGAACGTGGCGACAAACTTGTGCAACAGCATCAGAAACATCTTTGCCTCGTCCGGGGCGAAGGCCGACAGCACGCGCTGTTGCACCCGTCGCGCCGGCGCTGCCAGCCTGGCAAGCCGCTCCCGCCCGCGGTCCGTGAGCTCCAACATCTTTCGACGCCGATCGATGGCGTCGCTGCGCCGAACGATAAGGCCGTCCTTTTCGAGATTGCCGACGACAAGCGCCGCCGTGGAGCGGTCGAGCCCCATCAGCTTCGCCAGGCCAATCTGGTCAACATTCGGCCGGCAGCTCAAGACCCAGAGAACGCCGTATTGCGTGGTCGTCCCGCCAATCGAACTGACCTCGTCGTCAAACAGCGACGTTGAAATCTGGTATGCGCGGCGAAGCATGAAACCAGGCCGGTTGTACAGCACATCCAATTTCGAAGCCGGCTGTGGCAGCGAGGCGCGCGGTTTGTTCAGGCCCATACAAAGACTCTTGGCGGTCGCAATCTCCGATCCATACGCACTGGCGCGAGTCGAAACAAGAAACCCGTAATCATGGACGTTGCAATCGTAGGCGGCGGCATCGTGGGGCTGAGCCTGGCCCTGAATCTGCACAAGCGAGGGCTCAAATCCACGGTCTATGAGGCCGCGCCGGAGGTTAAGGAGCTCGGCGTGGGCATAACTTTGCTGCCGCATGCCATGCGCGAGCTGGCGGCATTGGGGCTCAGGGAACCGCTGGAGCAACTGGGTATCGGGAGGCGACCTGGAGGCTGTGAAAGCCGACCTGGTGATCGCATGTGATGGCGTCAACTCTTCGATACGCCGGCAGCTTTTTCCGACGGAAACCGTGATCTTCACGGGCATCAACACCTGGCGGGGCGTCACACGACACAAGCCGTTCTTGAGCGGCAAGTCATATGTTCGAGTTGGCTCCATCAACTCGGCCAAGATCGTAATCTATCCAATCGTCGAGGACGTTGATGGACAGGGAAATCAACTGATCAACTGGACCACTGAGATTCTTGACAGTGGCACGGCACGCAACGACTGGAACAAGCCCGGCAACATCTCCGACTTCATTTCCCGTTATGAGTCCTGGCAATTTGACTGGCTTGATATCCCCGCGCTGATCCGCAGCTCCGACGTCGTTTTTGAGTATCCGATGGTCGACAAAGATCCGATCTGGGAATGGTCATTCGGACGAGTTGTGCTGGCTGGCGACGCCGCCCATCCAATGTATCCAAGAGGCTCCAACGGCTCGGCGCAGGGTCTCATTGATAGCCGCGTGCTTTCCGATGCGTTGGCTCAGCATGGCACCGACTGGCAAAGCGCGTTTCGCGCATATGAGCATGAGCGAGTTGAAAAGGCTGCAGACGTCGTGCGCACCAACCGCAGCACTCCGCCAGACTTCATCAACATCAAGGTCGAAGAGCTTACAGGCGATCAACCGATTGACGATCTCGACCGGTACATCTCCCAGGAGGAGCTGCGAGCGATGTCAGATCGATACAAGAAGATCGCAGGCTTCAGCCCCGAAAACACGCAATAGGCCCGGCACGCCGGGCCGCAAAACGGCCAGGCAACGCGCCTGCCGCGCAAGGACGCCGCTCCCGGCCGCATCAGGCGCCCGGCATGCAATGCCCGGCCACGCGGCTCGAACCGGTCGGGGACCCGTCCGGCCCAGAAGTGTTACCCATGTCTTCGGCAGGACACGCGACCGATGCGTCCGGCACGGACCGCGGCGGGTTGGTACAGGAGGGTGGACTTGAACCACCGACCTCTGGTTCCACAGACCAGCGCTCTAACCAACTGAGCTACTCCTGCGCGTCCCGCGAGCGGCCCGGAAACTAGGAGCAATGGCCCCTCTTTGCAAGCCAACGCACTGATTGCAGACACCCATTGGTCGCGCCGGCGGGCCTGCCGGTTCAGGGCCGGGAAACCGGCGGTTTTCCGAGGGTTGCAGGATCGTGGCCGGCCTCGCTTGTACCGCTCGCTCTCGTGTCCCGGACGCGGTGCGGCGTGAGCGCGGAAGCGCGAAGCGGTGCCATAAGCGCGCAAACGCGCGTCTTCGACGCGCTATGGCCGATCCGGGACCGCGGTTGCTCACCAAGAAAAGAAAGAAACCGGGGTCCCGGGTCTGCGTCGCACCACCATAAGCGCGTTTACGCGCGTCTTCGCGCTCTATGGTGCTGCGCCGCGCCCGGGACACGAGAGCTTGCCGCATGTGCGATGTGGGCATGCACGAGCACAAAAAAGCCCGGGCCACCGGCCCGGGCTCGATTGCAGGGATGCTTTGCGAAGAGATCCGCGAACGAACGCGATGCTACCTTACGCGGCCTTCTTGAAGGCGCTGCTGAAGCTCTCCTTCAGCGGCTCGGCAGTCTCGGTCGCGACCTTCTGGGCGAGCGCGGTGAGCTCCTTGGTCTGCGCGGTCAGCGCCTCGAACTGGCTGCGAAGATGCGCGGTCGACAGCTCGACCACCTCCGACAGCGACTTCACGCCGAGGAGCCTGGTGGCATAGTCGAACTGCGCGTTGGAGTTGGCGCGCGCCGCCTCGATCACCTTGAGGCCGTAGTCGGCGCAACCCTTGGTCGCAGTGGCGTAGCTGCCCTCGATGACGTCGGTCGCCTCTTCGGTGACCGCCTTCATCTTGTCCCAGCTGTCCTTGCACTGGCTGACGCTCTTCTCGGCGAACTCGCGGAACGCCGCCGGGACTTCCATCTTCGGCATCTCGAACTTCGGCATCTCGAAGCGCGGAATTTCGAACTTCGGCAGATCGTTGGATTTGGCTCTGGGCTTGCTGGTGGTGACGTCGGACATGGGTAAACCTTCTCTGCTGGCGATTGAATCAGGCGGACGGGATCGAATTGCCCGGCTCCCGGACCGCCGCCTTGCTCCGTCCGGGACGCCCCTCAGCAGAAAAACGCAGCGGCCTTTTTCCGGCCATCGCGATCATCCTCGAGCCCTATATAGGGCATTTTATGTTGCATTGCAACATAAATATTGCGCTGCACAAATAGTTGAAAGGGCGGGTTATTGCCGATGAGCCGCTTCGGCTTGGCCTTTTGGGGCAAACCTGAGGCCAAGCGTCGGCCCTTAAGCGTGCCCCCGCGGCTTGGACGCGCTGGCGGCCTGCTGGGTGAGCTCCTGTGCCTGCTCGGTCAGCGCCTGGACCTGCGCCTTCACGAACTCGGAGTGCAGCCGCACCACCTCCTCGCCGTCCTTGGCGTGCAGCAGCTGCTGCGCAAAGTCGAAGCCGGCGGCGATGTTGCGCTGGGAGAAGTCCAGCACCTTGTGATGCAGGCCCCGCACGTTCGATTGCGCCGACGTGGCCTGGCCTTCGAAGGCCGACACCGCGCGCTGGGTCGCGGTCATGAACTGTTCGAACGCCTTCTGCGCGTTCTGCACGCCCTGCTCGGCGAAGGCGCGCATTTCCGGAGGAAGCAGATTGTCGAGGTTCGGTTCGGCCATATTCTTCACCTCCTGTTTCGTCCCAAGCTCCTGTTTCGTCCCAAGCTCCTGTTTCGTCCCAAGCTCCCGTTTCGTCCCGAAGCCCCAGTGTTAACAATGCAACGTATGAGGGCCATGACGGTTTCATAAAACCGACAATCCGCCCCGCGGTTAAGGTTAGGCTCAATCAGGGACGCCCCAAAGCCCGCCATGCGTGGACCTTGCAAGCCACGGGGACTATGACGATTTCCGAAACAAATGGTGATGCGGTAGCGCGGCACCAGGGCGTTTGCGCCCGTCTTCAACGGGCCACTGGGGCGGTCACGCCCGTCTTTGACGGGCCATTAGGGCGGTCACGCCCGTCTTTGACGGGCTATGGGGGCGGGGGCAAGGCGCGTGGTGAGTGAGTCAAAGTCTCTGCTCCACTTCCTGAGCGACCCGCGGCTTGCGCTGTATGCCACGAGCGGCGTGCCGGTGTGGCTGTGGAGCGCCGACGCAACGCGCATCCTGTGGGGCAACCCGACCGCAGCGGCGATCTTCAACGCGGCCTCGCCGGCCGCCCTCTCCGGCCACGTCATCGATCCCAAAGGCTCCGCCGCACTGCAGATCGCCCGGCTCGCCGGCACGCTGCCGCACGGCGCCTCGCCGCGGCTGGAACGACTGCGCGGCTTCGGCGGCCGCCTCGGCGGTGCGCTGCTTTGCAACTGCGCGCGGATCATGCTGGCCGACCGCACGCCGGCGATCCTCGTGGTGGCGACCGAAGCCGCAGGCCCCAAATTGTCGCTCGGCGACCAGGCCAAGCGCCTGCTCGCCAACATCGACGACGCGGTTGCCGTGTTCCTGCCGGACGGCGCGCTGCTCTACGCCACGGTCGCCGCGCAGGAGCTGCTCGGCCGCGACACATCGCTTGCCGCGCTCGATGCCATGCCGCTTGCAGCCACCGCGCAGGCCGCGGGCAAGGCGAGCGGCACGATCGATGGCGGCACAATCTCGCTCGAACGCATCGGCATGGACACCTCGGCGCTGCTGCTCGCGACCCTGACGCGGTCGGAGCAGCCGGTGGCGGCGGAAGCCGCGCCGCCGCTCCTGCCGCCCGCGCCGGACCTCAAGACCGAAGCGCCGGCCGCAGCGCCACTTTCCGTGGTGGAGCCGGCCGTGACCACGGCGCCGGCGCAGGCCGAGGCACCGGTGGCGCCGGCCGCACCCGAAATCGTCCCCCCTCACCCCGCCGGGGAGAGCGAGCACACGGCCGGTGCCGCAGGTGTTTCGGCATCCGAGAAGCCGCAGGAAAAGCCGCAAGACAAGCCGCAGGCCCCGCCGCCGGTCGCGGTGCTGCGCCGCGCGTCGGACCGCCGCCCGCCGCTGCGCTTCGTCTGGCAGATCGATGCCGACGGCCGCTTCACCATCACCTCCGACGAGTTCATCCGGCTGATCGGCCCGCACACCGCCGCAGCGCTCGGCCGGCCGTGGAACGACATCGCGGCCACGCTTGCGCTCGATCCGGACGGCCACGTCGCGCGCGCGCTCGCCTCGCGCGACACCTGGTCCGGCGTCACCGTCTCGTTCCCGGCCGACGACAGCGCCATCCGCATCGAGGCCGAGTTGTCGGGCCTGCCGGTGTTCGACCGCGACCGCAACCTGCGCGGCTATCGCGGCTTCGGCGTCTGCCGCGACGTGACGCGGATCGACGAGCTTGCGAGGCTGCGCGCAGCACCCGCCGCTTCGCCGTTCGCGTCGACGCCGCCGCGCGTCGAGCCGCCGATATTCCGCGAGCCGGTGTCCCGCGAAGAACCCGCCGCGCCGGCACAGCCGGAAAACGTGGTGCCGTTCCCCGCGGCACCCGCCGAACCGACACCGACGCTGTCGCCGGTGGAGCGCAAGGCCTTCAGCGAGCTCGCGAGCCGTCTCACCGCGCGCCTGCGCGGCAGCCGCGAGGCGATCCAGAGCGAGCCCCCATCCGCAGCGTCCGCGCCGGCGGAGCCCGCCGAGCCGCAGCCCGAGCGGCCACCCGCGGCTCCTTCGGTCGTGCCGCGCGTCGCGCCGGGCGACCAGCGCCCGATCCTCGACCGCCTGCCGGTCGGCGTGCTGGTTTATCGCCTCGACAAGCTGATCTACGCCAACCGCGCCTTCCTCGACTGGACCGGCTATGGCGCGCTCGACGCGCTGGAAGAGGCCGGCGGTCTCGATGCGCTGTTCGTCGAGCCGAACGAGGACGAGCAGAGCGCGAACAACGGCGCAAAGTCGCTGACCATCGCCACCAACAAGGGCGACCAGGTGCCGGTGAAGGCGCGGCTGTTCACCTCGCCCTGGAACGGCGAGTCGGCGCTGGTGCTGATGCTGACCGGCGCAGGCGCCGAGGTGGGCGCGAAGAATTTCGAGGCGGCGCTGCAGCAGGCGAAGGCCGAGGCCAACGAGCTGCGCACGATCCTCGACACCGCAGCCGGCGGCGTGGTGCTGATCGACGGCAACGGCCAGATCGTCTCGCTCAACAGCAGCGCCGAGGTCCTGTTCGGCTACGAAAGCCGCGAGCTCGCCGGGCTGCCGTTCGCAAGCCTCTTGACCCGCGACAGCCAGAACATCGCGCTCGATATCCTCAGGCGCGCGGACAGCGCGGCGGAGCCCGTCGCCCGCGACGTGATCGGCCGCAGGGCCGGCGGCGACGAGTTCCCGGTGTTCATGACGCTCGGCGCATTGCCCGACGGCAACAAGCGCTGCGCGATCTTCCGCGACCTGACGCTCTGGAAGAAGGCCGAGGACGAGCTCCTGGCGGCCAAGAAAGAGGCCGAGCGGGCGTCGCTGCAGAAATCCGACTTCCTCGCCAAGATCAGCCACGAGATCCGCACGCCGCTCAACGCCATGATCGGCTTGTCCGAGGTGATGATGCAGGAGCGGTTCGGGCCGATCGGCAACGACCGCTACCGGCAGTACCTCAAGGACATCCATGCGTCCGGCGGACACCTCGTCGCGCTGCTCAACGACCTGCTCGACCTGTCGAAGATCGAGGCCGGCAAGCTCGAGCTCAATTTTTCCAGGATCGACCTCAACGAGCTGACGCAGCAATGTGTGTCGCTGATGCAGCCGCAGGCGAACCGCGAGCGTGTCATCATCCGCACCTCGCTGCCGCACGACCTGCCGCAGGTGACCGCCGACGCGCGCTCGGTGCGCCAGATCGTGCTCAATCTCCTCTCCAACTCGATCAAGTTCACCGGCGCCGGCGGCCAAGTGATCGTCTCGACCGCCCTTGGTGACGACCGTGGCGACGAACGCGCCGTGGTGCTGCGGGTGCGCGACACCGGCGCCGGCATGAGCGAGAAGGACCTGGAAGCGGCGATGGAGCCGTTCCGGCAGCTCGCCACCTCGTCGCGCTTCGGATCGGGCGGCACGGGCCTGGGCCTGCCGCTGACCAAGGCGCTGGCGGAAGCCAACCGCGCCCGCTTCAAGATCAGAAGCGGTGTCAGCACCGGCACGCTGGTCGAGGTGGCGTTTCCCGGCGCGCAGCTCGCCGCGGAGTAGCGACTGGCCAGAACGGTTCCCACTTTGCCTCCACGGCCTGTTTTCGTGTCCCGGGCGCAGCGCAGCACCATAGCGCGCGAAGACGCGCGTTTACGCGCTTATGGCAGCGTTTCGTGCTGACGCGCTCACGCTGCACCTCGTCCGGGACACGAGAGCGAGCAAGCCTAAGAATTCAAGCGAACTTCCGAACCGCGAGGCGGATGCGGATTCGCCGCTGACGCCCCTTATTGCGCGCAATCCGCCGGGCTATGATACCGGCCATGTCGCCCGGCCCGACGGTCGGCCGCGCCAAGAACGCACGTGAGGGAGCGCGCTCATGCCAGTCACCAAGGTCAACGGAGTCAACATCTTCTACCAGGTCATCGGCAATCAGGGCCCGTGGGTGGCGCTGATCACCGGCGGCCGGCGCGGCCATGACGAGTTCGTGCCGCTGGCGACCAAACTCGCCAATGCCGGCTATCGCGTCGTGCTGCATGACCGCCGCAACACCGGCCGCTCCGACGTGCTGATCGCGGGCGATGTGGCGGAAGAGACGCTCTGGCTCGACGACCTGCACGAGCTGCTCAAGCAGCTCAACGCGATCCCCACCTTCATCGGCGGCTCGTCGGCGGGCGCGCGCACCGCGATGCGCTACTACGTCCGCTTCCGCAACGACGTGCGCGGCCTCCTGCTGATGCGCGTCACCGGCGGCGCGTTCGCCGCGGGCCGGCTGCCGGAGAACTACTACGGCATGTTCATCAAGGAGGCGGAGAAGGGCGGCATGGCCGCGGTCTGCGCCACCGAGCAGTATCAGGAGCGGATCGCCGCCAATCCCGCGACGCGCGACCGGCTGATGGCGATGGACCCCAAGCAGTACATCAAGGTGATGTCGAACTGGCAGGACCAGTTCATCGCCAGCACCAGGATGGAGGTGTTCGGCATGACCGACGCCGACCTCGCCTCGATCGCGGTGCCGACCGTGGTCATTCCCGGCAACGATCAGACCCACGCCTCGGTCAACGGCAAGCTCTGCGCCAGCAAGATCCCGGGCGCGGTGCTGCATATGCTGCCGATCGAGGACCAGGAGGTTCCGCTGATCAACTACACCGAATGGGCGCCCTATGAGGAGGAGATCGCGCAGACCTTCCTCGAGCTGATGCGGAACGCGGACGCCCGCCGGACCGGCCAGGCCGCGGCTTCTTGAGGCTCAGCGATCGAGGCATATCGGACTTGCAGGGCCGCGATGCCGTTGGAACCTGTGAGGTCAGGTTTCCGCGGCTGACGGCGGCTTGCGAAAACGGCTAAGCTTTCGCCGCAATGTTTCGGTGGAGGTGGTGCATGCTGTTTGCGCTGAGATCGTTGCTGGTTGTGCTGGCCCTTGCCGCGGCGCAGCCCCTGGCGCGTGCCGCCGAACCGGTCGACCTGCTGCTGGTGCTCGCCTCCGACGTGTCGCGCAGCGTCGACCAGGCCAAGTTCCAGCTGCAGCGCGAAGGCTACGCCGCCGCGATCTCCGACAAGCGCGTGCTGGAAGCCATCACCGCCGGCCGGCATCGCCGCATCGCCGTCGCGTTCGTCGAATGGTCCGGCGTGAGCGCGCAGCGCGTGGTGATCGACTGGTCCCTGATCGACGGGCCCGATGCCGCGCGCAAGTTCGGCGATCAGCTGATCGAGCTGCCGCGCTCGTTCGCCGAGCGCACCTCGATCAGCGGCGGGATCGATTTCTCGATGGCGCTGCTCGCGCGCGCGCCGTTCGAGGCGGCGCGCAAGACCATCGACGTGTCGGGCGACGGCACCAACAATTCCGGCCGCGACGTGACGCTCGCCCGCGACGAGGCGGTGGCGAAGGGCGTGACCATCAACGGCCTGGTGATCCTGAGCGACCGGCCGATGGTGTGGAATCCGGAGCACACCAATCCGCCCGGCGGGCTCGCGCACTACTATCAGAGCAACGTGGTCGGCGGCCCCGGCGCGTTCGTGATCGTCGCCGAGAACTTCAATTCGTTCGGCCAGGCGATCGTCAAGAAGCTGATCGCGGAAATCGCCGAAGGCGGACCGGCGCCGCCGCGGCCGGGCGGCTGAGCGCTCGCGCTGGCGAGCGAAGCGAGCGGCCTGCGCGAGCACTTCTTAAAGCGGCCGCGCCGGCTCCTCGCGTCACTTCGCTCCGCTCGGCGGCGCGGCGGCACTGTGGCGGTCTGCCGCAAGACCGCGCGGCGAAACGGCCGTAAGCCGCAGCCGGCGAATTCGTCCAGCGGCGTCAATCATGAAGCCCACAGTTTCGATTCATTCCAGACTGCGACAGTTTGGAATTATTCTATCCTATTGATCTGACAATCGAAAATGACTTGACCCGCAGCCGGGGCGGTCTAGCTAAAGAACGCCAAGCCGCGCGGGGCGACCCTGCCGACGGCAACGCATGTGACGCCGACAGGAGGACTTTCCATGACGTTCACGCCAAAGCTCGCGATGCTGATGACGGCTGCCGCGCTTTGCGCCGCGCCCGGCGCCACGCGTTCCTTGGCCAACGAAGTCAACATCTACACCTATCGCGAGGCCAGGCTGATCCAGCCGCTGTTCGCCGCCTTCACCAAGGACACCGGCATCAAGGTCAACGTGATCTCGGCGAGCTCCGGCCTCGAGCAGCGTATCAAGACCGAAGGCGCCAACAGCCCGGCCGACGTGCTGCTCACCGTCGACATCAGCCGCCTCGAAGACGCCGTGCAGAACGGCATCACCCAGCCGCTCGGCTCCAAGGCGGTCGACGAGGTGGTGGGCGCGGCGTACCGCGATCCGGAGGGCCACTGGGCCGCGGTGGCGCTCAGGGCTCGCGTGGTCTACGCGTCGAAGGAGCGCGTGAAGCAGGACGCGATCACCTATGAAGAGCTGGCCGACGCCAAGTGGAAGGGCAAGATCTGCATCCGCTCGGGCCAGCACATGTACAACAACGCGCTGTTCGCGGCGATGGTCGCCAAGCACGGCGAGGCCAAGGCCGAAGAGTGGCTGAAGGGGTTGAAGGCCAATCTCGCGCAGAAGCCCTCCGGCGGCGACCGCGAGACCGCGCGCGACATTGCGGCCGGCAAGTGCGACCTCGGCATCGGCAACACCTACTACTGGGCGCTGATGAACGACAGGGAAGCCGACAAGAAGCCGTGGGCGGACGCCACCAAGGTGATCCTGCCGACCTTTGCCGGCGGCGGCACCCACGTGAACGTCTCGGGCGTGGCGCTGATGAAGAACGCCCCGAACAAGGCCAGCGCCATCAAGTTCATCGAATGGATGGTGAGCCCGGCGGCGCAGCAGATGCATGCCGACCTGAACTACGAGTATCCGATCCGCGCGGGCGTGCCGGTCAACAAGACCATCGCCGGCTACGGCGCGCTGAAGCAGGACGCGCTGCCGCTGTCGCAGATCGCGGCGAACCGCAAGAAGGCCTCGGCGCTGGTCGACAAGGTCGGCTTCGACAACTGAGATTGATGGTTCGTGTGGGGCATCAACGTCATCGTCCCCGCCTCGCGGCGGGGACGCTTTCGTTTGATGTAGATCAACATCAATGAACCGCTTTGTGCAGCACTGGGTCCCCGACCGTTCGTCCCCGCGGAAGCGGGGACGAAGGACCACAAATTCCGAACCATCAGCGTCATGAGCGCCGCGGCCCTCCCGCATTCGCCCCGCCCGTTGCTCGGCTTCGGCCTCAAGCGGCCGCGCAGCATGCCGCATCCGTTCGCGGCGGCTTTTCTGTTTGCGGTGGCAGCCCTCGTCATCGCGCCGCTGGTCAATCTCGCCGCCATCGCGCTCGGCGGCAGCGACGAGGGGCTGTGGCAGCATCTTGCCGCCTACGTCATCCCGCCCGCGGCGCTGAACTCGATTCTGCTGCTTGCAGGCGTGGCGGTGGTGACGATCACCGCCGGCGTCGGCACCGCCTGGACGGTGACGGCCTATGATTTCCCCGGCCGCAGCGTCCTGATCTGGCTGCTGCCGCTGCCGCTCGCGTTCCCGACCTATATCGTCGCCTATGTCTATGCCGACCTGCTCGGCAGCGCGGGCCCGCTGCAGGCGGGCTTGCGCGCGGCATTCGGCTGGAAGTCCGCCGCCGACTACTGGTTTCCCAACGTGCGCTCGCTTCCCGGCGCGGTGCTGATCATGGGCGTCGTGCTCTACCCTTACGTCTACCTGGCCGCGCGGGCGATGTTTCAAACCCAGAGCGCGGCCCTGATCGAGACCGCGCGCGGCTTCGGCGCATCGCAATGGCGGCTGGTCTTCGACATCGCCGTGCCGATGGCGCGTCCCGCCATCGCCGCGGGCGTGGCGCTGGCGCTGCTCGAGGCGCTGAACGACATCGGCGCGAGCGAATACCTCGGCGTGCAGACCATGACGCTGTCGATCTTCACCACCTGGCTCAACCGCTCGAGCCTGCCGGGGGCGGCGCAGATCGCCTGCCTGATGCTGTTCGGCGTCGCAGCCCTCATTGCGCTCGAACGCTACGGGCGGCGGCGGCAAGGTTACACCGGCAACGACGCACGGCCGGGCGGCGCGCCGCGCGCGGCGCTCACCGGCGGGCGGCGGTGGCTCGCCCTCGCAGCGTGCCTCGTTCCGGTGCTGGCAGGCTTCATCGCCCCGCTCGTTTATCTCGCGCACGAGACGCTGCTGCGGGGCCTGCGCACAGGCTTCGACCCGGTGCTGGCGCGTCACGCGCTCAGCACGGTGCTGCTGGCCGCGAGCGCCACGGCGCTGATCCTCGCCCTGGGCTTCGGCGCGGCCTTTGCCGTCCGGCTCATCCGGCGGCGCTTTGCCAATGCCTGCATCTTCGTCGCAGGCCTGGGCTATGCGGTGCCGGGCACGGTGCTCGCGCTCGGGCTTCTGTCGCCGCTGGTCGCGATCGACGAGGCGATCGGCGGTGCGGCCAAGGCGCTGACCGGCGCCCATCCCGGCCTGCTGCTCGCGGGCTCCAGCGCCGCGGTGATCTGCGCGTACGTGGTGCGCTTCCTTGCGATCTCGACCGGGCTTGCCCAGGCGGGCCTCGCCCGGATCGCGACCGACCTCGATGACGCCGCGCGCGCCGCGGGCACGCGGCCGTCGGGCCTGATCCGGTCGATCCACCTGCCGCTGCTGCGTCCGGCATTGTGGGGCACCGCGCTGCTGGTGTTCGTCGACTGCCTGAAGGAGCTTCCGGCGACGCTGCTGTTGCGGCCGTTGAACGTCGAAACGCTCTCGACCTACATCTACCAGTTCGCCACCCGTGGAAATTTCGAGGACGGGGCTTTGGCTGCCCTGCTGATCGTCCTGGTGGGCATTGCGCCGGTGATCTGGATGGTGCGGCACGCCGACGCCCCCCTGCCCGGCGCCTCCGGCCCGGAAACGGCGCCTGACACTTGATTTTGGGACGCTTGATCGCGCTTCGCGGTCCGGGGTACAGGAATTGCATAGTTTTGCAGCGAGGGTGTGAGGGCGCGTTTCATGAAAAAGGTCTATCCCGACGCCAAGGCGGCGCTCGCGGACTTGCTCAAGGACGGCATGCTGATCTGCGCCGGCGGCTTCGGGCTGTGCGGCATCCCCGAAGAGCTGATCAAGGCGATCCGCGAGTCCGGGGTGAAGAACCTCACCGTCGTCTCCAACAACGCCGGCGTCGACGGCGCGGGCCTGGGGCTTCTGCTGGAGACCAAGCAGGTCAAGAGGATGATCTCGTCCTACGTCGGCGAGAACAAGCTGTTCGCCCAGCAGTACCTCGCGGGCGAGCTCGAGATCGAATTCAATCCGCAGGGCACGCTCGCCGAACGCATCCGCGCCGGCGGCGCGGGCATCCCCGCCTTCTTCACCCGCACCGGGGTGGGCACCGACATCGCCAAGGGCAAGGAGGAGCGCACATTTGAGGGCGAGCGCTACATCATGGAGCGCGGCATCGTCGCCGACCTCTCCATCGTGCACGCCTGGAAGGGCGACACCGAAGGCAATCTCGTCTACCGGAAGACCGCGCGGAACTTCAATCCGATGATGGCGACCGCCAGCCGGACGACGGTGGCGCAGGTCGAGAACCTGGTGCAGCCCGGCGAGATCAATCCCGACCACATCATCACGCCGGGCGTGTACATCAAGCGCATGATCCATGTGCCGAACGCGGTGAAGCACATCGAGCAGCGCACCGTGCGCAAGAAAGTCATGGCCTAAGGAGATAGCTATGCCCTGGACCCGTGAGCAGATGGCGGAACGCGCGGCGCAGGAGCTGCGCGACGGCTTCTACGTCAATCTCGGCATCGGCATCCCGACGCTGGTGTCGAACTACATCCCGACCGGCATGAGCGTGCAGCTGCAGAGCGAGAACGGCATGCTCGGCTTCGGCCCCTTCCCCTACGAGGGCGAGGAGGACCCGGACCTGATCAACGCCGGCAAGCAGACCGTGACCGAACTGCCGACCACGAGCTTCTTCTCCTCCGCCGACAGCTTCGCGATGATCCGCGGCGGCCACATCGACCTCGCGCTGCTCGGCGCCATGCAGGTGGCCGAGAACGGCGACCTCGCCAACTGGATGATCCCCGGCAAGATGGTGAAGGGCATGGGCGGTGCCATGGACCTCGTCGCCGGCGTCAAGAAGGTCGTGGTGATCATGGAGCACTCGGCCAAGGCCAAGGACGGCAGCGTCGATCCGAAGCTGCTGCACAAGTGCACCCTGCCGCTGACCGGCGCGGGCGTGGTCGACATGATCATCACCGACCTCGGCGTGTTCACCGTCGACCGCAAGGGGGGCGGCGGAATGACGCTGATCGAGCTCGCCCCGGACGTGAGCCTCGACGAGATCAAGTCGAAGACCGAGGCGAACTACCGCGTGGCGCTGAAGAACAGCTAAAATAGCGGTTCGCAGCCGGTCTGTTGCGCCTTTGCATCCCTGCGGCCAAATCACACGGCCGCAGGGAGGACCGGCCACGAAAGCGTCACAGATCACGACCAAGTTGCCCCGTCCAAGCCGCCCGCTATAGTGCCACGGCTTCAAGCATTTATTGACTGGGACGATTCGTGACCGCGGCCACCGGGTTCAAACGCCTCGCGCTCGCCATTGTCGCCGTGGTCGTGGCGTTCGTCGCCGCGATGGGCACGATCGCGCTGTTCATGCCGCGCGACAGCGTGCGCGCGGCGGTGATGTCGGAGATCCGCAACGCCACCGGTCTCGACATCGTGTTGCGCGGCGACGTGGACGTCTCGCTGTTCCCGACCGGATCGATCACGCTCAACAATGTCTCGCTCGGTGAGGATGCCAATCCCGTCCTCGCGGCCGATCAGCTCAATGCGCGCCTGCGTTTCTTTCCGCTGCTGACCGGACGGATCGAGATCGCCGACATCGCGCTGGTGCGGCCGCGCATCAAGGTCACCTACGACAGGGGCGGTCGCTCGAACTGGTCGGCGACGGTCGACGCGCTGGCGCGCGCGCTCGGCCCCAAGGCCAACCGGTCGGCCGATGCCACCTCGTTCTCCGAAATCCGCATCGACGACGGCACCGTCGACGTGAGCGACCCGGCCCGGGGCCTCGCCGAGACCTTCACCAAGGTCCAGCTGGCGCTGGCCTGGCCGTCGATCTCCAAGAGCTTCGCCGCCACCGGCAGCTTCGAGTGGCACGGCCAGGGCGTCGACACCACGGTTTCGCTGACCGATTTCGCCGCCGCGCTGGTCGGCGAGCGTTCCGGGTTGAAGGTCCGCCTGACCGCTGCGGCCGTCAAGCTCGCGTTCGAGGGCAATGTCAGCACGGCGCCGACGCTGAAGGTCGAGGGCACGCTGGCCGCCGACTCCGCGGCGCTGCGCGACACGCTGCGCTGGGTGGGCTATCAGCCGATCACCGGCGGCGGCTTCGGGCGCTTCGCCCTCAAGGCCAGGACCAGCGTCACGAGCGGCGCCATCGCGCTCAGCACCGTCAATGTCGAGCTCGACGGCAACGTCGCCGAGGGCGTGCTGACCTTCTCGACCGACGGACGCCGCAGCGTGCAGGGTACGCTGGCCGCCGACGATCTCAACCTCACGCCCTACATCTCCACCGTCCGCCTGCTCACCGCCAACGAGCGCGACTGGAACGAGGGGCTGCTGTCGATCGAAAATCTCAGCGGCATCGACCTCGACCTGCGGCTGTCGGCGGCGCGCATCACCGTCGCCCGCGCCAAGCTCGGCCGCACCGCGGTCGCAGCGAACCTCCGCGGCGGCAAGCTCAACGTCACCATCGGCGAGTCGCAGGCGTTCAATGGCGTGCTGAAGGGCACGCTCGCGCTCGCGCCGTCGGACTCAGGCGCCGACTTCAAATCGCAGTTGCAGCTGATCGACGTCGATCTCGAGAAGTGCCTCAACGACGTGTTCCAGTTCCGGCGGCTCGAAGGCCGCGGCGACATCGAGCTGGCGCTCGACGCGTCGGGCAACAGCGTGCTGGCGATGACCCGCACGGTGAACGGCTCGGCCAAGCTCGCCGGCCGCCAGGGCGCGATGGTCGGCCTCAATGTCGAGCAGCTGCTGCGGCGCCTGGAGCGGCGGCCGCTGTCGGGCGCCGGCGACTTCCGCAACGGCCGCACGCCCTACGAGAAGCTCACGGTGGACATCAAGATGGCGGACGGCGTCGCGACCATCGACACCGTGCATCTCGAAGGCTCCAAGGTCCGGCTCGGCCTGGCCGGCACGGCGTCGATCCCGGCCCGCGAGTTCGACCTGCGCGGCGTCGCGGCGCTGGCCTCGTCCAGTGCGGCCGACGCGCCGCCGGCGTTCGAGCTGCCGTTCATGGTGCAGGGACCGTGGGACGATCCGATGATGCTGCCGGACACCCAGGCGCTGATGTCGCGCTCGCCGGCGGCGAGCCCGCTGTTGAACGCGGTGCGCAACCGCAACACCCGCGACACCGTCCGCAACGCCATCGAGCGGCTGACGGGCGCGCCGGTGACCCCGCCGGGCGGGGCGGCGCAGCCGACCGAGCAACGCTAAAGCGGGATGACGATTCTTCGAATCGTCATCCCGCTTTAGCTTCTTGTTTGAGCATGATCTTTTCCGAAAACCGCTTCACACTTTTCGGGATCATGCTCTAGATCCATCCAGTCCATTGCAGGACGGCCGGGACGCCCCAACGGGCGAAATCACGCCGTTTCGACTATGATTGCCGCGACGAATCACCTCGCCGGAGGGCTGCCGGCGATGAGGCCTGGATGTTTCATCCCCTGATCCGCACGCTGGTCAAGGTCGCCGTGGCCTCGCTGATCGTCGGCACCATTCTCACGCATTTCGGCATCACGCCGGAAAAGCTGATCAAGGAATTCGGCCTGTCCTATGAGCGGATCGAGGACCTGGCGCGGCGGGGGCTCGCCTGGGCCGGACCCAATTTCCTGGTCGGCGCGATGGTGATCCTGCCGGTGTGGTTCTTGTTCTACCTGTTCCGGCCACCGGGCGGCAGCAGCCAGAAGCAGGATTAGCTAGTTTCTGTCTCGAAAGGCAAGAAGGCCACGGATTGACGGGGTTTTTGAGGATTTGCAGTGTGTTGTTTGTT
>JAIESI010000191.1 GCA_019746135.1 Xanthobacteraceae bacterium
GTCTGCATCAGCCGCTGCTGGAAGCCGAAATCCTCCATGCCGCGCCGCTCGGCGAGCGACAGCGCCAGCGTCTGCAGGTAGTTGTTGCGCAGCACGAGGCTCGCGACCTCGTCGGTCATCTTATGCAGCAGAGCGTTGCGCGCCTCGATCGTCAGCCGCCCGTCGCGCACCGGAATGCTCAGTGCGATCTTGATGTTGACCTCGACGTCCGAGGTGTTGACGCCGGCCGAATTGTCGATCGCGTCGGTGTTGAGGCGCACGCCGGCGAGCGCGGCGCCGATCCGGCCGCGCTGGGTCATGCCGAGATTGGCGCCCTCGCCGATCACCTTGGCGCGCACCTGCGCGCCGGTGATGCGGATCGCGTCGTTGGCGCGGTCGCCCACCGCCTCGTCGGTCTCGGCCGAGGCGCGGATGTAGGTGCCGATGCCGCCGAAGAACAGGAGATCCACCGGCGCCTTGAGGATCGCGCTCATCACCTCCTGCGGCGTCGCCTTGGCCTTGTCGAAGCCAAGGGCGTTGCGCGCCTCCTTCGACAGCGCGAGCTCCTTGAGCGAGCGCGGGAACACACCGCCGCCCTTGGAGACGAGCTTCTTGTCGTAGTCCTGCCAGCTCGAGCGCGGCAGATCGAACAGCCGCTTGCGCTCGGCAAGGCTTTTTTCCGGGTCCGGGTCCGGATCGATGAAGATGTCACGATGATCGAACGCGGCGACGAGCCTGGTCGTCTTCTCGCGCAGCATGCCGTTGCCGAACACGTCGCCGGACATGTCGCCGACGCCCACCGCCGTGAACGGCGTCTTGGAGATGTCGATGTCCATCTCGCGGAAATGCCGCTTCACCGACTCCCACGCGCCGCGCGCGGTGATGCCCATGCCCTTGTGGTCGTAGCCGGCCGACCCGCCCGACGCGAAGGCGTCGCCGAGCCAGAACTTGTGCTCCTCGGAAATGCCGTTGGCGATGTCGGAGAAGGTCGCGGTGCCCTTGTCGGCGGCGACCACGAGATAAGGATCGTCGTCGTCGTGCCGCACCACGCTGTCCGGCGGCAGCACGGCCTTGAGATCGAGATTGTCGGTGATGTCGAGCAGCGTCGAGACGAAGATCCTGTAGGCGGCCGTGCCCTCGGCCTGGATCGCCTCGCGCGGTCCGCCGACCGGCAGATGCTTCGGCACGTAGCCGCCCTTCGAGCCGACCGGCACGATCACCGCGTTCTTGACCTGCTGCGCCTTGACCAGGCCCAGCACCTCGGTGCGGAAATCCTGCGGCCGGTCGGACCAGCGGATGCCGCCGCGCGCCACCTTGCCGAAGCGCAGATGCACACCTTCGACACGCGGCGAATAGACAAAAATCTCGTAGAGCGGCGCGGGCCGCGGCACGCCGTCGAGCTTGCGGCTCGAGAACTTGACCGCGATCTCGTGCTTCGGCCGGCCGTCACGGCCGAGCTGGTAATAATTGGTGCGGATCGCCGCCTGCACCGCGTTGACGAAATGGCGGATGATGCGGTCCTCGTCAAGCACCGCGACGGCGTTGAGCCCCTCCTCGATCTCCGCCGCGATCCGCGCCTGCGGCGCATCGCGCGACGGAATTCGCGGATCGAACCGCGCGTGGAACAGCTCGACGATCTTCGCCGCGAGGCCGGCGTGCTTGCGCAGCGTCGCCCACATGTAGTCCTGCGAATAGGGCACACGGATCTGCCGCAGGAACCGCGAGATCGTCCGCACCAGCGCCACGTCGCGCCACTGCATGCCGGCGGCCATCACCAGCGCGTTGTAGCCGTCGTTCTCGGCGACCCCCCGCATCACAACGATGAAGCAGGACTCCAGCGCCGCCTTGATCGGTCCGAGATCCGCGGGCTGACCATCGGCGCGTTCCAACGCCATGTCATGCAGCCACGCTTCCGGCTCACCGCCGACCTCGAAGGTGCGCTCGTCGACGACCTTGAAGCCCATGTTTTCCAGCACCGGCACACGCTCGGACAGCGGGATCGGCTTGTCGTAGCTCCACACCTTCAGGCCGACACAGGGTTTGGCGTCCTCGCTGCGCGGATAGAATTCGACACCGAGCGGACGATCCGTCGAAAGACCTTCGATGACGTGGATGTCCTCGATCGCGTCGTCGGGCGAATAGGCCTCGCGATAACCTTCGGAGAACGCATGGCCGTAACGATCGAACAACGCCCGCGCCCGCCCCGGCTCCTGCGTTTCAGCGAGCGCCGCGCCGAGCGCATCGCTCCAGGTGCGGACGATCGCGCCGACCGCCTGCTCCAGCGTGGCCCGATCGAGGTCGGGCGTCTCGCCCCCGCTGCGGCCGATGATGAAGTGGACCCGGGTGATACCGCCTTCCGGAAACGTCGGATAGAACGCGCTGACATGGCCCCTGAAGGCCTCGGCGAGATAGGCGCCGATTCGCGCCCGCACGCGCGAGTCGAAGCGCTCGCGCGGCACGTAGATCAGCACCGAGACGAAACGGTCGAACCGGTCGCGCCGGGCCAGCACGCGCACGCGCGGCCGCTCTTCGAGCTGCAGGATCGTCTGGGTGAATTCGTAGAGCGTATCCACGTCGATCTGGAACAGCTCGTCGCGCGGATAGCCCTCCAGCACGTTGACCAGCGCCTTGCCGGAATGGGTGTTCGGATCGAAGCCCGCGCGCCGCAGGGTGGAGTCGACCTTGCGCCGCAGGTAGGGAATCGAGCGCACCGAGCGCGTATAGGCGGTCGAGGTGAACAGGCCGAGAATGCGAAACTCGCCGACGGCATTGCCGTCACTGTCGAAGCGCTTGACGCCCACATAGTCGAGATAGACACGCCGGTGCACGCGCGACTTGACGTTCGCCTTCATGACGATGAGCGTCTTCGGCTCATCGAAAAACGCGCGAAGCTCCGGTGTCACCGTCACCGCCTTGCCGCCGCGGGTGAACACCGGCACGTTGTCGGCGCGAAGCAGCCCGAGCGCCGTGTCCTTGACCGGCGAAAGCTCCCGGTTCTTGCCGGTGAAGGCGTAGTCGCTGACCGCAAGCAGCGTGAAATTGTCGTCGGCCAGCCATTCGAGGAACTGGATCGCCTCGGCGATATCGTCCACCGGCACCGGCGGCGGATTGCTTTTCAGCTCCTTGATGACGCTCGCGACGCGCGCGACCATCGGCCGCCAGTCCTGCACGGCAACGCGCACCTGCGCCAGCACCTGCTCCAGCGACTGCACGATCTCGGCGCGGCGCGCGTCGTCGGCCACGCGCTCGACATGAATATGGATGTAGCTTTCGCGCAGGCCGCCGTTGCCGCGGTTCGCATCGTGCGGCTCGGACCTGAGCTTGCCGCTGTTGTCGCGGTCGGCGGCGATGATCGGGTGCGCGACCAGGCGGACATCGAGCCCGCGCTCGGTCAGCTCGTCCATCACCGAGTCGACCAGAAACGGCATGTCGTCGTTGACGATCTCGATGACCGAGACGGTTTTGAGACGATCGCCCCACGCCGCATCCGGCGATTCGAAACGGATCTTCGGCACCCCCGGCTTGCGCGTGGCAAAGAACGTCCAGGCCTCGCGGGTGAGCACCGCGATCTCGGCCGCGTCGTAGCGCACCAGATCTTCGGGGGCCGTTCGCGCAAACATCAGCGCGACGAAACCGTCCGGTACGGCACCCTTGCTGTCGCGCAGGAGCTTTCCTGCCGCGCCGATCCGGGCGCGGGCGCTGCGATCCTCGGGAGAGGAACGATCGGCTGTGGCGTGCTGAGTCATCCGAAATTCATTCCGCGGAATTCAATCGGATCGCCCAAACCGATTGCGGTAGCCCGACTGTAGTGGTTTCGCTCGGCGACGGAAGGGTTGTAGGCTTCCGATTGATCGAAACGGGAGAGTCACGTGCCGACGAAACGCAGGAAAGCGAGCAATATCAAGGCGGATCGGTCCCAGGCAGCAGTGGAAATTCCACGGCAGACCGCGCGGGACGACACCGACATCACCGCGCTCTCGCTGCAGCGCGGCAAACTTGCGCCGGCGATGGAAGGCTATTTCGACAAATGCCAGGAGAAGCTGGGCTTCGTGCCCAACGTGCTGCAGGCCTACGCCTTCGACAACGCCAAGCTCGAGCCGTTCGTGGCGATGTACAACGACCTGATGCTGGCGCCGTCGGGGCTGTCCAAGCTCGAGCGCGAGATGATCGCGGTCGCGGTGTCGTCGCACAACAAGTGCTACTACTGCCTCGTCGCCCATGGCGCCGCGGTGCGCGCGCTGTCGGGCGATCCGGCACTGGGCGAGCTGCTGGTGATGAACTACCGCGCGGCGCGGCTGTCGAAGCGCCATCGCGCCATGCTCGATTTCGCGGTGAAGCTCACCGCCGAGCCGTGGGCGGTCGAAGAGGAAGACCGTGACGCGCTGCGCAAGGCGGGCTTTGCCGAGCGCGACATCTGGGACATCGCCGCCGTGGCGGGCTTCTACAACATGAGCAACCGCGTCGCGACGGCGACCGACATGCGGCCGAATTCGGTCTATCACGCGCAGGCGCGGTGAAGGCGATTGCTATTGCTGGCTGGAAACACTTGCGGCATCGGCGGTGCCATCCCTCCCCGCGAGGGGAGGGTGGACGCGAGCGTGAGCGAGCGGCCGGGTGGGGAGAGGCCAGCGAGAAGCGGAGAGTTCTCCCCACCCCCGCGCTTCGCGCGGACCCTCCCCTCGCGGGGAGGGATGAGACCGCCCGTGTCGCTGACGATTCAACCTAAGCGATGCGCTCTGAACGCCGCACTCACTCTATCTTGATATTGTTGCGGCGGACCACCTCGCCCCAGCGCGATGATTCCTCGCGCATGAAGGCGGCGTAGTCCTGCGGCGAGCCGCCTGAGGCGGCAGCGCCTTGCTTGGCAAAGGCGTCGCGGACCTCCGCGGTCTTGAGGATCGCGGCCAGCTCGGTGTTGAGCCGCTGCACGATCGACGGCGGCAAACCCGCGGGACCGGCGATGCCGTACCACAGCGAGATCTCCATGCCCTTGATGCCCAGCTCGCCGAAGGTCGGCGCATCGGGAACGATCGGATTGCGCTCGGCGCTGGCCGCGGCGAGCGGGCGAAGCTTGCCGGCCTGGATCAGGGCGAGCAGCGACGGCACGGCATCGAACATGATGTCGACACGGCCGGCGCCCACATCGACCACGGCCGGCCCGCTGCCGCGGTACGGCACATGCAGCATCTTGATGCCGGCGACGGTCTGGAACAGCTCGCCGGAAAGATGCGGCGCGCCGCCGTTGCCGGACGACGCGAACGACAGCTTGCCCGGATTGGCCTTGGCGTAGGCGACGACGTCGGCAACCGATTTCATCGCATGGCCGGTGTTGATCGTCATGATCAGCGGCAGCCTGGCCACCAGAATGACCGGCGTGAAATCCCGCACCGAGTCGTACGGCAGGCTCGCGTATAGGTGCGGGCCGATGCCGTGGGTGGTGATGGAGTTGAGCATCAGCGTGGCGCCGTCGGGTGCCGACTTCGCGACGTTGTCGGAGGCAATCGTGCCGCCCGCTCCACCGCGGTTGCTGATGACCACCGGCTGGCCGACCGCCTCCGACAGCTTCTGGCCGATGAGCCGGGCGATGAAATCAGCCGCGCCGCCGGGTGGGACGGGCACCACCAGGGTGATGGCCTTGCTGGGGTAGCTGTCCTGAGCCCTGTCCTGAGCTCTCTCCTGGGCCTGGGCCGGAACAAGCGCGGCAATCAGGAGACACCAGAGGCCGAACAGGGTTCTCATGCTGCAAATCCTCGTCGTACACTTCCGGCGTCCGCAAGCTTAAGCCTGTCCCGCCATCCGGCCAACGCCCATCCAGCTCCGCGACAAGGTGCCGTACATGCCGATCCGGCTCATGGAGAACTTCCGCGCGGTGTTCTATGCGCCCTACTACGCGACCTATGCGCTCGGCTTTTACGGGCGCGAGGGCGTGCAGGTGGAGCTTCTGACATCGGACGCGCCGGGCGACGCCGTCCCGAAGCTCCTCGATGGCGGCATCGATCTCACCTGGGGCGGACCGATGCGGGTGATGAAGGCGCACGATCAGGACCGGCATTCGCCGCTGATCAGTTTCTGCGAGGTGGTGTCGCACGACCCGTTCTTTCTGATCGGCCGAAGCAGCGGCAGACCGTTCCGTCTGACCGACCTGGCGCAGATGAAATTCGCCTCGGTCTCGGAGGTGCCGACGCCGTGGATGTGCCTGCAACAGGACCTGCGCGACGCTGGGATCGACCCGGACAAGCTTCCGCGGTTTTCCGACCGAGCGATGACACGCAACTATCACGCGCTGCAGGCCGGCGACCTCGAGGTGATGCAGGCGTTCGAGCCGTTCGCGTCGATGGCCGAGCAGGACGGCGCAGGCGAGGTTCTCTACGCGGCCAGCTCGCGCGGACCAACCTCCTACACGGCGTTCATCGCAACCCGCGACGCGTGCGAAAAATACCGCGAGGAGTTCGCGGCGATGACGCGCGCGACCGCCAAGATGCTCCAATGGGTCTATAGCCGCCCGGCCGAAGACCTGGCCGCCGGCGTCACGACGTTCTTTCCCGACGTACCGAAAGAGCTTCTGGCGCACTCGCTGCGTCGGTATCGCGACGCAGGCCTCTGGTCGCGCGAAACACGGATGATCCCACAAGGTTTCGCGCGCTTGGGACAAAGCTTTGTTTCGGGCGGGTCGCTGGCCCGCCCGCCGCACTATGACGAATGCGTCGAACTGATCCTCAACGATATCTAGCCGGGACCGTGACCATGACCGACATGACCATCAAGGCCGTCCGCACCACCATGCTGCGCGTGCCGTGGCCGGAGACGCCGTGGCTCAAGGGCCACGCGTTCGGTGACGCGCGCAACCTGCTGGTGCTCGAGGTCGAGACCAAGGGCGGCATCGTCGGCATGGGTTATCTGTTCTCGTTCCGGCCGGGATTGAAGACCGTCGTCGCGGCGCTCGAAGAGACGCTGCTGCCGCATGTGATCGGCAAGGACGCGACCGCGGTCGAAGGCATCTGGGCCGATCTCTGGAAGCGCACCGTGACCTACAACCGCGGCGGCATCGTCACCATGGCAATGTCGGCGCTCGACATCGCGCTGTGGGACGCGATCGGCAAACGCGCCAACATGCCGCTGCACCGGCTGTGGGGCCACGTGCGCGCGCAGCTCCCGGTCTATGGGTCGGGCTGCTTCCGCGGCTCCGGCGGCGACGGCATGATCGCCAAGGCGCTGCACTACAAGCAGCAGGGCTACCAAGCGATCAAGATGCAGATGGCGCACACCGACGATCTGCGCCGCGACGTCGACAACGTGAAGCGCATGCGCGAGGCGCTCGGGCCCGACATCGCCATCATGATCGACATCAACCAGGGCTGGACCGCGGACGTGGCGATCAATCAGGGCCGCAAGATCGTCGACTACGACATCTACTGGCTCGAGGAGCCGGTGCCGGCCGACGACTTCAAGGGGTACATGCGGGTGGCGCAGGCGCTGCCGATCCGCATCGTCGGCGGCGAGACGCATTTCACCCGCTACGATCTGCGGCCGTTCTTCGAGAACCCGGTCTGCCCGATCCTGCAGCCCGATCCGATGCGCGGCGGCTACACCGACCTGCGCAAGATCTCGATCCTGGCCGACACCTGGGGCCTGCAGATGGCGCCGCACCTGTTCCCCGAGCTGAACGTGCAGCTATTGGCGTCGATCCTGAACGGCGCATGGATCGAGGACATGGGGCTGTCGGAGGATCTCTGGGTCGAGCCGGTCAAGGTCGTCAACGGCACCATCACCGCACCGGAGCGGCCGGGACACGGACTGGCGTTCAAGCCGGAGATTCTCAAGGACTGCCGCGTCGCATGAGCGCGCAGATCGTCACCGAAGAGATGATGGTGCCCTCCGAGCCGGGCATCGAAATCTACGTTCGCAACAAACGTCCCGCCGATCTGAAAGCGTTCACGCCGGAGAAGACCGTGCTGTTCGTGCACGGCTCGACCTACCCGGCGCACACCGGCTTCGACATCCCGCTCGGCGGCCGGTCGTGGATGGATTTCGTCGCCGCGCACGGCCACGACGTCTATTGCCTCGATGTGCGCGGCTATGGCCGCTCGACGCGGCCTGCGGCCATGAGCGAGCCGCCGCAGAACAACCCGCCGGTGGCGCGTACGCCCGAGGCGGTAAAAGACATCACCGCCGTCCTCAACATGATCCTCAAGCGGCGCAACATTTCCCGGCTCAATCTCATCGGCTGGTCGTGGGGCTGTACGCTGATGGCGACCACCGCGATCCAGACCCCGGACAAGGTCGTCCGCCTCGTGCTCTATGCACCGGGTTACCTCCGCACCACGCCATCTCCGCTCGCGCAGGGCCCCGGCCCGCTCGGCGCCTATCGCACCGTGACCCGCGAGCAGGCCAAAGCGCGCTGGCTGAACGGCGTGCCGGAGCACAAGCAGACGGCGCTGATCCCGCCGGGCTGGTTCGACCAGTGGGCCGACGCCACCTGGGCCACCGATCCGGTGGGCGCGAAGCAGAATCCTCCGGTGGTGCGGGCGCCGAACGGCACGGTGCAGGACACGTCGGAGTTCTGGACCTCCGGCAAGATCATGTACGACCCGGCGAAAATCACCGCGCCGACGCTGATCGCGATCGGCGAGTGGGACAAGGACACGCCGCCCTCTATGGCACAGGCGATCTTCCCGCTGATGGTGAACTCGCCCGGCAAGCGGCTGGTCATGCTGCCGGAGGCCACGCATCACATGATGCTGGAGAAGAACCGCATGATGCTGTTTCGCACCGTGCAAACCTTTCTCGAAGAAGCGTTCCTCGACGAGACGGCCTGAGCTAGAGTAGCCCCAACGACAAAACATCACTGGGGAGAACGCCATGACCTTCAAGTCGATGGTTGCCGCGCTGTGCGTCGCGTTCGCGGCTGCAGGAGCGCTTGTCACCGGCGATGCGCGCGCGCAGTCGCAAGCGCTCGTCACCGAAGAGATGATGGTGAAATCCCCGGATCCGGGGATCGAGATTTTCGTCCGCAACAAGCGCCCGGCGGCCATGACCTCGTTCCGGCCCGAGCGCACCGTGCTGTTCGTGCACGGCGCGACCTATCCGGCGCACGCGGCGTTCGATCTCAAGCTCGACGGCCAGTCGTGGATGGATTACATCGCCGCGCGCGGCTACGACGTCTACCTGCTCGACGTCCGCGGCTACGGCAAATCCACCCGCCCGAAGGAGATGGCCGAGGACCCGAAGAGCAATCCGCCGATCGTGCGCGGCGAAACCGCCGTCAAAGACATCGGCACGGTGGTCGACTTCATCCTCGCGCGCCGCAACATTCTGCGCCTCAATCTGCTCGGCTGGTCGTGGGGCACGACGCTGATGGCGACCTACACCACGCAGAACCCGGGCAAGGTCGAGCGGCTCGCGCTTTATGCGCCGGTCTGGATCCGGCAGACCGCATCGCTGGTGCAGACCGGCCCCGGTCCGACCCCGGCCTACCGCACCGTGCGGCGCGACCAGGCGCTCGGACGCTGGCTGACCGGCGTGCCGGAGGACAAGAAGGCCGCGCTCATTCCGGCCGGCTGGTTCGACGCCTGGGCCGACGCGACCTTCGCCAGCGACCCGGAGGGCGCGAAGCAGAACCCGCCGGTGCTGCGCGCGCCGAACGGCGTGGTGCAGGACGGCCTCGAATTCTTCGGCGCCGGCAAGCCGTATTACGACCCGGCGAAGGTCACGGTGCCGACGCTGCTGGTGCTCGGCGAGTGGGACCGCGACACGCCGCCCTACATGGCGCAAACGCTGTTTCCGCTCTTGGTCAACGCGCCGGGCAAGCGCTTCGTGATGCTGGCCGAAGGCACGCATACCATCATGATGGAGAAGAACCGCTTGGAGCTGTTCAAGGCGGTGCAGGGCTTTTTCGACGAGGCGGGCGGGTCGTGATCGGTTGCGGTGTAGGGTGGGTTAGGCGCGTAGCGCCGTAACCCACCAACCGGACTCGCGGCGCACTCGATGGTGGGTTACGCGCCTTCGGCGCTAACCCACCCTACGAACCTCGACGACAGCGCTACTCTTCGCGAAACACCTCCTCGCGCTTCCGCTTCACCGCGGGAAGCACGAGGATGACGAGCAGCGCGACCGACATCAGCAGCAGCAGCGCGCTGATCGGGCGCTCGACGAACGTCATCGGGTTGCCGCGCGAGAGGTACATCGCGCGGCGGAAATTCTCTTCCATCAGCGGGCCGAGGATGAAGCCGAGGATGAACGGCGCGGGCTCGGCGCCGGTCTTGTAGAAGAAGACGCCAAGGAGCCCGAACAGCAGCATCACCCAAATGTCGAACACGGTGTTGCCGACCGAATAGGTGCCGATGCAGCAGAACAGCACGATGGCCGGGAACATCACCCGGTAGGGCACGCGCAGCAGCGACACCCAGAGCCCGATCATCGGCAGGTTGAGCACGATCAGCATCAGGTTGCCGAGCCACATCGAGGCGATGACGCCCCAGAACAGCTGCGGCTGCGCGGTCATCACCTGCGGGCCGGGCTGCACGCCCTGGATCATCATCGCGCCGACCATCAGCGCCATCATGGCGTTGCCGGGAATGCCGAGCGTCAGCAGCGGGATGAAGCTCGTCTGCGCCCCGGCATTGTTGGCGGCCTCGGGCGCGGCGACGCCTTCGATGGCGCCGTGGCCGAAGCGCTCGGGCGTGCGCGAGCTTTTCTTTTCCAGCGCATAGGCGGCAAACGACGACAGCGCCGCGCCCCCGCCCGGCAGCACGCCGAGCACCGAGCCGAGCGCGGTGCCGCGCAGCATGGCCGGCACGCACTGGCGCAATTCGGCCGCGGTCGGCCAGAGATTGCTGAGCTTGAAGGCCAGAAGGCTCCGGTCCTGCGGCCGGCCGAGCGTGACGGCCAATTCGGCAATGCCGAACATGCCGATCGCAATCGGCACGAAGCCGATGCCGTCGCCGAGGTCGGCGAGGCCCATGGTCATGCGCGGCGAGCCGGTGTTGACGTCGATGCCGACGAGACCGAGCAGCAAACCGACCAGCACCATCGCCACGGCCTTTTCCGGCGCGCCGTGCGCCAGCACCACCGC
Organism: Xanthobacteraceae bacterium; assembly: GCA_019746135.1. Taxonomy (GTDB): domain Bacteria; phylum Pseudomonadota; class Alphaproteobacteria; order Rhizobiales; family Xanthobacteraceae; genus Z2-YC6860. The sequence goes on from JAIESI010000191.1 coordinate 11,051, forward strand.
GCCGGTCAGCCCCAGCACCATCAGGCTGAAATACTCCGCGGCGTTGAACTGCAGCGCGAGCCACGCCATCGGCGCGCTCGCGGTCGCGATCACGATGGTGGCGATGGTGCCGGCGACGAACGAGGCGATGGCGGCGATGGCGAGCGCAGGCCCGGCACGGCCTTTCTTCGCCATCTGGTGGCCGTCGAGGCAGGTGACGATGGCCGAGGATTCGCCCGGGACGTTGACGAGAATGGCGGTGGTCGAGCCGCCGTACTGCGCGCCGTAAAAGATGCCGGCGAGCATGATCAGCGACGAAGCCGGCGGCAGCGAGAAGGTGAACGGCAGCAGGATCGCGATGGTCGTGATCGGCGCAATGCCGGGCAGCACGCCGACCAGCGTACCGATCAATGCACCGAGGAGGCAGAAGCCGAGGTTGGCCGGCGTCAGCGCGACCGAGAAACCGGTGGCGAGATTGGCGATCAGATCCATCGCGGCCAGACCGGGATCGGCAGCCCGAGGGCGGTGACGAACAGCAGCACCGCGAAGATCGCAAGCGCCAGCGCCAGGATCGCGTTCTCTCTGAGCCGAACGTCATAGGCGGCAAAGCCCGCGGCGACCACGACCACGACGCTGGTGACGGCAAGGCCCATCGCCGGCAGCAGGACGCCGAACAGCATCACCGACGCCGCGATCAGGATCAGCGGCCGCCACGCCACCGGGGGAAACGGCACGTGGCCGGTGAACGCGGCGCGCAGGCCGAGCACGAGGCCATAGACCATGACGACCAGCGCGAGCCCGCGCGGGACGTAGCCCGGGCCCATCGATGCCGCGGTGCCGACGGTCAGCTCGCCGGCGAGCGCATAGGCCAGCGCGCCGAGAGCGACGAGAAACACGCCGAAGGCGAGATCGGGGACGTTGAGGCGGAGGGTCATTGTTGTTCGCGCCCCGGGCCACGAACTCCGTTACCCTCTCCCCTTGTGGGAGAGGGTGGCGCGCGAAGCGCGCCGGGTGAGGGGTCGTTGAGCGCGAGCTTCGCCAGTAAGTCTTCCATCACCGCGCCACGCTTCCGCAGCACGTCGTTGTTCCAGTACCGCGCAACGCGGAATCCCTCACGGGCCAGTATAGCGTCGCGTCTTTCGTCGCTTTTGGAGTCTGCGTGCTGGCTCCCGTCGATCTCGACGACGAGCCGTTGCTCGAAGCACACAAAGTCCAGGATGAAGTTCTGGAACGGAACCTGACGGCGGAATTTCACCGCCTGGAACCTGCGGTCGCGCAGTAATCGCCACATCGCGGCTTCTGCATCGGTCGAATCCCGGCGCATCGCTCGTGCATACTCACGAATACGCCTCGGTACCGATCTCTGCCGAACTGCTGCCACAGACCCCTCACCCGGCTCGGCCTTCGGCCGAGCCACCCTCTCCCACAAGGGGAGAGGGGAGGCCCTGCCGTGTTGCTTGCGTTCAGCCGTCGACCTGAATTCCCTCGGCCTTCACCACCGCGCCCCATTGGTCGATGGCCTTGGCGATCCAACCGCCGAATTCCGCCGGGTTCGTGCTGGTCCGCACGTCGCCGCCGAGCTCGGTGATCTTCTTGGCGATGTCCGGCATGGCGAGGACCTTCTTGAGCTCGTCGTTGAGCCGCGCCGCCATCGCCGGAGGCGTGCCCTTGCTGGTGAGGAAGCCCTGCCACGAGCCGACCTCGACGATCGGCATGTCGAGCTCCTTGAAGTTCGGCAGGTTCGGCACGCCGGGCAGGCGCTTGTCGCCGGACACGGCGATGCCCCTGAGCTGGCCCTGGGTGACGAACGGCATGGTCGCGAGCGCGCCGTTGAAGATCACATTGCTCTCGTTCGACACCACCGCACGCACCGCCGGAGCACCGCCGCGATACGGCACCATGCCCCATTTCAACCCGTATTTCTTGGCGATGACGATCGCGAGCAGATGCTGAATCGAGCCGACGCCGCTGTTGCCGACGTTGAGCTTGCCGGGATTGGCTTTGTCGTAGGCGACGATCTCGGCGAACGTGCTCACCGGCACCGACGGATGCACCGCGAACAGATACGGCGAGAACATCACCATGCCGACCGGAACGAGATCCTTCTGCACGTCGAAGGCGAGCCGTTTCACCAGGCTCGGCTGCGTGGCGAGCGTGCCGACGTCGGTGATCAGCAGCGTGTGGCCGTCGCCGGCCTGCTTGGCGACGTGGTCCGCGCCGATGTTGCCCGATGCGCTCGGCTTGTTCTCGACGATCACCGGCTGGCCGATCGCTTCGGAAAGCTTCGGCCCGATCAGCCGTGCCAGAATGTCGGACGTGCCGCCCGGCCCGTAGGGGACGATGATGTGAACCTGCTTGGTGAAGCTCTGAGCCTCAACCCGGGCATTGCCGCAGGCCAGCATTGCCAATCCTGCAAGCCCGGCCAGCACCGCGCGCCGCATCAGCATAAGCGTCCTCCCAAAATTCTTTGTGATCGGCTCAAACGGTACCACCGCTGCCCGGCTTCGGGTAGGCTCGCATCATGCTTGGAATATCGCGCCGCGCGCTTGCCGCGCTCCTGTTGCTGACCACATCCGGGATCGTTCCCGCGCTCGCGCGGTCCCCGCAATTCCCGCCGGTCGAGCCGGTCACCGCCCGCCACGGCATGGTGGTGACGCAGGAGGCGCGTGCGAGCCGCATCGGCGCAGCGATCCTCAAACGTGGCGGCAATGCGGTCGACGCCGCGGTCGCGGTCGGCTTTGCGATGGCGGTGACCTATCCGCGCGCCGGCAACATCGGCGGCGGCGGGTTCATGGTGATCCATCTCGCGGGCAGCAGGCAGAAGCCCGCGCAGAACATCGCCATCGACTATCGCGAGCGGGCGCCGTCGGCGACCACGCGCGAGGTGTTCCTCGACGCCCAGGGCAAGGCCGATCCGGCGAAGTCGCGCGACCAGGGGCTCGGCATCGGCGTACCGGGAACGGTCGCGGGGTTGGCGCTCGCGCACGAGAAATACGGCTCGGGGAAATTCACGCTGGCGCAATTGATCGAGCCGGCGATCGAGCTGGCCCGCAAGGGCTTCCGCACCGGCGACGAGTTCGAGGACACCGGCCGTTCGGCGGTCGAACGCATGCGGCGCTTTCCCTCGACCGCCAAGCTGTTTCTGAAGCCCGACGGCTCGCTGATCGACCGCGGCACGCTGCTGGTTCAGGCCGATCTCGCCAACACGCTCGAGGCGATCGCCAAGAACGGCCCGCGCGCGTTTTACGAGGGCCCGATCGCCGACCGGATCTCGGCGGCGGTGCGCGAGGCCGGCGGGCTGATGACCCCCGAAGATCTCAAGAACTACGCCGCAGTCGAACGGCCGGTGCTGCGCGGCACCTATCGGGGGCTGACCATCCTCTCGATGCCGCCGCCGTCATCCGGCGGCGTGCTGCTGATCGAGATGCTCAACGTTCTGGAGGGCTTCAACCTCAAGCGCGACGATCCGGCGTCGGTGCATCTGATGGTCGAAACCATGCGCTACGCCTATGCGGACCGGGCGAAGCTCCTTGGCGATCCGGACTTCGTGAAGGTGCCGCTCGCAGGCCTCACGTCGAAGCGCTATGCCGCGGCGCTGCGCGCGCGCATCGATCGCCAACGCGCGACGCCGTCGGACAAGATCCGCGCGCTCGACCCGCAGCCGTTCGATGGCCCAAACACCACGCACTATTCGATCATCGACCGCTCCGGCAACGCCGTTTCCAACACCTACACGCTCAATCTCAACTATGGCGTCGGGCTGATCGCCGAGGGCACCGGTGTTCTCCTCAACAACGAGCTCGACGATTTCGCGGCCGCCCCCGGCGTGCCCAACGCCTTCGGCCTGGTCGGCTACGAGGCGAACGAGCCCGGGCCGAACAAGCGGCCGCTGTCGTCGATGACGCCAACCATCGTGCTCTATCGCGGCAAGCCGCTGATCGTCACCGGCGCGCCCGGCGGCAGCCGGATCATCACCGCGGTGCTGCAGGTGCTGGTCAATGTCGTCGACTTCCGCATGAGCATCGCCGCGGCGGTGCAGGCGCCGCGCATCCATCACCAGTGGCTGCCGGACGAGACCATGGTCGAGGCCGACTATCCGGAGGCGACCGCGCGGGCGCTCGCGGCGCGCGGGCATAACGTGCGCGTCTGGCCGCCGTTCACCTCGACGCCGTCGATCATGGTGATGCCGAACGGCATCGTCGGCGCGGCGGATACGCGGACGCGCGGGGCTTTGGCGGCCGGATATTGAGCGATCCTGATGGCGCCCGCTTTGGCGATTTGAGGTTAACGCAACCTTAATCCGGTCCCGTCAAATTGTCCGAATCCCCCTAGGCCCTCTTTCCGAGGCGGGCGTCGGATCGGCCAATGCCCTTTTCAATTTCGTCGCTGACGCCAAGACAGATCGCGGGGCTCACCACCGCCGCCATCATCGGCCTCGAGACCACCGACATCGCGGCGCTGAGCACGTCGCAGGCCGCAGCGCTGACCACGGCCCAGGTCAACGCGATGGAGACCACCGACCTGCAGTATCTGGCGGCGACGCAGGTTGCGGCACTTTCGCCGCGGGTCATCAGCCACCTGCTCACGCTGCAGTTCGAGGCGTTCACCGACACCCAGATCGAAAGCCTCACCGCCGCGCAGGTCAGCGTTCTGACCGCGAACGAGATCGGCGTACTCACCACGACCGAGATCCAGGGCTTCAGCACGACGCAGGCCAATGCGCTGACCGCGCGCCAGCTCGCAAGCCTGACCACGACGGCGCTCGCCAACTTCTCGACCACGCAGATCGGCGCGCTCGCCACCACCCAGGTCCAGGGCCTGACCGCGGCGCAGCTCAATGCGCTGCCGACCGACGTGTTCAATGCCCTCGACGTGACCAGGCTGTCGTTCAACCAGCTCCGCGCGCTCACCACCACGTCGATCGACAACCTCAGCGACACGCAGGTCGCGACGCTGACCGCGACCCAGGTCAGCCTGCTGAATGCCTTGCAGCTCGGCGCGCTGTCGTCGACCGAGGTGCAGGCCCTCACCACCACGCAGGCGAACGCGCTGACCGCGCGGCAGCTCGGCGGGCTGGCCACGACCGAGCTCGCCGATTTCTCGACCACGCAGCTCGGCGCGCTCAGCACGACCCAGGTGCGCGGGCTCACGGCGCTGCAGCTCAACGCGCTCGCCGACGAGGCCAGCGACGCGCTCGACGTGACCAGGCTGTCGGCGACCCAGCTCCGCGGGCTCAACACCACGTCGATCGACAGCCTGACCGACACGCAGGTCGCCGCTCTCACCACCACCGCGGTCGGCGTGCTCAGCGCCGCGCAGATCGGCGCGCTCAGCTGGACCGAGGTGCAGGCCTTCACCACCACCCAGGCCAACGCGCTGACCGGCCGGCAGCTCGCCGGCCTGACGACAACGGCGCTCGCCAACTTCTCGACCACGCAGATCGGCGCGTTCGCCACCACCCAGCTGCAGGGCCTGACCGCGGCCCAGCTCAACGCCGCGTCCGATGCCGTGCTCGAGGCGATCGACCTCGGCCGGCTGTCCAGCACCCAGCTTCGCGGGCTCAACACCACATCGATCGACCGCCTGACCGAGACCCAGCTCGCCGGCCTGTCCACGACGCTGGTTCCGCTGCTTTCGACCGCACAGATCGCCGCGCTGTCCTCGACCGACATTCAAGGCTTCAGCACCACCCAGGCCGGCGCGCTGACCGCGCGGCAGCTCGGTGGGCTCACCACGACGGTGCTCGGCAACTTCTCGACCACGCAGGTCGGGGCGTTCAGCACCGCGCAGGTGCAGGGCCTGTCGGCAGGCCAGCTCAATGCCGCGCCCGGCGACCTGCTCAACGCGATAGACCCGACGCGGCTGTCGGCGGGCCAGCTCACCGGCCTCAACACCACGGCGATCGGCAACCTGACCGACACCCAGGTCGGCGCGTTGAGCGCCGCGCAGGTCGGCCTGCTCAGCGCCGCGCAGATCGGCGCGCTGTCCTCGACCGAAGTCCAGGCCTTCACCACCACCCAGGCCAATGCGCTGACGGCGCGGCAGCTCGGCGCGCTCACCACGACGGCGCTCGGCAACTTCTCGACCACACAGATCGCGGCGCTCGGCACCGCCCAGGTCCAGGGCCTTGTCGCCGGGCAGCTCAACGGAGTGTCGAGCGACACCCTCGGCGCGATCGACCTGACGCGGATTTCCGGCGTCCAGCTCACCGGCCTCAACACCACCGCGATCGGCAACCTGACCGACACCCAGGTCGGCACGCTGTCGTCGACGCAGGTGGCGCTGCTGTCCAGCGCGCAGATCGGCGCGCTGTCGTCGACCGAGATCCAGGCCTTCACCACCACCCAGGCCAATGCGCTGACCTCGACGCAGCTCGGCCGGCTGACCACCACGGCGCTCGGCCTGTTCTCGAGCAGCCAGATCGGCGCGCTCTCGACCACGCAGGTGCGCGGCCTCACCGCGGCGCAGCTCAACGGGCTCTCGGTCGACTCGCTCGAGGCCGTCGACCTGACCAAGGTGACGACCGCGCAGATCGCGGGCCTGACCAGCACCACGTTCGGGAACCTGAGCGACAGCCAGGTCGCCTCGCTGAGCTCGACGCAGGTGTCGCTGCTTTCCGCCGGACAGATCGGCGCGCTGTCGTCGACCGAGATCCAGGCCTTCACCACGACGCAGGCCGATGCGCTGACCGCGGCGCAGCTCGGCGGCCTTACCACCACGGCGATCGGCCTGTTCTCGAGCACCCAGATCGGCGCGCTGTCGACCACCCAGGTGCGCGGGCTGACCACGACGCAGCTCAACGCGCTCTCGGTCGACTCGCTCGACGCGGTCGACGTGACCAAGGCGACCGCAACGCAGATTGGCGGCCTCTCGACGACCGCGATCAGCCAGTTGACCACCACGCAGGTCGGCGCGTTCTCCACGGCGCAGATCGCGCGGCTCTCGGCCAGTCAGATCGGCACGCTGACCTCGACCGAGATCCAAGCCTTCAGCACCACGCAGGCGGGCGCGTTCACGGCCGCGCAGCTCGGCAACCTCACCACGACGGCGCTCGGGCTGTTCTCGTCCGACCAGATCAACGGGCTGACGACGACGCAGGTGCAGGGGCTGAGCACCAACCAGCTCAACGCCGTGGACGACGCGGTGATCCAGGCCATCGACGTGGGCAGGCTCGGCTGGAACCAGATCCGCGGGCTTTCCACGACGGCGTTCGCGGACCTGACCGAGACCCAGGTCGGCGAGCTGAGCACGTCGCAGATCGCGCTTCTGTCGACGTCGCAGATCGGCGTGCTGACCTCGACCGAGATCCAGGCCTTCACCGAGACCCAGGTGGGCGCGCTGACGACGCGGCAGCTGAGCGGCCTCACCACCACCAGCCTGGGGCTGTTCGCCAGCGACCAGATTGCCGCGCTGACCACCAACCAGCTGCAGAGCCTGACCGCCACCCAGCTCAACGCGCTCTCGGTCGATGCGCTCAACGCGGTGGACGTCGCCAAGGCCACCGCGGCGCAGGTCGCGGGCCTGACCACGACCGCGATCAGCCAGCTCACCGAAGACCAGGTCGCGACGTTCTCGGGGGCGCAGATCGCAAGCCTCTCGACCGACCAGATCGGGGTTCTCACCTCGACGGAAATCCAGGCGTTCACCGCCACCCAGACCGCCGCGCTGACCGTCACGCAGCTCCATGGGCTGACGACCACGGCCATCGGCCTGTTCGCCAGCGAGCAGATCGGCGCGCTGACCACCAATCAACTGCGCAGCCTGACCACGACGCAGCTCAACGCGCTCTCGGCCGATGCGCTCAACGCGCTCGACGTGGCCAAGGCCACGGGCGGACAGATCGCGGGCCTGACCACGACGGCGATCAGCCAGCTCACCGAAGACCAGATCGGCGCATTCTCGGCGGCGCATGTCGCAAGCCTCTCGACCGCGCAGTTCGCGGCGCTCTCGTCGGCCGAGGTGCAGGCCTTCACCACCACGCAGGCCAATGCGCTGACGGCGGCGCAGCTCGGCGGGCTCTCGGCTGCGGCGCTCGGGCTGTTCGCGGCCGACCAGGTGGGCGCGTTCTCGGCCTTGCAGGTGCGCGGGCTGACCACGACGCAGCTCAACGCGCTTTCGGTCGAGGTGCTCAACGCGGTCGACGTGACCAAGACGACGACGACGCAGATTGCCGGCCTGACCACGACCGCGATCAGCCAGCTCACCGAGGAGCAGGTCGGCGCGTTCTCCGCGGCGCAGATCGCGCGGCTCTCGACCGGTCAGATCGGCGTTCTGACGTCGAGCGAAATCCAGGCCTTCACCACCACCCAGGCCAGTGCGCTGACGACGACGCAGCTCGGCGGGCTCACCACCACGGCGCTCAACCTGTTCTCGGCCTCCCAGATCGGCGCACTGACCACCACGCAACTGCAGAGCCTGACCACGACGCATCTCAATGCGCTGTCGGTCGAGTCGCTGGAGGCGGTGGACGTCGGCCGGGCGACCGCGACGCAGGTCACGGGCCTGACCACGACCGCGATCGGCCAGCTCACCGAGGAGCAGGTCGGCGCGTTCTCGACCGCGCAGATCGCGGGCCTCTCCACCGGCCAGATCGGCGCGCTGTCGTCGACCGAGATCCAGGCCTTCACCACCACCCAGGCCGACGCGTTGACGGCGACGCAGCTCGGCGATCTCGCGGCGACGCAGCTCGGGCTGTTCTCCACCACGCAGCTCAACGCGCTCACCACCGGGCAGGTGCAGGGCCTGACCACGACGCAGATCAATGCGGTGAGCATCGATCTGCTCGAGGCGCTCGACCTCGCGCGGTTCAGCACCGACCAGGTCAGCGGGCTCACCACCACGTCGTTCACGAACCTGTCCGACGCCCAGATCGGCGCGCTGACGGCGGCGCAGGTGGCGGTTCTGTCGGTCGATCAGGTCGGGGTGTTCACCACGACCGAGCTCGGCAATCTCACCGCGGGGCAGGCCGGGGCGTTGACGGCGGTGCAGATCGGGAGCCTGGCGACGACGGCGTTCGCGGCGCTTTCGGCGACCACCGGCATTCCGTCGCTGAGCACGGAGGCGATTGCCGGCATCAGCGCCGAGGGCATCTACGCGCTCAGCACGGAACAGGCCAATTCGTTCGCGCAGACCCAGATCGATGTCATGAGCAGCGAGCAGCTCGCTGCTCTGATCGACGTGCTGACGGCGTGACGCCCGATCTGATCGGTCTCGACCAGCGGGGGTGCAGGGGACTCGGTCCATCGACCCCGACCCTGGCAAGCTGACGGACAAATCTCTCCGCCGCCTCCACCGCACCTTGCACGCGTCCCGCTTTGGCTTCGCACCGTCGCGATGGCTCATCCGGACAGCATTCCGCGCCCCGGGGCTTTGAATTCGGGCGCCCGGGCCGGCCCGCTTCCCCTTTTTCCGTCCCTCTCGCAAGAGGCGATGGAGCGCCGGGAGGCGCCACCGGCGGATCGCCGCCGGTTGGCGAACCCAAATCCGGGGTCCGCCGCGCGCCACGGCAGGTCCCCTGTTACCAGGGGTTGCCGCTTCGGGCGCGCTGGCCCAGTGACGTAGGGCCCGGCGCCTCCCGGCGCTCCAACGCGATGCCGTTGTCGGGCACCGCATCCTGCTCCCTGTTCGGACGCCGCGATCGACGGTCGTCTTGATTGGAACAGAACAGGAACATTCCTAGCTCGTATTGGACGGATGTCAACCCCACGAAAATCCGAGCGCATGATGAGTTTTGGTCGATCCGCCTCCTCGCGGCGACCACATCATCCGTTGGCTGGCGTGGGCGATTCAAAATCCGACCGTGCCCAATTGGTTGGCGGGATATTGGCCGCGTTACTCGCTATCGCGTTGCTCGACAAAAGCTGCGCCGCGTAACTGAATGAGTTGTGTGCGCGGGCCGGTGCCGTCGCGGGGTTGGTTGGAAATGAGGGTGGCGTAGTCTCCGAGGTGATCAACCTCGAATCATCCGGCGTTG
>JAIESI010000096.1 GCA_019746135.1 Xanthobacteraceae bacterium
AAAACGCCGGGCGAACCGCTGACGGCGCCCGGCGCAAGGGATTGGGGGAAGGGGACGGATGAGCAACATGGACGCAACCTCCTAAGCGACACCCGGTAAGCTTCACGGTAACTCACCGGTGCCCACCGGGTTACACCTTTCAAGTTGCGCCGTCAAGCTACGCGGGGTTACAACGGCACCCATGAAGAAACTTCCGCCTCGCTCGATACGCTTTGACCCTGATGTGAAGGAACATCTCGACCGGCTCGCGGAAGAGCAGGATCGCGACATCACGTGGCTTGTGAATGCGGGCCTGCGTGAGCTGTACGGCCTCCCAAAGCCGAAGCCCGCCAAGCCGAAAGCCGCGAAAGCGAAGTAGGGCGCGCCACGTAAGCCACTTGCTTACTGTAAGCAAATCGCTTACACTCAGCCCCATGATCACGACGTTCCGAAACAAAGAGCTGGCGAACCTTTGGGCGGGCAACCGTTCAAAGATCGACAAACGCTTCCACGCTCGGATTCTGGAACGTCTCGACGCGCTCGACGCCGCCGGCAGACCCGAAGACATGGATTTGCCCGGCTTCGACTTCCACGGCCTGCAGGGCAAGCCGAAGCGTTACACCGTGCACGTCAACGGGCCGTGGTGCATCACGTTCGAATTTGCGAACGGCGACGCCCTGAACGTCGACTTCGAACAGTATCATTAGGAGATACAACCCAATGGCCACTTACCCCGCCAAGAGAGACCCGAACCGATGCCCGACGCACCCGGGCGAGATCCTGGCCGAAGCCCTCGAGGCGATCGGGGAACCGAAGCTGCGCATTGCCGGGCATCTCGGCATCAGCCGGCAGCATCTGAATGACATCCTCGGTGCGCGGAAGCCGATTACCGCGAACGTGGCCGTGCGCATCGGGAAGCTGATCGGCAACGGACCGGATATCTGGCTGCGGGTGCAGGCGGCACATGACGCGTGGCACGCCGCGCGCGCCGTGGACATCAACAGCATCCCGACCCTCAAAGCGAAGGCCGCATAGGAGCCCCGGCATGGCCGACCCGTCGACTGTCGAAACGATCCGCCGCCTTGTGGCGGCCGTCGAGCATGACGAGCCCCATATCGGGGTGCTGTCGACAGGCGAGGCCATCGCCGTTGCCTTGGTGCTGAATATCGGCTCAACTAGCTGCTATGTCCTATAGCGGTCATTATCGGACTTAGCGGGAACGCCGGAATCCGGGGCATGCACGCACCCGCCAATTTGGACGGAAAAACCCCCCGACGCGCTCGGCTCGTTTCGCTGCTGCCGTGGGCTTCAGACATCAATCGGCGGCCGGCTTTTTCCTTTTCCGGACACCCAAAAAAGACCCCCTTCGCTACCGGTCAGTTACAGGGATTGTTATCGGTATAGAGGGAGGGGTGTACGATTCACCGCGCCGGGGGGTGCACGTTTCCCCGCAAAAGGGGTGCACGATTCACCGCGGCATCCCCATTGAAGCGCCTCGGGAAACTAGACCGGGCCTAGACCGAACAGCCCGACTCGCTCCACGCAAGATTGCCGGCCTACGCTGCGCCGGACTGGATCAACGCGGGGGACCGTGTGAGCGACACCGGCCGAACATTGCAAGCCGCCCCCGGGGCACCCGCTGCGGATCTCGCTGCGCTGCCCGGCGATGAAAACCCTGCGTTTCTGCATGCCGTGCTCTGCCAGCTCGGACTGCCCCGGAAGCCGACAGACCAACGCGTGTTCACGCGCACCAGCGGCAGCGCCTCGCTTCGCTTGGAAGCCGGGACGTGGTTCAACGGCCGGGCCTGGGATGAGCAGCCGCTGCCGTCCGGCACGCGCCCGCGCTTGGTGCTGTTTCATGTCTGCTCGGAAGCGGTCCGCACCCGATCGCCGGTTGTCGAAGTAGAGGACAGCGTGCGCGCCTTCCTGCGCCGTCTCAAGATCGACACGGCCGGCGACAGCATGCGGCGGTTCCGAAAGCAAATCCTCTCGCTCGCCGTGTGCCGTATGCAACTCGGCTATAAGACTGCCGACCGTGTGGTCAACCTCAAGTGCGACCCGATCGAAGAATTCGAGGCGTGGCTACAGAACGACGACAACGGGCAGCGCTCTATCTGGCCTGGCGTGATGACGCTGAGCCCCAAGTTTTTCGAGACCCTTGCCGAGCATGCAGTGCCGCTGGATCAGGGCGCGATAGGATCGCTGCAGCATTCCGCGCTCGCGCTGGATCTTTACACGTGGCTCGCGCACCGGCTGTGCCGCATCCGGCAGTCCCACGGCGTCGCCGTGCCGTGGGCCGCGCTCAAAGATCAGTTCGGCCAAGAATACGCCTGCCAGAAAGCATTCAAGCGCGAAGTGCTGGCCATGCTACGCCAAGTGCGCCCGGTCTACCCTGATGCTCGCATTGAACAGATCAACGGCGGCCTGCGCCTCATGCCGAGCCCGCCACCGATCAAGCGAAAGGGCGTTGTGGTCGCGCTGCCCGCCACCGTTGCCGCCGTTGCCACCGATGCCGCGCCACCGATCAACGGCAAGGTTACGGCAAGGTCGGACCCTAAGGTTGCCCTAAGGTCAGTGGCCATTTCGAAGGCGGCCGTGCTGCCCCAAGCGCCACTGATCAGCGAGGATGCGCTCGCGGCCGTCCGAACGGTGGCGCCGGGCTGGGATAAGTATTTCCTGGCTGCCCGCTACACCGAATGGATGAAGGGCAGGGAGCACCCGACGAACCCGGATGCCGCGTTCCTCGGCTGGGCCAAGCGCTTCACCAAGGGCAAGCCCGCCTAGATATCAAGCGGGCGGATTTTCGCGACCTGGACGAGCACCTGCTGCAAATCGTCGGTCCGCAGCATTCCCTCGCCGTTATCCATCGGCACTAAGAAGATTTTGCCCTGCTCGTTTTGCCACGCTTCGGCGGTAGCAAGGCGGCTCGGATGATCGCAAGGGCGGCAACCCTCGCGGCGCAGCCTCTCTTCCCACACCTCACGAGGTAGCAGACGGACCGGCGCCATGCGCTATGCGGCCTCTAGGACGTACTCGCGGGTATATTCGTCAGCGTCAGGCACTTCCTCAACGACGCCTTCTGGCCGTTCTTTGAGCTGATAGACCGCATGACCGAGGGGCGAGGCTTCGACCGCGATGCCTTGGTTCACTTTGAAGAGAAGTTCCAACGCCGGCACGACGTCGCCCATGACAGCGCGCTTGTCGATCGAGGATAAGTAAAAACCCGGCACTTCATCGCACGTCGCGCGCAACCCACCGTCGTCTCTGCGGGTGAACTTCACGACGAGTTTATGTTTGAAGATCCGATGTTCGAGCATGTGGCGCCCCTAGTCTCCCTGGCAACCGAGCCGCACGGCCTGATCGTAGCGAGTGCGAATCATATTGCCTACCCTTTAGAAACCACCAGCACCCAGCTAAGTTGCGTGAAGCTTAAGATTGCAGCATCAACGCGGGTTAGTTGGGTTCATCTTCCTGTTTCTCGTGCATCGCCCAGTATTCTTCGATTGCGGCATGCCAGGCCTCGAGATCCTCGGGTGCCATGAGGTGTTCGTTCTCGACCGTGAGCAGCAGGCCATCCGTCTTGAGGTAGGCATAGGCGATATCGGGAGGCAGCAGCTTGGCCACCTCGCGCATGCCCTCTTCCATCACAGCGCGCGAAATCGGCTGGGGCGTATCCGCATCCGGATCGAAAAATACGGGGTCGCCTGGCCCCGGATCGCGTCCGAATTTCTTGCGGAAGGCACGAAGCTGTTTCTTCAGGATCTTGTCGGTCCTGCTGCCTTTCTCAAACTTGATGCGCCGACCTTTGCCCATGCGATCCGTGTACCGCGGGAAGGTGGCACATCGTTGGCGCGGGATAATTGGATTTTTTGGCAACGCGCAGGCGCAAGGCGTGGACAGCCGCGAAAGGGGATTCGCGACGCACGCGAACAGGGGTATGGTTCGGGCCATGATCGTTGACGGCGCACAGTTGAGGGCCGGCCGGGCCTTACTCGGATGGCATCAAACCGAACTCGCGGCAGCCGCGGGCGTGCACTGGAATTCGATCAAGGCCGTCGAAAAGATGGGGCGCATATCGCCGCCCGATCGACAGCGCCGCCGGCTCGTTATTGAGCGCCTGGAAAGCGCGCTCGAGGAAGCCGGCATCATCATTCACAGCAAGCCCGTTGGCGTATTTTTGAAACGCTAGTGTCCCTCGCGGACATTGAATAGCTCGTTTATCTTGCGGCCCCAATGGGTTACGGAATGGCTATTTTCAAATAAATAGGTTAGGGCCAGACCGAAACCTCAACAATATCAACGCTAGCGTGCTAGCAGATTTCCCGTCGATCTCAATAAGACCCCCCTTGGCGCGAGCTAAATCAAATGGGCCGCAGACGACCAGCGCACTATCGGCGCCTCCACGAAACCTTCACGGAATCCTTTTTCTCGATAGACCTTGCCGACCTCGGACCTCGAGGCGTGATCGACGTTGGCAAAACGCACCGCATGACATGGCAGCGCGTCGAACAGGAACACGTCCGGCACCCCAGCGGCTACGTCGTTTGCCAGAATGCCACGACATGGCTAAGCGCCCGGCTCACCCGTACCGCCGACGACCAACTGCGCATCCTGATTTCATCGAAGCAGGGGGGCATAGGCGGCGGGAAGTTGCGACGCTGCGGCGTGACGCTCTACCTGCGCCGGCGCCTAAACGCCATTGGTGCGAACCGGCTATGGCTCTGCTGCCCTGACTGCGGGGAATCCGTCCGCGTGCTCTACTGGCGTGGCTGGCTTCGCTGCCGGCGCTGCACCGGGCTCAAACACCCCTCGGAACTGCTGTTCAAGACGCGGCGCATGGAACGCCGGATAAAGGACGTGCTGCAGGAACTCGGCGGACCCGGGGACCATTGGTCAGACCTGCCAGACCGTCCGCGCTACATGCATTGGAAGCGCTACCGGCGCCTTGCCGATGAGTATGTGTCTCTGATCCGGCCGCTGCGTGCCAGGGACAACCGGCGCGAGGCCCGCGCGAACGCCTCGCTCTGGCGCAAGGTGCACGCGCTGCAGCGCATGGGCTTGCTGGCGGGCCTGACGGACTAGGCGCTCCGCAACAACAGAGAGACTGCAGAGACCGGCCTACCCCTCGAGCATGGCTTTGATGCTGTTCGGGTTGAACGGCTTCCCGTTCTCATTCACATAGCCGACGGCTGCCAGATCGGCCGAGATCGCCCGCAGGGACCGGCGTGCGCCCGTCTTGGGGTTCGCACGGCGGAGACGCTTCGCAGCCTTCACCACGTCCGGCCGGGCCTCCCCGTGCGACTTCCTGCCTTCGCACTTCCCCGTCTCGCGCTTCTGACGATCGCGGGCGCCCTTGAGCTTGGCGACTAGGGCGGCCTTTTCGAACTGCGCCACGGCGCCGAGCACCTGGCGGATAAGGGCGGCCGTCGGCGTGTCTTCAATGAAGCTGCCCGGACTGTCAGCCGCAATAAGCTCGATGCCCTGCCGGCGCAGCAGCCGATAGCCCGTCTCTTGCACGATGAGATCGCGAGCGAAGCGGTTGGCCGTTTCAACAACGATGGTCCGGACGCCGTTTGATGCGATGCGCTTGAGGGCATCCGCGAAGCCGGGGCGCGTGTCGATCGCATCAGCACCGGATACCGCGGCGTCATAGTACCAAGCGACGACCTGGCACCCGGCGCGGCTCGCATAGGATTCGATGGCGGCGCGCTGGCGCTTTTCGCTGTCCTTGTCCGTGCCGACGTTGGAAGCCGACGACGTGCGCAAATAGCCGATGACGTGTTTCGGTTCTTTGGTCGCTTTCGCCATGATCTACGGCCCCTTTCGTTCTTTTCTGTTAGGCAATCTCAAGATAAACTAACAGACTCGGGATCTGAAAACAAGCAGCCTGTGCAAACTGTGGATGGGGGAGTCCGTGCGCTGACGTGGCCGGTTGCCGGCGCGAGCGAACGAGCGCAGGGCTGATTCCACGCACGGGGCTAGGCTTGCAACCGAAAAGGCGGACCACTCACCCGCCCTGCCCCGTGTCCGTGATCGTGAGCTAGCGCCGGAGGGTGCTCTATGACGAAACCATCCCAGCTATCGACCGGGCTCAAGACGCTCGACAACGCGACCGGCGGCTTAGCGCCTGCGGACCTGATCCTTGTTGCGGGGTGGACTGCCACCGGCAAGACAGCTCTCGTTACGACCATGGCGGCGAACGTGGCGCGCGCAGGTTTTGGTGTGGCGTTCTATTCGCTCGAGATGAGCCGCCAGGACATCGCCCGGCGGCTACTGGCGGCCGATACGAATATCCCCGCGCGCGCCCAACAGGCCGGCAAGGTCGGCGGTGATGACGGGCTGCAACGGCTTGCTGAGGCAGCAGCCGGATACGACGGGGTGCCCCTTCACGTCAGCGGTGGGCCGTTCTCGGCGGCCGAGCTTGTTGAGCACGCCCGGACGCGCATCCAAGAGCACGCGGCCCGTTTGGTTGTCGTCGACAACCTGCAACTAATGGGCGGCGATGTTGACGACGCCGCTCAACGCCTCAAGGGCCTAGCCGCCGAGACAGGCCTACCAATTGTCGCGGTCTCACGGATGGGCGTTGATGAGGAAGGCGAGCCCCTGCCACCAATCGCCGCCAGCGTGGGCGGATCGACCGCGGCCGACGTGGTGCTGATCCTCAACCGCGAGCACGGCGACGCGCCCGACATCGAAGTGACCATTGCAAAGCATCGGCACCGGCCGACGTGCACCGTTGAGCTCGGCTTCGACGGCCCGCGCACGCTGTTTATGGATCGGGGGCAGTCATGAGCAGCCACATCGACCGCATTTTTGAGAAGGGCAGACGCAAAAAGGCAATCCGCGACTGCCTTGAAAGCTGGAAAAAAGAGTACCGGCGAATGCAAGGAGTCGCGCCTACCGATCGACAGTGCCGGGACGCCAAAGCTCAGATCGCCGCTGCATTCGACAAGCGCGCGACAGTTGTTATGGGGCCAGACGGCGCCCCGGTAGTAGAAACGCCCGCCGCTCTGCAAAGAGCCTCGCAAGCGCCTCGCGGGTTGCAGCGGATAGGTCATTTCACCGAAAAAGGCATCGAACTAAACGGGGCTGTAAGCCCGGAGATCGCCGCCGATCTGGCTCTAATGGCCGACCTCGTTTTCCATAGCCACCGGTTTCGAAAAGCCGCCACGCACGCTGAACAGCTCGAGCATTTGCAAGGCGCGATCACGGGCCTACTCAAAGCAGCGCAGATCCGCTTCCCGCACTTGGAGGCGCCTCCGATCATCGCGGCTCTCGCTGATATTGACGACATGCGCGCCGGCCGCGATGGGCGCCTGCTGCAAGCCTTGGCGGACCCTGTTTTGCCCCCCATGCCCTCACGGATGGAGCCAAGCCAACGCATGATCGCCAGCGCATACGTTGTGGCGCTTGGCCTTGCGGTCGAAAAAATCACGGAAGGGACCAACGAACCGCTGACCAAAGTGCCCGCGTTGCGCAAGGTGATCGCGGCTCTCGAAAAAGCGATGCACATAGACCTCAATACGATTTGGACGGACGGCAAGACCGACCTATGCGAGCGCTTCGCGGATGAGCACAGAGGGAAGCTCATTAGGGGTGACGTAGGGCACGCGGCGAAACTGGTGTTCGACGGGCTGAAGCGCAGCATCGACGCCAAGACCCCCGAGCAGCTCAAAGCCGAATACCCGGTGATGCTCATTCAGGCGCAAGCCTACATCCTGCAGGCGAAAGAACGGCCAGACACCAAGCGGAAAAAGGGCGGCTCGCGCCGGGTGCAAGCGCAGGAAAAAAATCTGCCGTTTTCCACAGCCGACGAGTGAAACGACGACGATACCCGCGTTTGGTCGGGACAACGCGGAGCCCCCGTAGCCGAAGCTAGCGATGGCCCATTCCGGGCATCGCGACGCTAGGTTCATGTTCCAGAACACGACCATCACCGGACATGGAAAGACCCACGAAGGGGACAAACCTTCGTGGGCCGAAATGCGTGCGCGATCTGGCAAAGGACCGGTCCGCAATATCTATGCGCTTTCGCCTCAGAAAGCAATGGGTGCGAACCGTTCTCAACTGAGCGAGACGCACCATGAACGCACCAAATTCTAACCGTCAGCAGTGCTCTCTGGCGCTCGAGTATGGCGCCGCTGGCATCCCCGTGTTCCCTGTCGCGCCCAAGACGAAACGCCCGCTCACAAAGCACGGCGTGCTCGATGCGACCACCGACGCAGAT
Source organism: Xanthobacteraceae bacterium (assembly GCA_019746135.1). GTDB lineage: Bacteria > Pseudomonadota > Alphaproteobacteria > Rhizobiales > Xanthobacteraceae > Z2-YC6860. The sequence continues at coordinate 8,207 of JAIESI010000096.1, forward strand.
CAGGTGCGGGCATGGTGGGCACAGCACCCGGACGCGCTTGCTGCCGCCCCGACCGGCGAGCCATCCCGCTTCTGGGTGCTGGACGTCGACAAGGGAGGGCACGACGCCTTCAACCAGCTCCTGGCGACGCTCTGCTGCGAGACGCTCGAGGACCTGAGCCCGGTTTACACGCGGACACCCGGTGACGGGCTGCACTTCTATTTCAGGTTTGAGCCCGGCACGACGCCGCGCACGCGAGCGTCCGACATCGCGGCGAATATCGACACCCGCGGGCTCGGCGGTTCGATCATCCTGCCCAGCAACCTGCTGCCCGACGGCAGAGTGTACCGCGGGACCGAGCGCACTGCGTTCGACGCGCCGGCGGCGCCGGCCGGGCTCATGTGGCTGGCGACGTTCAATGCGCGAGAACGGGCGGAGCTCAAGACGCATCCGGACCTGATTGCGATGATGCGCGAACAGGGCGCGACCCGCTGGGCTGCGATCCTGCAGGAATGGCGCGACGCCGAAGCCAAGCGCATCGCGGAACGCTGCGGCCCTTGTGATGATGATGAGGGCATGCGCCGGCAGGCGCTCTCAGACCTCGCCCTTGTCGCGAGCGAATACGGCAGCCTGCAAGACGGCCGACGGGAGAAGCTGTTTAGCCTCGCCTGCAAGGTGGCGCGCTACGTGGCGCACGGCGTGATCAGCGAGCAGGAATTCCGAGCCACCTTGATCGGCGCTGCGCAGAGTAACGGCGCACTCAGCAAGTACGGCGCAGGCTGGGCACGGAACACGCTCCGGAGCGCGATCGAGCGCGGCAGCAGAGACAGGCTGCCACCGCTCGCCAGGGTTTTCCGAACGACGGAGGCCCGCGCATGAGCATCGATTGGCCCGAAGTCGCGATAAACACGCAGCGCCCTATCCAGCGGTCGCAAGCCAACGTTTGCGCCTTCCTCGAAAGCCGCGGCATCAAACTGCGGCACAACGCCTTCACGAGGCGCGACGAGATCGCACGGGACGGCCGCAACCCGCAGCCCCTCGACGATGCAATCCTGCGCGAGATCCGCCTCGAGGCCGATGCCGTCGGCCTTTCCCCCAAGGTGGAATACTTCAACGACGTGATTTTCAACGAGGCGCGGCGCAACAGCTTTCACCCCGTGCTCGCCTATCTCGACCGCCTTCAATGGGACGGAAAGGACCGGCTCGACCGGCTCGCCGCGCGCTACCTCGGCGCCGACGATACGGCGCTGCACCGGCAATTCATCCGATCGACGCTGATCGCGGCTGTTCGCCGTATCCGCTCGCCGGGTTCGAAGTTCGACAACCTGTTGGTCATCGAGGGCGCGCAGGGCGCGGGCAAGTCGTCATTCGTGAAGGCGCTTGCATCGGAAGCGTGGTTCTCAGACTCGCTGCACATCGGCACCGACCCGAAAGAGACGATCGAGCAGACATCCGGCAAGTGGATCTGTGAGCTGGGCGAGTTGGTCGGGCTCGGCAAGAAAGACCGCGAGCGCGTGAAGGCGTTCCTCTCGCGCACGGTGGACAGCGCTCGGCTGTCCTATCAGCGTCTCGCCTCAGATGCGCCCCGCCAATTCATCCTGATCGGCACATCGAACAGCAGCGAGTACCTGACCGACACGACCGGCAACCGCCGGTTCTGGCCTATCCGAATCGGGACCGTCGATCTTGATGCCATTCGGCGCGACCGTGATCAGATTTGGGCTGAGGCCGCCTATCACGAGGGCGAGGGCGAAAGCACTGAGCTGCCGCCGGAGCTATGGGACGACGCCGCAGCGGCGCAGGAATGCCGTCTCAATTCCGAGCCGTGGTTTGATGAGCTGGACGCCGAGATAGGCGAGCGGCACGGCGCTGTGCGCGCCGCGGCCGTCTGGAGCTTCCTGGGCATCGCGACCGATCGCCGGGACCCGCACATGGCGGTGCGCATCGGGGACGTGATGCGCCGGCTCGGTTTCGAAAAAGACAAGCGGCGCTCGGTAGGCTTCCCGAACCCCGTCGCGTGCTTTGTCCGTGAAGGATGGGGCACTGGCGCAGCGCCGTGGATCGACCTTCCAACAGGGGGGCGTTGAACCATGGCACATGGCACAGATGGCACAACCTGGAACGCACTCGGAACGCCACAACCCGTTGTTCTTTCTTCTCTTTATATATCTGTTCCTAGTGTTCCAAGTAATAACAATAGAAGACTAAGAGGGGGAGAGGGGGGAGAGGGAGCGGGAGAAGTTTGCTCAGAAAAACTTAGAACACATGGAACGGGGCGTTTTTGTTCGCCGTGCCAGGGAGTTAGCTCGGAACACCACCCGGCACACCCTTGGAACACCGCCCGGAACACGCGGGGGCAGCCATGATGCGAGCCCCTGCCCTAAGCACTGCCGCGGCCGGCCCTTCGTTGCCGCAGGACGTCGTGGCGCGACGCGATGCTGTGCTCGCCCGGCTCGACATGCTGCCCCCCTCCGCCGACCGGCAGCGCCAACGCCTCGAGCTGGTCACACGCGCCTTCCTCGACAGCCCGCACTTCGCCGCCGCGATCGATCTCGGATGGAGCGAGGATGAGCTATTCGGCAGCGCGTCAGACGCCCTTGAATTCCGATTGCCTGAACAGGGCCTCGTGACGGGGCTCGCCTTGTCGTCGCTCTCAGGTCCGAAGCTGGAGGCGATCGAAGCCGCTCGCGCTGTGGTCCGCTGTGCCAGCGGTTCGCGCCTGACAGCGCAACGTCGTCCGCCAGGTGGCAGCCCCGGCCGGCCGTGGTTCGAACAGCCCGCCTTCACCGATCGGGGGAGCGCCGCGGATGCAGCCTAGCCCCCTTTCGAAATGCTGCGTGCAATGCGCCAACGTCAAGCCGGCGGCGAGCTTCCTGCCCTGCCCCAAGGCTGACGATGGGCTGACGGTTCGGTGCATCGGCTGCGTGCTCGCCAACTCCGCACGCGACCGTGCCGAGCGCGAAGCGCGCCGCGCCTCACAAGACGCCCTGAGCCATCCGCGGCCTGTCCTGGCTACCCGTGTAGCGGCCGGGGCAGCGAAACGCCGCCAGCGATCAAATTTGACCCCTTCCCGCAACGAAAGGACGGCCGCCCATGGCTGATAACCGCAACAATTCATTTCCGCCGAGCGTCAACGTCGGCCGGTTGTATGAGCGCACGTCAGCATCGGGTAACCGCTACCTGACCGGCTTTTTCGGCACGATGAAAATCACGGCGCTGAAATCCAAGGACGCCGACGCCGAGGGCAACCCGATCTGGAATCTGATGATCGCCGCGGCGCCGTCTCGTGACCGGGCAGGCAACGCGGCATCGAAGCCGACCAGCTCGCCGGCCGACGACAGAGCCCCAGCGAGGCCGCCTCTCAAATCAAACTTCCCGATCGGCCGCGACGCCGGCGACGAGATCCCGTTTTGAGGGGGCGCAGATGAACCGAGGCTTGTCGAAACGACTTAGCGCGGCCGTCGACTGCGAGACGGAATACACCGCCGAGATGATCGATCAGGGCGTGCCTGTCACGCCTCGCGTGCTCGTGCTCGGCGCCGCAGCCGATGGCGTGCTCGAGCTGGGGGAGCTTTCGCCCGCGATGAGTGATCGCCGCGTGGCGGGCATCATGGGGGCACTCGTCACCGGCGCAATGCTCAACAGCGTCGCCCGTGAATTCGTCATCACGGATCCGGCCGAGGATGGCACGTTCACGACCTACGGCATCAGCCGAGACGGTCACGGAGGGATCAAGGCCTCGCTCGCGCATCCCTTCGACCGCACCACCGCTCACGCCGTCAGCCTGTCGGATGAGGCCGTAGCTGTCCTGCGCTCATGGCTGCCGCAGGTGCCCGCCGTCCTATCGGCAGAAGATCGGCCCGATATTTTTGAAGCGATGCTGGCTGTCGCACCTGGCGGCCAGTTCGAAGTGGTGCAAGCCGGCCCGCTTGTGTCCGCGTTCAACGTCGAAATGGGTCATGCGTGAGTGCACCAGATAGCGAGGAAATTGACATGCAGCGCGGACTTCTTGGCGGCTACGACGACGAACCTCAGGGCCTGTTCGGTCAACTGCAGCAGGGGGTGATGAGCCCGATGTTCCTGAGCGGCGCAGCGCTGATGTCAGGTGAGGGCATGAACGGGGCTTTCAACGGCATGCGGATGGGCGCAGCGTTCCAAGACGACAAGCGCAAGCGCGCCATGGCCGAACACGAACAGCAGGCTTATGCCGGGCTGCTCGACAACCCGGAGCTGCGCGCGAGCCTGCCCAATGGCTTCGCTGACGTGCTGCGCGCGGCAGGACCGGAACGGGGCTACCCGATCCTTGCGAAATATGCCGACCCCGATCGCTCTCTGGATGTCGAGTTGCAGCGTGCGAACCTCGCCAAGACCCAGGCCGAGACCGGCAAGCTGACGCGCGTCGACCCGATGGAGAACATCATCGCGCAAATGCTTGGGAACAGCATCGGCACGCCGGCACCGGCACCCTCGCAGGGCCCGCCGGTTGCGATCCCGCAATCTATGCCGGGGGGTGGCCCGCGCGATCCGCGCTTGCAAGACGCGAGCTTTGGCGGGCCCGAGATGGGCGGCGGTTTGCTCGGCGGCGGTGTCCCCACGCCGAACGTCGAAACCGTCAAGAACGTGCCGCCTATGCGCGAACAACCGTTCAACGCAGGCGCGAACGGTATGCCCGCCCCCGGCATGCCGCAGCAGCAACAGCAACAGCCCCCGGCATGGTTGCAGCAGGCGCAGTACCTACCGGTCGGCGCACCCGAACAGGGCGGACCGTCTGCCGGTCAACAGCAGCCCGCGCCTCAGCAGGACATGGTGCAGACCCCGAACGGGCTCATGTCGCGCGATGAAGCGCGCAGGCTCGGCAACGCCATGCTGATGAGCCCGAAATATTCGGCAATCGGCAAAGAATTTTTGGACGCTGCGCGCGACGACAACGGCCCGCCCGGCTTCACCAAGCCGACGACCAACGCCCTGCAGGAAAAGCAATTCAACGCGATTGAGCAGCTCGCACGCCTGCGCGGCATCAAACAGTCATGGAAGCCGGAATATCAGCAAATCGAAAACAGGCTGGGCTTCAAATGGAACGCACTGATGGACAAGTTCGGGCCGACGCGGAAATCGCTCACGTCGCAGCAGCGGCAGGAACTCGCCGCCTACTCCGCTAGCCGCGCCGAAGCGATCGGCAACCTCAATCTCTACATCAAGGAAATTACGGGCGCCGCGATGGCTATCCCGGAAGCCGAGCGCATCAAGAAAGCGCAGCCAAACCCCGGTGAGGGCGTATTCGACGGAGATAGCCCGATCGAGTTTGACTCCAAGATGCAAAGCAATATCCGCATGACTGAGATGGCGATCGCTCGGTACAATTATTTGACGAAAAACGGTTTCAAGGGCGACGTCGACGCCATGTCGCGACAGATCCCGCTCGATGACATGGGCAAGGTTATTCAGCAGCGCACCGATAGCCTCCTGAAACAAAGCCTGTCGCAGAATCCGGGCCTCACGCCGCAAGACGTGCAGCCGCTCGTCCAGCAGCGCTTACGCGCAGAATTCGGAATCTAAGTCATGAACCGCATGGATGCCCCTCCCCTTCGCCACGTCTCGCGCTTTCGCAAGGTTGCCGCGGACGGCCCCGCGATCGACGGCCTCGAGCTTCTGTTCGGGCCGGACTTGGCGCCGGCGGCCGAGCAGACACAAGCGGCTCCGCCGATGGCCGCACCACCGCAGCCGCAAGGCGCGCCCGTACCGGAGCTCGATGGTGTCGAATTGCTGTTCGGTCCCGACGCCGGCAGCACCGAAGCGCAGGACTTGCCCGACCCGAACGCAGAACCGGACGCGCCAACGTGGCTTGGACGCAGGGCGCAAGACATCCGCGGCCGCAAGGACCCGCGCGAGGCGAACACCCCGACTGTGTTTGACCAGTTCCGGGGCCAGTTGAGCTATCCGACCGGACGCGCGGCGATAGCTGGCGCCTCGGACGCGCAAATGGCGGACATCATCCAAAAGCAACTTGGGGACCGTTTCATCAGGCGTGAGAAAGACGCCAACAACTACGACGTGTTCGTGACCCGCGGCGATGACGGCAGCGAACAGCGCGGCTATGTCAACGCGCCGGGCCTCGATGCGCAGGACATTTCGCGGGGCATCTATGGCGCCGCGCCCTACGCAGTAGGCGGGGCGGGCGTGGGAGCGCTGACAAAGGGCCTCGGATGGCTTGGCCGCACGCTCGCCTATGGCACCGCAGCAGGCGGCACCAGCATCGCCGGCGACGTGGCACAGATGCCGTTGGGCTCGGAACAAGGCATAGAGCCTATGAAAGCCGGCATAGCGGCACTCGCGGGCATCGCGGGCGTTCCTGCTGAAGCCATCGCCTCGAAAGCGTGGGCGCGGTTCGTCATCGAACCGAAGCTGTTCAACCGTTCGACCGGCACCCTCACCCCCGAAGGCCAGCGGCTCGCCGCCTCGCAGGGCTTGGATCCGGCCGCCATGCAGGCCGACATCGCCAAGACGTTCGCGCAGACCTACAGCCAGACGCGCAACGCCAGCCAAGCGGCACTCGCGGCAGAACGCGGCGACTTCGGGATTGAATCGACGGTCGGACAGCGCAGCAAAGACCCCTGGCAGCTCACGCAAGAGGAAGCGATGCGCCGCACCCTCTACGGCGAGAAAGCCCGCGACACAGTGCAGGCGTTCGACGCGCGCCAGACGCAGGCCGTAGACTTCGCCGCACGCACGCGCATGCCCAGCGATTTCAGAACGCAGGCGACAAAGCAGAACGGCACGATGAGCCCGCAGGGCATCACGCACGTTCAACAGATGCCGGAAACCGCTGATCTCGGCGCGAGCATACAGGCCGGGATGAAACACGCGCGCGGCAATGCCGAGGCTGCCGAGCGCCAGGCGTGGCAAGACGTGACCGACATTCTACCGCGGCAAGAGGCTTTCGAGATCCTGCCGGAAACCATCACTGGCCGTCTCGGCGGCATGCGCGTGACCAACGACATGCCGAAGGCCTCAGCCATGGCGAAGGCGTTGGATGACTACACCGAAGGCAAGGCGTTCAACGAACCCGTGGCGAAGGTGCTGCAGCAGGCCCCCGTGAAGACCGTTGACGAGATGCGCCGGCAGTTGCTCGGCATGTATAAGGGCGCCACCGACCCGACCGACGTTGCGGCGTCGAAGGCAATCTATGAGGGCTTTAACGACTGGATCGACGCGGCAGCCGAAAAGTCATTGCTTGCCGGTGCGCCGGAGGCCGCGGCCAAGCTGCGCATTGCGCGCGACACGACGAAGACCATGCATGGCTTGTTTTCCCCCAGCGTGAAGGGTCAGAAGACGCCGGCCGCGCGACTGATCAGCGAACTGGAAGCGTCCGATACCCCGGAGCGCGCCGTGCAAATCCTGTTCGGTCCGGCATCGTCCGCCAACCCGTCGACGATCAAAAGCGGCGCCGTCGAAGCCCTGCGCAGCATGAAAGCCGCGCTCAAAAAATATGCTGATCCTCGCATTGCCGGCGACACGATCGCGGATCTCAAAATCGCGCAGTGGGCGCGCCTTGTGCAGAACAAGCACGGGAATGCGCACTCCCCCCAGAACATGCTCAACAACATCAACGCCGCGCTCGCGAACCAACGGACGCTGATGCATGAGTTGTATTCGCCGGCCGAGATCGGTCAAATTCGGCGCCTTGCAAAGCAGCTCGAGACGATCACGTATAAGCCGCCGAATGCATCGGGGTCGGGTTACACGGCCGCCGGCCTCACCAAGCAATTCTTTGGCAAACTGCTCGATGCGATCCCAGCCGGCCGCGCCGTCTACGAATTTAGTGGGGTGCCGAAAGCGCTGGGAACCGCTGCAGCACGGCGCGCGGTCAACCAGACGATGGCACCGGCGCCGCGCAACGCCCTGCCCTACACGTCGGCCGTCGGCGCGACCTACGGACGGCGCTAGCCTAGGAACCACCACAGCAGGCCGAGCCCGCCAGCGATCGACAGGGCCACGACGCTGGCGGCAAATTCGGTATCGGCCTTGCCGAGCCATACTGCGCGAGCTTCCAACAGTACGCCGGCAACGGTGACCGGACCAAGCCCGACCAGGGAATAGACACCTATTCGAACGCCAAAGTCGTCCGGCTTGTAGAGCGAATAGATCGTGAGCGCGGATAACAGAACGTGCATCACGGCCCAGCCAATGAGCCCTTGCCTGAGCACGCTCAGGACGCGCCAGCGGCGCTGCTCTTGTTCGTAATCCCCCGTCATCGCTTAGCCGTAGCACGGCCTCCCCGGCCCGAAAAGCCAGCGGCGCACCCCTCAAATCCATCTCTGATTTCGTTGGTCTTTCCCCATAAGTACACGTTCACATCTTTGTAACTGTAGACGTGCACAATTAGAATATGTTACCGTGCACAAACGGCTAGACGTGCACGTCTACTTTGGAGCAGGCCCGATGAAAGTTCTCGTAGTGGCAAGCGCGAAGGGGGGCAGCGGTAAGTCGCTGGTCACGGCGAACATTGCCGCGCGGCTCGGCAAACGCAAAGGCGAGCGCGTCGCGATGATCGACCTCGACAGCACGCAAGGCACGCTGACGAAGTGGTGGGAGGCGAGGGGGCGGCCCAGCGCGCCCTATCTGCTCGAGGACTCGCGCAGCCTCGTGAGCGATCTGCGCACGTTGTCGGCCGACGGCTACACGTGGTGCGTGATCGATACCCCGCCGCTTGACATGAAGGTTATCGAATTCGCGGTGATGAGCGCGGACTTCGTGGTCATGCCGGTGATTTTGTCGACGCCGGACCTCGATTCCTCAAAGACCATTGTCGCGCTCTGCAGCAAACGCCGCCGCAAGTATGCGTACCTGATCAATTCGTTCGACAGCCGGCCAGCCTTCAAAAAGGTCAATGCCGATGGGCTCGCGATGATCCCGCGCGGAGCGGTGCTCAAGACACGTCTCCCCGATAGCCCGAAATTCCGCGAAGGCTGGAACGTCGGCAAGGCGGGAGCAGACACCGATAAGGCGCTCGCCGCGGTGCTCGATGAAGTCATTGACGAGATCCGCGCAGAGATTGCACCGACGAAGGGGGCAGCCAATGGCTAAGCACGCTGAGGATACAGCGGACGCACGTGCAACTCGGCTAGCCCTGCTTCGCGCAGGCATCGAGGAAGCGGACCGCCGCGCGAAAGCCGAGACAGCGCAGCGCCGCCGCGTTGGCGATGGCCGCTCACTGCGCCAGACGGGGCGGGACGGACTGTTCAATTTCAGATCTCACCCGGGGCTTCGTGAGGCCTGCATGGGCGCTGCGAAAGCCAAAGGGATGAAGCTTGCCGAGTGGATGGAGTTTCACCTTGTGGCAGCTTTGGAAGCCGAAGGGCGGGATACGTCGTTCCTGTCTGACGTGAGGGGGCGCGAATGATTACGCTGCTGCGCACTCTCGCCATTGTGGCCGGCATCCTCGCAATCGGCGCCGTGACCTACGGCACGGTTCTGGCGACGGGCGGGCTCTACACACATACTGCGCCCCTCTATATCGCGCTCGGCGGTCTACAGATCGTGATCGCCATGGCCTTCGGTATCATGCCGAGCGGGCTCTACAAGATCGCAGGCGTATTGGTTTTGATCGCGTGCGAACTGGCGACGTTCATCGGTACTGCCAACTTGCAGTTGGCCGACGTTGAGGCGAGGGCCGCGCCGGTGCACGACGCGGCTGCGAAGCGCAAGGCGGCTGAGGAATGGGTTGCTCGACTGGACCGTGACGACCGCATTCAGCGCGCCGAGAAAGCCGCAGCGGAGGCCCGCAGCGAAGCGATCGACGCGAGCAAGGCCAAGACCTGCGCAACGAACTGCAAGGCCACTCTCGCGAAAGCTGTAGAGGACGCCAGCGCTGCCGTAGTTGCGGCGCGGCAGTCGCTCGAAATCGAACAGCAGCAGGCGCGTGCGTTGCTCGCACGCACGCCGTTGCCGGGCTCTGAAAATGCGCTTGCAGAAAAGCTTGGGCTCTCGGCTTCCACGGTCGACCTGCTGTTTGTCGGTTTCCGCGGTTTCGCCGTTGCGTTCGGTGCGGCCATGCTGCTCGCCGTCGGCGCGCATCCGCGCCAGCGCCTTGAGCAGACCAAGACAACTGTAGCGTCTGCAGCCCCCATAGCAGTAGCCAAGCCGGTCCCTACGGTCGAACGTGCGCCGGCTAACGTGGTTCGGCTTCCCGCAGCCCGGCCGGCGCCCCTGAGCGTTGTGGACTTCGGAGCCGACAGCCTCGAGCCTGCGCCCGGCGACACGCTCGACTTCGACGACTTTTTCAACGCCTACGTTGCGGCGGCCGAAGCCCGTCGATTGCGCGCCTACGGGCCTACCGAGTTCGTCGCGCCCTTCAAGGCGCTCTGCGAGGAAGCAGGCATCCGCGTGAGCAAGCGGCGGCAGAAGCTGTTCCTATGCGATGTGCGCCTCGCGAGTTAAAAAAGGGGGGCCGCGATCGCGGCATAGGGGGATGGACATGACCACAGCTCTTGTTCCGATCGCGCAGACCGCCATTGCACTGAACGAGGATCCCGCCTCACGCCTGTTCTCGGCATGGATTGCGAGCCAGACCGCCAACACACGGCAGGCCTACGCGAAAGACATTGCTAGCTTTGCCGCCTACCTTGGCGCGCCGTCTGCAGCGGCAGCGATGCGCCGGCTTGTGTCGACAGACCCCGGCGACGGCAACGGGCTACTGCTCGATTACCGCACGTACATGAGCGGCGAGGGGCTTTCGACAGCGACGATCAACCGGCGGCTGTCCGCAATCCGCTCGGCGGTGAAGCTCGCGCGCACGCTCGGCCATACGAACTGGAAACCAGAGATCGCCGGACTTAAGGCGCAGTCGTTTCGCGATACGCGCGGCCCTGGGCTCGAGGGCACCCGAGAATTGATCTCGATTGCGCTGACGGATGGCAACCGGGCAGTGGCCGCGCGTGACGCGGCTTTTATCCGTCTCATGTTCGATCTCGCGTTGCGTCGCGGGGAGTGTGTCGGCCTGGACATCGAGGATATTGACCTCGCCGGGCGGCGCATTTGGATCCTCGGCAAAGGGCGCACGCAAAAGGAAGCACGCACGTTGCCGGACAAGACGGCAGCCGCGCTCACGGCCTGGATTGAAGCACGCCGCGTTCACGTCTCGGATGAGCAGCGCGCAGTATTCGTCAGCCTGTCCGGCCGAGGCGGCGGGCAGCGCATCACGGGGCGCAGCGTGCACCGGATCATCGCATCAATCGGGGATCTCGCCGGCATCAAGACGCGCCCGCACGGGCTGCGGCACGCGAGCATCACCGCCGCGCTCGACATAAACAACGGCGACGTGCGGGCCGCTCAACAGCATGCGCGCCACGCGAACCCGCAGACGACGATGAAATATGACGACAACCGCCGCGACATCGCCGGCAGCGTTGCGCACGGGATTTCCGCGCTCGTTTGACGACAAGAAAACGCCCCGCCTCAGAGGGGAGGCGAGGCGCTACCGGCCAAGGGTGGGGGAGGTTGAAACCCGCGCCCCCGGCTAGTTCGAAATCGTTGTCGGGCTCTCGGCCGGCCGGGGCAATGGAATGCTATCGTCCGGGACATGATCATACGGCCCGTGGAAACCGCGCTCGCCGCCCGTCTCGCAGTCCCGCACATCGACGCCTTCCCCGTTGACTAGGACGCTTTCTAGCGTGTCGTCTAATGTGCTGGTGGCAATATCGATGGACGTTGCGAGAAACCGCAGCGCCATGCCGTCGCCGCCCGCCGAGTCGTCTTTCCGGGCCAGCGCCAAGAGCAGATCCCGAACGCCATACAGCGCGAAAAGCTGGTCTGCTATGCTGGGCGCGCTTCTATGCATCGTTCGCATGGCCACCCCCCGTTACGATGGCGGCCGCCTCATAGAGCTTCGCGAGCGCAGTGGATGGACCATCGTGGCATTCGTCGATCGCCGTGGCGTACCCGCCAAAAAACCACTGCCGCAGCGCTTCGGTCCGCAGGGTAACGTCGCGCAGTGAAGTTGGCGTGCGTTCGTAAATGCCGGCGACAAGGGATTCCACGACAGCTTCGCGAGCGTCGCTTTCCCGCACGGCCGCGATGTGCGCCGCCGTATCTTCGGGGATGCTCATTTCGTACCGCACGGCCGACTGATAGGCGTCGATTGCGCGGCGCAGCTCGAGCAGCTCCAAATCGGCATCATGCGTGAGGGGAAACGCGGCCGGGTGCGGTGCGGCCTCGGAAACAACGACGGGGGCGATAACCGCTGTCCCAGCGATGAGACGCAACGCCGAGCGCCGCGAAAGCGCTGTATCTGTATCTACATCAGACATTGGCCGCCCCTCCGACTTTCCAGCATGCATCTAGCAGACCGCCGAGCAGGCGTTCCGCGGGGCAGTCAGACGCGAGCAGATCGGACAGCCCGTCGTCGCCGTAGTGCATCGTCAGCATTTCGGCGCGCAGGAACACGTCCCGAATGGTCAGCGGCTCATAGTTGAACACGACGTGGGCGAGGTGCTCGCATTCGGACCACGCAAGCCCGGACGCCAATTGAGCAGCGGCGACGTCGTCGGCTTCATCCTCGGGAACGTTTGCCTGCGCATGCACTGCGGCCTGATGCCGGGCCACGGCCCGGCGAATGTCGCGAAACTCGCGATCATTCCAGTTCAACCGGGCAGGCTTGCAGAGCATCATCGTGGGCTCTGTCACGGGCGGCCCGTCGCCCGGGCCGTCGAACAGGTACCGGCGCGCGCCGAACTTAGGACGCTTGGCCAGGTCCTTTGCGAAAGCGCTCTGACGGGTTTGGATCAACAAAAAACGCCGGGCGAACCGCTGACGGCGCCCGGCGCAAGGGATTGGGGGAAGGGGACGGATGAGCAACATGGACGCAA
>JAIESI010000304.1 GCA_019746135.1 Xanthobacteraceae bacterium
TCGCTTCGCTCACTGTGACCAGCTCACGAGAGGACTTCCACCTCCAAGTCGATGCCCATGCCGGGCGCACCAAGAAAAAAGAGTGCTCCGAAGAGCACTCTTTGCTCAGTCCAGGTGACAAACGCCTCGGGGCGAGGCGTCGGGGAATTTATCGCTCAGAAATTTTCGTTATCGTGTAAACGCATGAGCGAAAATTCGTGGAAACTTTGACGCGATTTCACAAGGCGTGATGCACCCTCCCTCGCGGGCCCTTGCAGCGCGCGTTGCACGCGATCGCAGAGCCCGGCGCCGGCTCACTCCGGCGGACGGATCTTGCTGATGATCTTCTGGCGGACCTCGGGGTTGTTCTGCGCCATCACCATGATCGACTCGTATTCCTTGACCGACAGGCCGTTGTCGGTCACCGCCCTGACGATCGCGCTTTCCGCCTCGTCGGCGAGGCGCTCGCGATCGGATTGCGGCGCCGCTTCAAGCTTCTTCTCGTAGTCCTGCTTGACGCTGGCGATCTGCTTGATCGCGGCGACCGCGGCATCAAGCTTCTGCTCGGAGATATCCGGCGTTTTGTCGGCGGGTGCCTGATCGGACAGACCCGGCGTCTGATCGGCTTGAGCACGCGCCGTTGAAACGGCAGGCGATGCGAACGCCAAAACGGCAATGGCGGCCATCGATGTCATGCAAACGCGGGAATACGTCAGACGCTGCATCGGTCGCTCCTGTTGATCCTTTTGGGCCATGAGAGGAAACCGCGCCGCGCTCGGACCGTTCCGCGGGAACCGCGAACGGGGCCGATGAATGGCGCATGGCGAAACTGCACGGGCGGGTCGAGGCAACAGCGCGCAGCCACAGAACCGCTGCTTTTGGCTGGGACTTTTTTTGCCGCAACGCGATTCCCGCTGGATGGAACGCACCAAAGCGACAGAAGCACAAGAGCGGGGCTTCGCGACCTCCAATGCGATGGCTGACGGCAACATTGCTGATGATGGCCACGGCTTGCCCGGCGGCGGCGCAGTGCCGCGCCGAGCCGAACGCGGCGCTCGGCAGCGTCATCGGCCGTCACATCAAGGAGTTGCAGCCGGGTTCAGGCCCAGGCGGCCTGGCCATTGCGGTCCGAATTGACGGCCGGACCTCGTTTTTCAGCGCTGGAATGGCCGATGAGGCGAGGCGGCAGCCCGTGACGTGCGACTCGGTGTTCAATCTCGCGTCGCTGGGCAAGGTCTTTGACACGACGCTGCTGGCCGACGCCGTCAGGCGCGGCGAGATCCGTCTTGACGAGCCCGTCGCCAAATATGTGACCGAGTTCCAGCATGGCGGCGACATTCGCGTGGTCACATTTGGCCAGCTCGCCACCCACACCTCCGGGCTTCTTTTGCCGCAGGATCATCCGCCGTGGCCGGACGAGCACTACGTGCTGTCGACCTTCATCGACACCTTGAACCGGTGGAGCGCCAGCGAAGGGCACCGGCCCGGCAAGCAGCATGAGTACACCCATGCCGGCTTCATCCTGCTGCATCTTGCCCTGGAGCGCAGGCTCGGCATGCCGCTTCGCACCCTGGTCGAGCAACGCATCCTGAAACCCCTTGGCATGACCTCAACGGCACTGCCTGGACGAGGCTCAAACCCGCGCGGCGACCTCGACGCGGCGCTCAAGCCCCGCGCCGTGCAGGGCTATGACGGCGACGGCCAGCCGGTCGGCGAGCCAGGGGACATCCAGGGCTACTATCTCTGGCCCGGCACCGGCCAGATGTTCTCGTCGGCCCGCGACATGGCGACGTTTCTCGCGGCCAATCTCGGCGATTTGCCGGGCAACCGGCAACTGCAGGCGGACATGCGACGCGCCCATCGCGCGCTCTTTCCGATGCGCGAAAGCAACGCGCAGGCACCTGCGTGGCAAGCGCTGGCCTGGGAGGTGCACCCTGGGTCGGGGCCGATCGTCGACAAGAATGGCGGCCTCAACAACGCGTCGGCCTATATCGGGATGGTTCCGGGCAAACGGATCGGCATCGTGATGCTCGCCAACCGCGGCCAACAGGACGTCACCCAAGCCGGCCGCCGCATCCTGCTGGAGCTTGCATCGCAAAAGGCCGGCGTCTCCGGCAAAGCTCATCCGCACGACGCACGAATGTGAGCGGACCCGCACCAACCCTGCAAACATCAAAGCGGATGTTTTTTCGGATTTGCATCATGCCCTGTCCAAGCCCACCTAAAGCCCACGAAAGCGTCGGCACAACGGCGACGGTTTGCCCATGACTGTGACCCTGACAACGACCGTTGTCGAAACGGCGCTGGAAGAGACGTTCTACATTCCGGTCACGTCGCCGGCGACGCGGCCGCGCCACTCGCTCAAGCATGGCGACACCTTCATCGTCGTCGACAGCCACGGCGACATCGGCGCAACGTCAGGCGGGCCGGACGGCCTGTTCCACAGCGACACCCGTTTTCTCTCGCGCCTGGAGCTGCTGCTGAACGGACAGCAGCCGTTGCTGCTCGGGTCGAACCTGCGCGACGACAACACGCTGATGTCGATCGACCTGACCAATCCCGACATCTACGTGGACAAGCACCTCGTTCTCCAGAAAGACGTGGTGCACATCATCCGCACCATCTTCCTGTGGCGCGACACCGCCTATCAGCGACTGAAGATCAGCAATCACGGCAACAGGCCGGTCGAGCTGCGGCTTTCGATGCTGTTCGGCAACGATTTTGCCGATCTGTTCGAGGTGCGCGGCATGTCGCGACCGGCGCGCGGAACCGTGACCCGCAAGCGGACCGGCTTCGACCGGATCACATTGAGCTACCTCGGCCTCGATCAACGCACGCGTTCTACGGCGCTCATCTTCGATCCGCATCCCCATGTCCTGACGACACGGGAAGCAACCTACGAGTTCAAGCTCGCCCCCGGCGAAGCCGTACCGATCTTCCTCGAGATCGGCTGCGATCCGCCGGACCGACCGGCTGTTCCGTTCCTGCGCGGGCTGCGCGCGGCCCGTCGCGAGCTGCGCGCCGCAACGCGAGGCATGACCACGGTCGAGAGCTCGAACGAGCATTTCAACACGATGATCTGCCGCTCGACCGCCGATCTGTGCATGCTCACCACCGACACGCCGGAGGGCCCGTATCCCTATGCGGGCATTCCCTGGTATTCGACGACGTTCGGCCGCGACGGAATCATCACCGCGCTGCAGATGCTGTGGTGCAATCCGGCGCTGGCGCGCGGCGTCCTGCACCGGCTCGCCGCCCACCAGGCCACCTCCGACAACCCACTGGCGGACGCGACGCCCGGCAAGATCCTGCACGAGATGCGCGGCGGCGAGATGGCGCGGCTGCGCGAGGTGCCGTTCCAGCTTTATTACGGCAGCGTCGACGCGACCCCGCTGTTCGTGCTGCTCGCCGGCCGTTACCTCGAGCGCACCGGCGACATCCAAACGATCGCCGGGCTGTGGCCGGCAATCGAGGCCGCGCTGCGGTGGATCGACGGCCCAGGGGATCCGGACCGCGACGGCTTTGTCGAATACCTGCGCGCCACCGAGCAAGGCCTCGCCAACCAGGGCTGGAAGGACTCCCACGACGCGATCTTTCACGCCGACGGCGGCGCGGCCGAGGGCGCGATCGCGCTTGCCGAGGTTCAGGGTTACGTGTTTGCCGCGAGGCGCGCGGCGGCGCTGTGCGCCCGCGCGCTGCAGCGCCCGGAGCGCGCGCAGGAACTGGAAGAGCAGGCCAATCGCCTCGCGGAGCGTTTCGAGGCGGCGTTCTGGTGTCCGGAAATCGGCATGTACGCGCTGGCGCTCGACGGCGAGAAGAAGGCCTGCCGCGTCCGCACCTCGAACGCCGGCCAGGTTCTGTTCAGCGGCATTGCGTGCCCGGATCGCGCCGCGGCCGTCGGCAAAGGCCTGCTGGAACCGCGGTTCTTTTCCGGCTGGGGCATCCGCACCGTGGCGAAGGGCGAAGCGCGCTACAATCCCATGTCGTACCACAACGGCTCGGTCTGGCCGCACGACAATTCGCTGATCGCGCTGGGCTTCGCCCGTTACGGCCTGAAGCCCGCCGTCGCGCATCTGTTCAAGGGGCTGTTCGATGCCGCAAATTACATGGACCTGCATCGCCTGCCCGAGCTGTTTTGCGGGTTCCAGCGGCAGCGCCGCAGCGGCCCGACGCTTTATCCGGTCGCGTGCTCACCGCAGGCTTGGGCGAGCGCCTCGCTGTTTGCCTTCGTCGAGGCTTCGCTTGGACTGGAGTTCGATCCCAAGAAGGGCGAAATCCGGCTGCGCAATCCGCATTTGCCGGCATTCCTGAGCGAGCTGCGGTTACGGAATTTGCAGCTTGGCTCTTCGAGTGTCGATCTGGTCATCCATTCGCACGCCGATGGCGTGTCGCTGGAGGTGCCGCGAACCGAAGGCGGTATTCAGGTCTCCGTCGTGCTGTCGCCATAGCTTCGACCGGCGCTACGGCATCCGATCGCGAAGGAAACCTTTGTCCCGGACGGAACCCCGGCTTGTTCATGCAGGTTACCCTCTGCGCGTCCTCAGGGACGCTTTTGCGAACATTGCAGGGGGACTTATGCGCCAGGATCGCCGATTGGGGGTGGCCTTGTTGCTGGGTGTGCTGTCCGTGGGCGCGCTTGCGGCAACCGGGCAATTGCTGGATGCGGCGGATTTGGCGCTGCCGTCGCGGCCGGCATTGCAGCCTCAACAGCAGAGCCAGCCCGGCCCCACGCAGCAGGAGCAGGCAGTCACCGAGCCGAACAGCCCGCAGGCCGAGCCGCGGGCGGCGGCCGAGCCCGCAAGCCGTCCGGCCGACAGCGCACAGCCCCCTGCCGCGCAGCCGGACAGCAGCCCGCCCGACCGGCCGGCCGCGATCGTGCTTGAGCGCCGCGAGGCGCGCAGCATTCTCGGCCGCGAGGTCCGCAGTGCGGCCGGCGAAAACATGGGCCGCATCATCGACGTGATCGTCGACCAGGCGGGAAACGCCCGCGCGGCGGTGATCGACTTTGGAGGATTTCTCGGCGTCGGCAGCAGAAAGATCGCCGTAGCCTGGAACTCGCTGCATTTCGCCGTGGCCGACGGCAGCGACCGCATCACGCTAGGCTTTACCAAGGACCAGGTGAAAGCAGCGCCCGAATACCAGGAGGGCAAGCCCATCGTCGTGATGGGCGCGTCCGGCGCGACCGACCGGTTTCGCGTCACCACATCAGTGAAATGAAATCGGAGAAGTAGGCTGCCGGCGAAACCCTCTCCCCGCCCGCTGGAAACGTCTGCCGATATCCCGCGGAGCCAATCCGAGGACGGGCGCCGGACGTTTGCGGTCATCCCGGGAGGGCCGCAGCCCGGCGAACCGCCACCCTCCCCGTCGCAAAAAAGCCTGCGCGGGCTCGACTGGTTCGTCTTCTGCGTCGCCGACGTTCAGACCGGGTTCGGTCCCTTTGTCGCGGTCTATCTGACCACGCAGAAATGGACCCAGGTCGACATCGGTCTGGTTCTGAGCGTGGCGGGTCTGGTCGGCCTCGCCGGACAGATTCCGGGCGGTGCGCTGGTGGACGCCGTGCGCTCGGAGCGGCTCCTGGCCGGCCTTGCGATTGCAGCGATCGCGCTGGCCGCTCTCACCTACGCCGCCTTCCCCATCTTTCCGGTGGTGCTTGCGGCCGCCGTTTTGCACGCCGCGGCGAGCTGCGTGCTCGGACCGGCGATCGCCGCCATCAGCCTTGGGCTTGTGGGGCACGCGGCCGTCGGCGAACGGCTCGGACGAAACGCCCGCTTTCAATCCATCGGCAACGGCCTTGCCGCCGGGGCCATGGGCGCGTGCGGCTATTTCTTTTCGGCGCGCGCGGTTTTCATCGTCACCGCGCTCCTGCTCGTTCCCACCCTTCTCGCGCTGCGCCGCATCGCCCCCGGCGAAATCAATCCCGAGCGGGCCCATGGCGGCGCGCTGCCGCCCGCCGAAAAGAGGTCGCCGGCCGAGTTTCTGAGCCTGTTGCGCAACCGGCCGCTGCTGACCTTTGCCGGCTGCATCATGCTGTTTCATCTCGCCAACGCCGCCATGCTGCCGATGATGGCCACCGTCCTGACCACGCAATCGAGCGAGTGGGCGACGCTGCTGATCGCGATGTGCATCATCGTGCCGCAATGCGTCGTGGCGGTGATTTCGCCCTGGGTCGGGCGCCGGTCGCAGTCATGGGGACGCAAACCCTTGCTGCTCGTCGGCCTCGCCGCAATGTCGCTGCGCGGGCTGCTGTTCGGCACGGTGACCAATCCCCAGCTCGTGGTCGCGGTGCAGTTGCTCGATGGCCTGACCGCCGCGGTGATCGGGGTGATGGTGCCGCTGATCATCGCCGACGTGACGCGCGGCACCGGACACTTCAACCTGGGTCAGGGCGTCGTCGGCACCATGACCGGGCTTGGCGCCGCGGCGAGCACCACCCTTGCCGGATACATGACGCAATACCTCAACAGCCAGATCGCATTTCTCGGATTGGCCGGAATCGGGATCATCGCGGTGCTCGCCGCCTGGGCGCTGATGCCGGAAACCCGGCCCGAGTCCGGAAAGGACAAATCGGCGGCCGGACCAAACCGGCCGCCGGGCAACCCATGATCATGCATTCTCTGCTGCTGCCAGGCGCCGCTTCGGCGCGTCGCCCGCGACCACCTTCAGGCGCGGCGCCCCCGCGCCCATCAGGCTGCGATAGACGCTGAGATAGTCCTGCGCCATGCGGCGCGCGGTGAACCGCTGCTCGAACCGCTCGCGCACCCTGGCGCGCGACAGTTCCGGCAGCCGATAGGCCGCGCCGATCGCGCTCTGCTCGTCCTCGACGATGAATCCGGTGACACCATCCTCGACGATTTCCGGCACCGAGCCGCGGTTATAAGCGATGACCGGCGTGCCGCATGCCATCGCCTCGATCATCACCAGGCCGAACGGCTCCGGCCAGTCGATCGGGACCAGCAGCGCCCTGGCGCCGCCGAGAAACGACACCTTTTCTCCGTCCGTGATTTCACCGATGTATTCGATGCCCGGTCCGCTCATCATCGGCTTGATCGATTCTTCGAAATAGTCACGGTCGGTCTTGTCGATTTTCGCCGCGATCTTCAGCGGCACGCCGCAACCTTGCGCAATGCGGATCGCGCGATCGACGCGCTTCTCGGGCGCGATGCGGCCGAGAAACGCAAAGTAGTCCTGCTTCGATTCATGCGGCACGAGCGACTGTGCCGGCAATCCGTGATGAATCGTTCGCACCCAGTTCGCATGGGGGACCGGACGCCGCTGCGCGTTGGAAATCGAGACCACCGGGATGTGCGAAAACGTGCTGAACACCGGCTGGTGCTCCGGCAGGTCGAGACGTCCGTGCAGCGTCGTGACGAACGGCGTCGTCTGGCGCGAAAACAGCGAGAACGGATAGTAGTCGAGATGACAGTGGATGATGTCGTATTCATCCGCGCGCAGCAGCACCCGCTCGAGCATCGTCATGTGCAGCGCATTTGGATCGCGGACCGTGCCATCGAGCCTGAGCGCCCGCGGCCATAGCGCCTCAAGCTTCGCGGACGTGTGCGAGTCGCCGCTCGCATACAAGGTCACGTCATGCCCGAGTTGAATCAGCTCCTCCGTCAGCCAGGACACGACACGTTCGGTGCCGCCGTAAAGCTTTGGCGGAATAGCCTCGGTCAAGGGTGCGACTTGCGCGATCCGCATTGAAGAAACTCCTTAGCAACGCTGAGGCCCCCGAGCCTCGTCCAGGAGATCGAACCGTGTGCGGCGCTCCCGCCAACAACAAGGCAAACCGCGGAAATTTGCGGAAATGAAAGCAAAAAAATTTGAGCAGCGACGCGGAACTTTTGTGCGCGCGTCGAGTCAACTTCATCGTCACGTCGCGCGCACGAACCAAATGGTCCATCTCCGACGACAGGTAAATCAGCACCCGATGAACGATCCGCATCGCTACGGCAGCCGACCCTATGCGTTTGTCTTCAGATACATTCGCGTGCGGCCAGGCGCCCACGCCGTCATTCTCGCGGCCGTGCTGGCGGCCGTTGCCTGTTCGGTGGGCACGCAGTACGCGCTGAAGTTCCTGGTCGACGTGTTGTCGGATACCAGCCAGGCGGCACTGGTCTGGTACGCCTTCCTGTTTCTCATTTCACTGATCGCCGCCGACAATCTGCTGTGGCGGCTCGCCGGCTGGGTGGCGAGCTTTACCTTCGTCCGGGTAACCGGCGACCTGCGCCGCGATCTGTTTCGGCACCTGACCGGCCACTCGCTCAGCTACTTTGCCGATCGCCTGCCAGGCACCCTGACCAGCCGCATTTCCGCCACCTCGAACGCCATTTTCACGCTCGAGAACATGTTCATATGGAACGTGTTGCCGCCTTGCGTGGCCACCATCGCGGCCATCGCGCTGGTGACGACGGTCAGCGCGACCATGGCGGCCTGTCTCGCCGTCGTCGCCGGTATCGTCGTGATCGCCCTGTTCCGCCTGGCTGCCGCGGGGCGGCCGCTGCACCATGACTTTGCCAACAAGGCCGCGGCCATCGATGGCGAGATGGTCGACGTGATCAGCAACATGTCGCTGGTCAATGCCTTCTGCGGCACCGGCCGCGAGCACCGCCGGTTCGACATGATCGTCGACCAGGAGATGGCGGCGCGCCAGCGCAGCCTTCTGTATCTGGAGAAGCTGCGGATCCTGCACGCGCTGGTCACCGTCGCCCTGACGACGGGATTGGTCGCCTGGGCCGTGGTGCTCTGGCAGCGCGGCGCGATCACCACCGGCGACGTCGTGCTCACGTGCACGCTTGGCATCTCTGTTTTGAGCGCCACGCGGGATCTGGCCGTGGCCCTTGTCGACGTGACGCAGCACGTGGCGCGGCTGTCCGAGGCGATTGCCACGCTTCTGGTTCCGCACGAGCTGCGCGACCACCCCGATGCAACGCCGCTGATCCGGCGCGGCGCGAGAGTTGCTTTTGACGACGTCTCGTTCCGCTACCCGGACGGGCGGCAGGTGTTCACGGGCTTCGACCTGAAGATCGAACCGGGCGAGCGCGTCGGCCTGGTCGGCCGGTCGGGCGGAGGCAAGTCGACGCTGTTCGCGCTGCTGCAGCGCTTCTACGACCTTCAGGGCGGCAGCATCCTGGTCGACGATCAGGACATCGCCAAGGTGACCCAGGAGAGCTTGCGGCATGCCATTGCCGTCGTTCCGCAGGACATCGCGCTGTTCCAGCGCTCGGTCCTGGAAAACATCCGCTACGGGCAGCCCGGCGCATCCGATGACTTGGTCTATGAAGCGGCCGTCGCGGCACGGTGCGATTTCATCGAGAACCTGCCCAACGGCATCGAAACGATCGTTGGCGATCGCGGGGTGAAGCTCTCGGGCGGCCAGCGCCAGCGCATCGCGATCGCCCGCGCGTTCCTGAAGGACGCTCCCCTGCTGCTGCTGGACGAGGCGACGTCGGCGCTCGATTCGGAATCCGAGGAAATGGTCCGCGAGGCGTTGAACCGGCTGATGCGCGGCCGGACGGTGATTGCCATCGCCCATCGCCTGTCGACGGTCCGCAACTTCGACCGCATCGTCGTGATGCAGGACGGACAGATCGTCGAGGACGGCTCGCCGGACCATCTGATGCGGCGGAACGGACGCTATCGTGAGCTCATCCTGCGTGAGGTCACGCGTCTCTCAAAGTCGGCCGCCGCGTAGCGGCGGTCGGGGCGCGTGACAATTCAACAAGGCCTTTTCGCAAAATAGTCCGGGTCCCGGTGGGTCGCGGCGGCCAATATGTCGCAGCGCGACTCATTCGCGGCATGCGCTGCAGCAGCGAGACAATTCAACAGGTTATGCCGGCATGACGCGCGCGGCTCACAGGTTCGTGACCTGGCTTGCAGCCCGCGCCGCGGCTCCCCAGTTAAGCATCGATACGGAGCAGGCACCCCTCAGCCCCCCAGCCCCGCTTGCTTCGTAACGGCCCTGCCTCTCCCCCGGAGGCGGGGCCATTTCTTTTGAAGTGCGAGCCTTCGACCGGGAAGAAGCAGGCCGGCCAGCCGGCCGCGATATTGCGTCGCTGCCGTGCGCGGAGCGCTTGGGACGCGGCCGGCAAACGGCATAGGTTTGCGGCCTGCCTGAGCTCTTCCGACGAGGCCTCATGCTCCGCCTGCGCGCATCCGATTTCGTTTTCGGAATCCTGGCGCTCGCTGTCATCGCCCTGATGTCGCGGCACATGGCGGTGATCGTGTTTGCGCTCGTCGGCGCATTCGTTTGCGGCTCGCTTTATGTGTTTGCAGGCATGGTCCCCGCGCGCAGCGAGAGCTTCGGCAATCGCATCTTCGTTTCGGTGTTTCTGGCGCTCGTTGCGTCTTCGATCGTCCTGATCGTGCCGGGCACGTTCGGCGCACGGCAGCCTGACATGCAGCGCCTGGTGCTGATGGTCGCCGCGATGCCGCCGGTGCTTGCGTTCGTCTTCGAGGTCATCCGCACGCCGCGCGTCGCCAACCTCGTGCTGCGCTGGCTGCGCCGCTGATCCGCCTCCGCCCTGTGAAGGCTGACAGGTGCGCCGCAATGGCCGCCCGTTCTAGCGTCCGCGCATCGGCCGGAATGAAGCGGCATGACATCACCAGTCCCGCATCGGCCGATGAACAGGAGGCGCCGTGCAATCCGCATTCGTGATGCTCGTCTATACCCTCACCGCGATCGTGGTGCAGGCCGTCGGCTTCGGCATCAGCCAGATTATCGCCGTGCAGTGGCCGCAGGCGAGCCTCCTGACCTTCCTTGTGATCTTCATGTCGGCCTTCGGCGTCGCCTGGCCGATCGCGGTGCGGATCGGCGAATGGGGCATCCGCAAGGCCGGCTATGAGGTGGACACGGCAACCAGCGAAACTGTGGTGCGCGTGCCGGCCGGCAAGCGCGGCAGGCAAGCCGAGGCCGCGGCCAATCCCGAGGCGGCCTGAGCCGGGGTCCGTCAGTTCCCGAATTTGAGCACCGCAAGTTCCCGCTATCGGCGGGACACGGGCGTCCCGGCTGCACCCACCTGTCAACCTTGACAGGGGTCCGCCGGGCGCTCGCGATGGCAAATGATCGGTCGCCTCGGCAGCTCTGCCAGGGCGGCGGCGCGGGCGATTTGACTTCGGCAAATCACAACGACATGCATTGAGGTCCTTTCACAACCGCGGCACCGCATGTCCCTTGCACCACCGCATCCGCAAACGGTGAGCCCATCCGGGCGGCATCCGTGGCTGCCGACGCAGTCCACGCTGCGGCAGACCGGTGTCCTGCTCCTCATCGCGGTGCTGATGGGCGGGGTTTTCATCTTCGACGTCCTCACCCCGCCGGACGACGTGTCGATCTGCTTCGTCTACGCGGTGCTGGTCTTTATCTCCATCTTCTCCTATCGCCGCGCAGCCTATGCCTGTGCGGCGGTGGCGACGTTTCTGTCGGCGCTGGGCGCGTTCTTTCAGCCGCCGCATGACACGCTGACGCTGGTGTTCTTCGCCAACCGGGCAATTGCGGTCGCGGCGCAGTGGCTCGTCGCCTTTGTCGTCACCAGCCACAAGGACGCCGAGGCGAAGATGCGCAGCGAATACGAAGTGGAGCGCGCCAAGGCGCAGACCAGCAGCCGCTTCGTCGACATACTCACCCACGAGATCGGCACGTCGCTCACGCTGATCGACGGGCAGGCGTTCCGCCTGAAGAAGCTCGTGCCGGCGAACGACACCGAAAGCGTGGTGATGCGCGCCGACAAGATCCGGCAGGCGGTGAAGCACATCGACGTGGTGGTCCGGCAGGTGCAGGCCGCTTCCGAAGCCGATCAGGCGCAGGCCCGGTTCGAACCGGCGGAGGTCAATCTCGGCGCGCTGATCGGAGACGTCATCGTCCAGCTCAAGGGCGACCGCGACATCAAGGCGGACCTGGAAGCGCTGCCGCCGACGCTCAGCGGCAATGCGGACATGTTGCAGCAGATCGTTGCCAACCTGCTTTCCAACGCGATCAAGTATTCGCCGGACGATACCGCCATTTCCGTGTGGGGCCGCTCCGACGGGAACTGGGCCGTGCTGTCGATCACCGATCGCGGCCGCGGCATTGCGTCTGCCGAACAATCGAGCCTGTTCGAACCGTACTACCGGGCGAGCAACAGCCGCGGCGTTCCGGGCACCGGCATTGGGCTCTATGTCGTGCGCCGCTATGTTGAGGCCCACGGCGGCTCGATCCAGATCGAAAGCGATCTGGGTGTCGGAACCGCGGTCAGCATTCGACTGCCGATCCGGGCCGCGCCAGCGGACAACAGCCGTGCCGAAACCGCGCATTCTGTGCATTGAAGACAACCGCGATACCGCGGACCTGATCGTCGAAGTCCTCGAGGACGAGGGCCTGGCCGTCACCGTGGCGGCGACGGCCGCGGACGGCCTCGATGCGCTGAGCTCCAATCCGGACCTCGTGCTGTGCGACCTCGATCTGCCGGACGCCTCGGGCCTCGACCTCCTGGCGAAGATCCGGACCGGCAAGATCCTGCCGGTCACGGTGCCTTTCATCTTCGTCACGGCCTATTCGCAGCGCGGTCACCAGATGCAGGCGCGCCAGCTCGGCTGCGACGACTATGTGACAAAGCCGATCGATTTCGAGTTGCTGCTGGCGATCATCCGCCATCGCCTTCTGGGCCAGACCGAACGGGCGAGCCAGGGTGCAAACTACCGGCTGACCGAGCGGGAGTTGCAGGCCCTGACCTGGGCGGCGCGCGGCAAGTCGTCGGCCGATATCGCCGTGATCCTGCGGATCGCCGAGCGGACCGTGAACTTCCACATGGACAATGCCATGCGGAAGCTTGGCGTCGCGACCCGCGTCCAGGCGGCGGTCAAGTGCGCCATGCTCGGACTGATCAGCCCTTAGCCAGGGCCGATCCCCCATTCAGGCCAGCGCCCTCCGACCAGGCGTTGGCGGCATCGGCCCTGGCAAGGCGGGTTTGGTCCCTCATCTCCGAGCGCCGCGTTCTGTCGGGGGGTGTCACGTCGACCGTCGACGAGGAACCGCAGCGATCATGGCGGAGCCCTTGCTCCACGGCACCTGTCAACATTGACAGGCGCCCCGCGACAACATCCCGGGTTGCCGCCCCGGCCGAATTATGGCCACTTTGCGCCCCCCGACGAACCGCCAACAGGAGGAAATAAGGAATGCTGCCGCGTGCCTTCGCCGCGCTGATCGCGATTGTGGCGCTGCTCGGCTTGACCGATCAAGCCAGCGCGCAATCCGACAACGAGCGCTACGAGATGCTGGGCGGCGGCTCGCCGCGCGGGCGGAACTTCAATTTCCTCGGCTTCGGCGGCTCGGATACGACCCGCACGCGGGTGAGCTTCAGCGGCCAGCACAAGCCCGGCACCATCGTCATCAACACCGCCGAGCGGAAACTCTATCTCGTGCAGGGCGACGGCACGGCGCTGCAATACGGCATCGGCGTCGGCCGCGTCGGCTTCACCTGGAAGGGCGTGCGCAAGGTCACCGCAAAGAAGGAATGGCCGTCTTGGACGCCGCCGGAGCAGATGCTCAAGCGCCAGCCCGGCCTGCCGCGGCACATGGCCGGCGGCATCGAAAACCCGCTCGGCGCCCGGGCGCTCTATCTCGGCGACACGCTCTACCGCATCCACGGCTCGAACGAGCCGGAGACCATTGGACAGGCGGTGTCGTCGGGCTGCTTCCGCATGACCAACGACGACGTGGTGGATCTGTACAACCGGGTGCCGGTCGGCACGACGGTGGTCGTACAGTAGCGGCGCGGCTAGCGCCTTGCCGGCGGATCGCGGCTCAGCCCCTTGCTCGCGAGCTCGTCGAGGTAAAACTGCCACTTGGCCGCGCGGTCGCGGCCGAGCTCGGCGAAATAGTCCCAGCTGTAGATGCCGGTCGAATGCAGGTCGTCGAACACGAGGCGCACCGCGTAGTTGCCGATCGGATGCACCTCCAGGATCGCGACCTGGCGCTTGCCGGGCACGGTCTTGCGCTCGTCCGGTGAATGGCCCTGCACCTCGGCGCTCGGGCTCATCACCCGCAGATATTCTGCGTCCAGCGCATAGCTTTCGCCGGTGTCGAAGGTCACGGTCAGCGCCTTGCGGTCCTTGGCAAGCCGCAATTCCGTGGGCCAGGGCCGCGTCTCGACCGCCATTTCAAGCTCCCCAAAACGCCAATTGCTCCCTATATATAGCAGGGAATAACGAGCCTGGACGTCTATCGGCCGACCGGTCACAATTGGGCCGCCCAAGGAACTTCATGACGATTGCCGGACCTGCCGTCACCCTCGACCGCCCTGCGGTCACCCCTGCCCCGCTGATCGATCCGTTCGCGCGGGCGATCACCTACCTGCGCGTGTCGGTGACGGACCGCTGCGACTTCCGCTGCGTCTATTGCATGGCGGAGCACATGTCGTTCCTGCCCAAGGCGGACCTGCTGACGCTCGAGGAGCTCGACCGGCTCTGCACGGCCTTCGTCGCCAAAGGGGTGCGCAAGCTGCGCCTCACCGGCGGCGAGCCGCTGGTGCGTCGCGGAATCATGACCCTGTTCGCGTCGCTGTCGCGGCACCTGAAGTCCGGCGCGCTCGACGAATTGACCGTCACGACCAACGGTTCGCAGCTCGGCAAATACGCCGCCGAGCTGAAGGGCTACGGCGTCGAGCGGATCAATGTTTCGCTCGATACGCTCGACCCCGACAAGTTCCGCGCCATCACCCGCTGGGGCGATCTCGACAAGGTGATCGCCGGCATCGATGCGGCACAGGCTGCGGGACTGAAGGTGAAGATCAACGCGGTGGCGCTCAAGGGCGTCAACGAGAACGAGCTGGCCGGTCTCGTGTCCTGGTCTCACGGACGAGGCATGGACATGACGATCATCGAGGTGATGCCGCTCGGCGAGATCGGCGAGAACCGGCTCGACCAGTACCTGCCGCTGTCGATGGTGCGGGCGCAGCTTGCCGAGCGCTTCTCGTTCGAGGACATCGACTACAAGACCGGAGGCCCGGCCCGCTACGTGCGCGTCAAGGAAACCGGCGGGCGGCTCGGCTTCATCACGCCGATGACGCACAACTTCTGCGAATCCTGCAACCGCGTCCGCATCACCTGCACCGGCACGCTCTATATGTGCCTCGGCCAGGAGGACGCGGCGGACCTGCGCGCGCCGCTGCGCGCCTCCGAATCCAACGACGCGCTCTACGCGGCCATCGACGAAGCCATCACCCGCAAGCCCAAGGGCCACGACTTCGTCATCGACCGCCGTCACAAGCGTCCGGCGCTGTCCCGACACATGAGCGTGACCGGCGGTTAGTCCGCGGTCACCGCCGGGAGCCGCCGCGCCGACATCCCTGAGCAACAACCAGCGCGGCGTGCTTGCCATTGTCGGCTGCATGGCCGCGTACACCGTCAACGACGTGCTGGTGAAACAGATCCTGCGGACCTATCCGGTCGGCGAAGTGATCTTCGTGCGCGGCATCATGGCGATGCTGCTGATCGGCGCGGTCGCGGTGGCGCTCGGTCATCGCAAAGCAATCGGCACAGCCTTGAGCCCGCTGCTCACCGCGCGCTCGGCCTTCGACGGGCTTTCCACCGCGACGTTCATCACCGCGCTCGCGCATATGCCGCTCGCCAATGTCGCGGCCGTGCTGCAGATCGGCCCGCTGCTGATCACCGTGCTGGCGGTGCTGCTGTTCCGCGAGACCGTCGGCTGGCGCCGCTGGATCGCCATCAGCATCGGCTTCATCGGCGCGCTGTTCGTGATCAAGCCGGTGCCCGCATCGTTCGATATCTGGGCCATTATCGCCGCTGTGTCGGCGTTGTTCGCAGCGCTGCGCGAAACCGCCAACCGTCGCATCGGCCACGGCGTGCCGGTGATGGTTGTGGCGTTCTGGGGCGCCGTCGGCATCACGCTGTTCGGAGCCCTTTTCGTCGTGACCGAGAGCTGGCGGATGTTCGATGGCGCCGATCTCTTTCAACTCTTCGTCGCCTCGGTGTTCGTCGGCATCGCGATCTACCTCATGGCGCTGGGCTTCCGCGACGTCGACCTCTCGGTGGTCGCGCCATTTCGGTACACGTACCTGATCACGTCCGCCGTCGGCGGATATCTCGTGTTCGCCGAGTTCCCGGACGGCTGGACCGTGTTCGGTGCACTGCTGATTGTGGGCAGCGGCATCTATACGCTGCACCGCGAGGCCGTGCGGCGGCGAAGGCTCAGCGCCGAAGCGCAGACCGCCGCCTGAGCGCATCCGAGGCGCCGGAAGCCCGCATTTCCGGCGGTTTTGCCGTTAGACCAAGTTTCCATTGACGGCCCATGGAGCCTTCAGATTAGCTGTCATGGCTCGACTGGGGGACGCGGTCGAGCGGGGGAAGCGACAAGACATTTGCGGCCTGCCCCGGCTGGCCGCCCGGGAGGGGAACCGGTTTTGGACGGGACGATTCATACGCTGCTGAAACTCAGCCGCGGCATCGACGCCGTGAATTACCGGTTTGGCGTCATCGCAAATTACCTCGTGCTGTTCTCGGCGCTGCTCAGCGCCGCCAATGCGGGCTTCCGCTACGGCATCAACGGCCTGATCGCGCTCAGCCGCGAATTCCATTTCCTGGCCGGCATCCAGGACCTGATCCGCTGGTACGGCAACAACTCCAACGCGTTCCTCGAGGCACAGTGGTACATGTTCGCCGGCATCGTGCTGTTCGGCGCGGCGTGGACACTCAAGGTCAACGAGCACGTGCGGGTCGATCTGCTCTACGGCATGGTCAGCGATCGCGCACGCATCCTGATCGACCTGATGGGCGGCATCCTGTTCCTGATGCCGATGTGCCTCGTGCTGATGTACTTCACCTGGCCGTGGTTCGTGGATGCCTGGAGGTCCGGTGAGGTCTCGACCAATGCCGGCGGCCTGGTGCGCTGGCCGGTCAAGCTCGTGCTGCCGATCGGCTTCGGCCTGGTCGCGCTTCAGGGCATCTCCGAAATCATCAAATGCATCGCGGCGCTCACCGTGCCTGGCTACCGGCGTGAGCACGCCTACGAGAAGCCGCTGCAATGATCGATTTCGTCACCCACAACATGGCCCCGCTGATGTTCGCGGGCATGATGCTGTTCATGGTGATCGGCTACCCGGCGGCGTTCTCGCTCGCCGCGGTCGGCCTGTTCTTCGGCTTCATCGGCATCGAGCTTGGCCTGATCCGCGCCGACTTCCTCGGCAACCTGACGTTCCAGCTCTTCGCCATCGTCTCCAACGACCTGCTGCTCGCCATTCCGTTCTTCACGCTGATGGGTACGATCCTCGAGCGATGCGGCCTTGCCGAGGACTTGCTCGAAGGCTTCGGGCAGCTGTTCGGGCCGATCCGCGGCGGCCTCTCCTACGCGGTGATCCTGGTCGGCGCGGTGCTCGGGGCGATCACCGGCACGGTCGCGGCCTCGGTCATCGCCATGGGCATCATCGCGATGCCGGTGATGATGCGCTACGGCTATTCGATCCGTCACACCACCGGCGTGATCGCGGCTTCCGGCACCATCACGCAGCTGATTCCGCCGTCGCTGGTGCTGGTCGTGCTCGCCGACCAGCTCGGCAAGTCGGTCGGCGACATGTATCTCGGCGCGGTCGGGCCGAGCCTCATGCAGGTGGCGCTGTTTGCGGCCTACGTGCTGCTCCTGACCTATATCCGCCCGCAGGACGTTCCGGCGCTGCCGCCGGAGGCGCGGACCTTGCACGGCTGGGCGCTGGCCAAGCGCTGCATCCGCGGCATGGTGCCGTCGGCGGTGCTGATTTTCCTCGTGCTCGGCACCATCTTCATGGGCCTTGCGACGCCGACCGAGGCCGGCGCGATGGGCGTGGTCGGCGGCCTCGCGCTTGCCTGGGTCAACGGCCGCCTGTCCTGGGATCTGGTCTATCAGGGGATGTCGTCGACCATGCGGATCACCGCCATGGTGGTGTTCATCCTGATCGGCGCGCGCGTGTTCAGCCTGGTGTTTCAGGGCGTCGGCGGCAAGGAGTGGATCGAGCACCTGCTGACCTCGCTGCCGGGCGGCGCGGTCGGTTTCCTGATCTTCGTCAACATCTTTGTCTTCATCATCGCCTTCTTCCTCGATTTCTTCGAGATCGCCTTCATCATCATCCCGCTGCTTGCGCCGGCCGCCGAGAAGCTCGGCATCGACCTGATCTGGTTCGGCATCCTGATCGGCGCCAACGTGCAGACGAGCTTCATGCACCCGCCGTTCGGCTTTGCGCTGTTCTACATACGCGGCATTGCCCCGCGAACGGTGAAGAGCTCCGACATCTATCTCGGCGCGATTCCCTGGGTCGTGCTCCAGCTCATCCTGGTCGCGCTGCTGATCGCATTTCCGCAGACGGTCACGTTCATGCTCGACAAGCCGCCCAAGGTCGATCCGGCGATGATCGAGCAGCAGCTGCGCAACCTGCCGGGACTCGACCTGCCGCCGCCGACGCTTGACCTCGGGCCGCCGAAGCTCTGACCGCCGTCACGCTGAACCTGAAGGCAAAAGCCCCGGAGCTCGCGCTCCGGGACTTCGCAACGGCTTGCCAAATCGTCTGAAT
This sequence comes from Xanthobacteraceae bacterium, assembly GCA_019746135.1. Classification (GTDB taxonomy): domain Bacteria; phylum Pseudomonadota; class Alphaproteobacteria; order Rhizobiales; family Xanthobacteraceae; genus Z2-YC6860. The sequence continues at coordinate 18,510 of JAIESI010000304.1, forward strand.
GCCTAGGCCCGCGTGCGCATGCGGATCATGAAGTTGTCGAATCCGCCCTCGGCCACCTGCATCCACAGATACGAGTCGCTGCGGAACGGCACCAGGCTGTCGTACATCTTCTTGAACATCGGATTGGTCTTCGACAGGTCGGCATAGATGTCATGGGCGGCTTTGTAGCAGGCCTCCATCACGTCCTGCGGGAACGCCCGCAACTGCGCACCGCCGGAGAGCAGGCGCTTGAGCGCGGCCGGATTGGCATAGTCGTAGCGCGCGATCACGTAGTTCCAGGCATCGGCCGACGCCGCCTGGATGGCCGCCTGATAGTGCTTGGGCAGCTCGTTCCACTTGGCGATGTTCATGATGTTGTGGGCCTGGCCGCAGCCCTCCCACCAGCCCGGATAGTAGTAGTACCGCGCCACCTTGTAGAAGCCGAGCTTCTCGTCGTCATACGGGCCGACCCACTCCGCCGCGTCGAGCGTGCCCTTCTCCAGCGCCGGATAGATGTCGGGCGCGGCAAGCTGCTGCGGCACGAGGCCGACCTTCGACATGATCGTGCCGGCAAAGCCGCCGATCCGCATCTTCAGGCCGGACATGTCGCCGAGATTGTTCAGCTCCTTGCGGAACCAGCCGCCCATCTGCGCGCCGGTGTTGGCGGCGGCAAAGCCGATGCAGTTGTAGTTCTTGAGAAGCTCATTGAGCAGCTGCTCGCCGCCCCCGAAACGCAACCACGCGCTCATCTGCCGCGCATTGACGCCGAACGGCAGCGCCGTGCCATAGGTGAATGACGGATCCTTGCCCCAATAGTAATAGAGCGCGGTGTTGCCCATCTCGACCGTGCCGTTCTGCACGGCGTCGAGCACCTGCAGGCCGGGAACGATCTCGCCGGCCGCGAACACCTGAACCTGGAAGCGGTTGTCGGTGATCTCGGCGATGCGCTTTGCGAAAAACTCGCAACCGCCGTACAGCGTATCGAGCGACTTCGGCCAGCTTGCCGTCAACCGCCATTTCACTTCGGGCATGGACTGGGCGACGGCCGGCGCGGCAACGGCCGATGCCGCGGCGCCCAGGCCCGCGGCCTTCAGGAATTCACGACGCTTCATGACGTTTCCCCCCTCGCTGTTGTCGTCGGCGCGAGAAAGGGCAGTCCAAAGTATCGTCTGCAAGCGAACCGCGACGTCTTCCCACGCCGACAGCAGCCGGAAGCTTACGCAATAAACGACCGCGACGGAAAGGGTTTTCCGTCGCGGTGCCGCAGTGCAAAAGCCCGGCCGGTCGGCCGGCCGCCCGCTACCCCCTCGGGCGGCTGCGGATCATGAAGGTGTCGTTGGTGTATTCGGCCACCTGCCACCACAGATACTCGTCGTTGCGGAAGGCGATCATGCTGTCGAGAACCTTCTTGAAGTTGGCGTTGGACGCCGAGGTTTCCGCGAACACCTCGTTGGCGGCCTTGAGACAGGCTTCGAGCACCGGCTGGGTGAACGGCCGCAGTTGCGCACCGCCCGCGATCAGGCGCTTGAGCGCCCCCGGATTGCGGGCGTCGTAGCGCGCGGTTTCTTCGATGTTGGCGTAGGCGGAGGCCGCGGCCAGAACCGCCTGGTAGCTCTTCGGCAGCTTGTCCCATGCCGCGGTGTTGACCATCAGGTGGTTGGCGGTCCCGCCCTCCCACCAGCCCGGGTAATAGTAGAACTTGGCGACCTTGTAGAAACCGAGCTTCTCGTCGTCATAGGGACCAACCCATTCGGCGGCGTCGATGGTGCCCTTTTCCAGCGCCGGATAGATGTCGCCGCCGGCGATCTGCTGCGGCACGCAGCCGAGCTTCTGCAGCACGCGGCCGCCGAAGCCGCCGATGCGGAATTTCAGTCCGTTGAAATCGGATACCTCCTTGATCTCCTTGCGGAACCAGCCGCCCATCTGCGCGCCGGTGTTGCCGGCCGGGAACGAGATGATGTTCGCGCTCCTGGTGAACTCGTTCATCAGCTTCATGCCCTCGCCGTCGTAGAACCAGGCGTTCTGCTGGCGCGTGTTGAGACCGAACGGAACGGCGCAGAACAGCGCCCAGGTCGGATCCTTGCCGTACCAATAATACGACGCGGTGTGGCAGCACTCGACCGTGCCCGCGGTGACGGCGTCGGCCGCCTGCAGCCCGGGTACGATCTCGCCGGCGGCAAAGGGCTGAATCTGAAACTTGTTGTCGGTCGCTTCGCCGACATACTTCGAGATGGTTTCGGCCGCGCCCCAAAGGGTGTCGAGCGACTTCGGGAAGCTCGAGGTGAGCCGCCATTTGACCTCCGGCGCGGACTGCGCGATGGCCGGCGCGGCGACCGCGGATCCCGCCAGTCCAAGTCCGGCCGCTTTCAAGAATTGACGACGTTTCATGGGTGTTTCCTCTCTGGTAGCACCGCCCGCTGCCCGCCCGCCCATTGCGGCAATCGACCGCGAACGACAACTTCCGGTATTTTAGGGGCAAACGCGATCCCACAAAAGCAAAACCCCGGAGGCATGGCCTCATAGGCGCTAGGTTAGTAGGTAGACGCCAAGAGTCACGATGTGATTCAAGATTGGGATGGTGATTCGTGCTG
>JAIESI010000146.1 GCA_019746135.1 Xanthobacteraceae bacterium
AGGAGAAGCTCCGCTTCGCCATCCGCGAGGGCGGCCGCACCGTCGGTGCCGGCGTCGTCGCGAGCATCATCGAGTAACGATGCTGCGCGGAAGCTGACTGAACAACGAATGGCCGGGCTTTTGCCCGGCCATCTCGCATGAGGGAGGTGTCATGATCGTCACAACGACCAACGACGTCGCCGGCTACAAGATCGCCCGGCACCTCGGCGTGGTGCGGGGGCTGACGGTGCGCTCGCGCAGCGTCATCGGCAACATCGGCGCGGGCATCCAGTCGCTGTTCGGCGGTAACATCACGATCTACACTGAGCTCGCCGAGAAGGCCCGCGAGGAGGCGTTCAACCTGATGGTCGAGCACGCCTCCTCCGCCGGCGCCAACGCCATCGTCGGCATGCGCTATGACGCGAACGAGATCACCGACGGCATCACCGAGGTGCTAGCCTACGGCTCGGCGGTGGTGGTCGAGCCGGCCTGAAACCGGCGCTTTTCGATCGGGGATGACAGAACGCGGGCGGCCGACTATGTTCGCGTCGCCTGACCCGCAGGAGTGTAGCTCAATGGCTAGAGCACCGGTCTCCAAAACCGGGGGTTGGGGGTTCGAGCCCCTCCACTCCTGCCACCCCCAACAATTCTACTGACAAATCAATCACTTAATTTTTGGTGAGACCCCGTGGCGTTGATGAGACCCCTTTGAGGACTCAACCGATCGATTTTTTGTGCCCTGTTCATCCCCGGTCCGTTCACCGAAGAAGCCGCCGAGCAGCTTCGCGGCGTCGGCCGCCAACTTCGTCCGGTTCGCCTTGCGGGTGTAGACGTTTGCCTGCCGCTCGCTCGTCCAATCGAACAGCGCCATGAGTTGACGGTCGGTCGCGTCCAGGTCTGCGCAGATGGTCGCGGCCGCCTTTTTTCTATTCACCGTTTTCTGAAAAGCGCACGGCCGCGGGAGCGGCTGGGTTCTTGATCTTCAGCCAACTCTTGGTGCGGCCCGATCGATATGGCGCGGTCCTTGCTTTGAAACGATGCCTTCGAGGCCCATCCCGCAGGCTGCCCTGTAGACCTCTGGCCCGCGGCCGACGATCTCCCGGTTGTAGACAAGGCTTTTACGTCGGCCGAGCAGTTGCTTCAGCAATTGGCGCCGGTCGAGCCAGGGCATATCGCGCACGTCTTCGCCGTTGCGCATCATCAGGTCGAACGCGAACGCCTGCATTTCGCCATCACGGTTTCGTCCGTGAATTGCCTCGAAATTTGTAAGGCCGTTCTCATCCGCAATCACCGCCTCGGCATCGATGATAGCGCTGCCCTTGATCTTGCTCGCGGCCTCAACAATCAGCGGATAGCGTTCGGTCCAGTCGTAACCTGACATGGTGAAAAGCCGAACGCCGGATGCACCGAGATGGATCTGGATACGGTAGCCGTCGTGTTTGATCTCGTGCGCCCAGTTCTTGCCTTCAGGTGCCTTATCAACGCGGATAGGCCGAGCGGGGTCAACGAATGCGGCAGACGCGGATCGCGACCGCACACGTGGCCGGGTGTTCTGCCAGCGCATCTTCAGTCCTTGGACTTGCAGTTCAGGTGCTCAACGTACTCGAAGCCATTGGAACGGCGTATCAACTTAAGCAGGCGCCTCTTCTTCCGCTCGGCCAGCGGCCGATCACGCAAGTCCTCACCATCCAGTTCCAGCAGATCGAAGGCGCTCAGACGCGCTTCATGGTCGTGTGTGCGATTCCAGAGCTTGTCGAAGTCCTGCTGCGCTCCGGTGAAGCACATCACTTCACCGTCGAGGCAGATCGATTTGACCTTGAGCTTTCTTAGCGCAATGACGATCAGGCGGTAGCGGCTGGTGCAGTCAGCGCCTTGCTTTGTCGTAAGCTGGATGCCATCCGCACTCCGGCGCGCCATGAGCCGGAACCCATCGTATTTGATCTCGAGTTTCCCGGTCGGCGGCCGGTCAACTTTTGCGGGAAGGCAGGGCAGGAAGGGACGCATGTCAGCGGCGCCGAGCCTCCTTGGCACTTCCGTGCTGGTCGCTTAGGGCACGCGGTACTGTCCCCCACCTGCGACTCCGAACGTCGCCGGGCGGCGTCGCCAGTCGGCGCCCGTATAGAATGGGTTAGCACGGCAAAAACCCCCGTTCCCCGATACGGCTGCTTGGCATTGGTTCAGGGTGACGAAATAGCAGTTGGATCCGCCGCCGCCGTATTCGGCACACCAGCGATAGGGGTCGGCACTGGCATAGCTGATTGTGGAGAGCAGCAAGCTGGCTGATAGGAGACCTTTTTTCATGGCGGCATCCCTTCCATCGACCCCCCGCTATTTCACGGGATGTTTCTGCCGAGAGCCGTCATGAGTGAAGCGCGCAAAGTCACAGCGCGGTAGCGGTTCCGCGCCCAAACTTGGTGCGCTCTGCCTCCGCATACTTGGCATGTGCCGATCAACTCAAGGCTTTTGCCGATGCTGTAATCACCAAGGAAAGCCGTCCTTCCCTTTACCGGCCACGCTGCTTCATGGACGAGTGTGCGAAAACGCACACGGCCAACTATGTGTGGCCTCGTTCATGCTCAATATTGGATCAAGGACTGTGTTATCGCAGCGTCGATGCGGCAAGGGCTTGTAGGCTCGCTCGGTATGGAATACGGCGGGCTCGGCCAGGACCTGCGCTACTGGCGCGCTAACGCAAGGTTGGGTGCGAAGTTCTAGGCCGAAGGTACAGGGGGGGATTGGGGCATTTGCCACCCGACGTCCAAAGTTCGAACGGGGCACCGCCCAACCCGCGTCCCTGCCTGGGGCGGCGCGCCCCAAGCCAACGGTTCGGCATCGGGCGCGGCCCGCGGTCCCTAGGCCGGGCTTCGCATCCACCGGCAGGACGCGACATCCGCGAACTCCGGGCGCGTCCGGTTCGCCGCGGGAATGGCTATTCCCTGCTTCTTGAACTCGTGGATTTTGTTGCGCAGGCACCGCACCGAGATCCCCAGGGTGGTCGCGGCCCTTGTTCTGTTCCACTCGGCGTCGCTGAGGGTCCGGATGATGAGCACACGCTCGACCTCAGCGACGGTATGACCCACTAACTTCTCGGCGATCTGTTCGTCGAACGGCACGGGCTGATCGCCAATGTCCTTCGGTGGGTGAGCAATACCCATAGGCCCCTCCGATAAGCTTCCGACAAAACCACAGTGATTCGCACGGTCATTATCCTCCCGCCGGTCGGTTGCAGTGAGGTAAGTCAGTAGGAGTCGGTCGGGAAAGCGTCGCTTTTCGCCCGCGCGGCGGTGCCTTGAGGCCCGGCCGGCCTTGCGTCTGCACCTGAAGGGGTTCGTGTCGGACCTCTGAAGTCCATTGCAAATCGCTGAGTTTGCTCTGGAATTGTGGGCCGCCTTGACGTCGTGCCGCAATCGATATACCAAGCCGGCCATCGCCTAGCGGCCCGGTGACGGACATCCGCGGCGAACCTGCTCCCAAAAATGGATCGCTCGCCGATCTCATCCTTAACGGTTGGGATCGTCGTGCCTATTTGAAGTCGCCGAAGCCCAAAGAGTCATGGCCAAGTTCAGCCCGTTCAAGTTCCTGCAAGAGGTGCGCTCGGAGACCGACAAGGTCACCTGGCCGACCCGCCGCGAGACCACGATCACGACGATCATGGTGTTCGTCATGGTCACCGTGGCGTCCATCCTGTTCCTCGTGGCCGATCAGGTCATCCGCGTCCTCATCACCTTCCTTCTCGGAATCGCCACGTAAGCGGCGGTCTAAGCACATGGCAAAACGCTGGTACATTGTTCACGCCTACTCGAATTTCGAGAACAAGGTCGCGGAGTCGATCCGCGAGCAGGCGAAGCAGCGCAATCTGTCCGACCTGTTCGACGAGATCATGGTGCCGAAGGAAAAGGTCACCGAGGTGCGGCGCGGCCGCAAGGTCGACACCGAGCGCAAATTCTTCCCGGGCTACGTGCTGGTGAAGATGGACCTCACCGACGAGGCGTTCCATCTGATCAAGAACACGCCGAAGGTCACGGGCTTCCTCGGTGCCGACAACAAGCCGATGCCGATTTCCGAGGCCGAGGCGTTGCGCATCCTGCAGCAGGTGCAGGAGGGCGTGGATCGGCCGAAGCCTTCGATCTCGTTCGAGGTGGGCGAGCAGGTCCGCGTCTCGGACGGCCCGTTCGCGTCGTTCAACGGCACGGTCGAGGAGGTGGACGAGGGCCGCTCGCGCGTGAAGGTCGCGGTGTCGATCTTCGGCCGCGCCACGCCGGTCGAGCTGGAATTCACGCAGGTCGAGAAGGTATAAGCCGGCCTGCTGGAAGAGGCGGCTGCCCGGAGGGGACGGCCGTAACAAGTGAGAGACGTGGAAGGTGAGGCGGCTGCCAACCGCTCAAATCCGCACCACGGATCCTGAACCGGTCCGAAAGGGCCAAACGCAGGAGTGTTAAATGGCAAAGAAAGTCACCGGATTCCTGAAATTGCAGGTTCCGGCCGGTGCCGCGAACCCCGCGCCGCCGATCGGTCCCGCGCTCGGTCAGCGCGGTCTCAACATCATGGAGTTCTGCAAGGCGTTCAACGCCCAGAGCCAGAAGCTGGAGAAGGGCGCGCCGATCCCGGTCGTCATCACCATCTACGCCGACCGTTCCTTCACCTTCGAGATGAGGACGCCGCCGATGTCGCACTTCCTCAAGAAGGCGGCGAAGGTCGAAAGCGGCTCGAAGACCCCCGGCCGCGACAGCGCCGGCTCCGTGACCAGAGCTCAGGTCAAGGAGATCGCCGAGGCCAAGATGAAGGACCTCAACTGCAACACCGTCGAGGCGGCCATGAAGATGGTCGAAGGCTCCGCCCGTTCGATGGGCCTTCAGGTGAAGGGGTAAGGGTCATGGCGAATATCGGAAAGCGCACCAAAAAAATTCGTGAAGGCCTCGATCCGGCCAAGGCTTACCCGCTCGACGAAGCGGTGAAGATGGTCAAGGACCGCGCCAAGGCGAAGTTTGACGAGACCATCGAGATCGCGATGAACCTCGGCGTCGACCCCAAGCATGCCGACCAGATGGTCCGCGGCGTGGTCACGCTGCCGAACGGCACCGGCCGCACCGTGCGCGTCGGCGTGTTCGCGCGCGGCCCCAAGGCCGAGGAAGCCAAGGCCGCGGGCGCCGACGTGGTCGGCGCGGAGGACCTGTTCGAGAAGGTCAATGGCGGTCAGATCGACTTCGACCGCTGCATCGCCACGCCGGACATGATGGGCCTGGTCGGCCGTCTCGGTAAGGTGCTCGGCCCGCGCGGCATGATGCCGAACCCGCGTGTCGGCACCGTGACGATGGACGTCACCAGCGCGGTGAAGGGCGCCAAGGGCGGCTCGGTCGAGTTCCGGGTCGAGTCCGCAGGCATCCTGCAGGCCGGCGTCGGCAAGGCGTCGTTCGCCGCCGACAAGCTCGTCGAGAATATCCGCGCCTTCACCGATGCGGTGAACAAGGCGAAGCCGTCGGGCGCCAAGGGCCACTACATCAACCGCGTCTCGATCTCCTCGACCATGGGACCGGGCGTGAAGGTGGATATGGCGACACTCGCGCCGGCCGCCGCGGAAAAATAGCCGTCGTCACAATCCGGCGTTCAAGTCAGAAATCCCGGCCTTGCCCAATTGGGCAGCCGGGATTTTTCTTTTCTGCCTGCAAATTTGCCAAAGCGTTCTACTTGTGTGCAGCGCAGCACGATCTAGATATCCTGTCCGTTTGGTAATGTTTCTGATCGGCCTACATGTTCGGGTGGATTTCCCATCCGGTGTTTTCCGCGATCCGGTGTGCCTCCGCCGCTCCTGACCGGCGACCCGACCACCGTTGCAGCAGGCCACTTGGGGCAAAGTCACCTGGGGCAAAGTCACCTGGGGAAGGACGACCGATGATACGTCTCTTGCCGCTCAGCGCTGTCCTGCTTGCAGCCTTCGCCGTGGCCGGTTGCGATAACAAGCCGGCCGCCAGTGCCGGGCCCGAGCTTCCGGTGGTCACGGTTTCGCGGCCGCTCGAGAAGCAGATCACCGAGTGGGACGAATACACCGGCCGTTTCGTCGCGGTGAAGACCGTCGAGATCCGCGCCCGCGTGTCGGGCTTCATCGATTCCATCCATTTCAAGGACGGCCAGATCGTCAAGCAGGGCGATCTTCTGTTTGTGATCGACCCGCGGCCTTACCGTCTGGCAGTGGAGCAGGCCAAAGCCGATCTCGAGCGCGCCCGCTCGAGATATGAAATCGCCACGCTTGACCTCGAGCGTGCGACGCCGCTTCTCCGCAGCCAAGCGGTCACTGAGCGCGAGTTCGACACGCGCCGCGCGACGCAGCGCGAGGCGTCGGGCGCGGTCGGCGTGGCCGAGGCACTGACGAAGCAGGCCGAGCTCAATCTCGAATGGACCGAGGTGAGGGCGCCGATCGACGGCCGCATCTCCGACCGCCGCGTCGATGCCGGCAATCTGATCACCGGTGCCCAGACCGGCGCGACGCTGCTCACGTCGATCGTGTCGATCGATCCGATCCATTTCCTCTTCGACGGCTCGGAGGCGGATTTTCTGCGCTACCTGCGGCTTGCGGCGGCCGGCGCGCGCCCGTCGTCGCGCGACGTGCAGAACCCGGTCGCGGTGCGGCTCGCCGACGAAACCGATTACAAGCACTTCGGGCAGATGGATTTCGTCGACAACACGCTCAGCACGCGGACCGGCTCGATCCGCGGCCGCGCCATCTTCGACAACAAGGACGGCCTGCTGACGCCGGGCTTCTTCGGGCGGCTGCGGCTGTTCGGCGGACAGCACGACGCGCTGTTGCTGCCGGATGCGGCGATTGCCTCCGATCAGGCGAACAAGATCGTCTTCACCGTGGCTGACGACGGCACCGTTGCCGTCAAGCGCGTCGGGCTTGGCCCCATCGTCGACGGGCTGCGGGTCATCCGAACCGGGCTTGCGCCCATCGACCGCGTGATCATCGAAGGACTGGCGCGTGCCCGGCCGGGGCAGAAGGTCAAGACCGAGGACGGCAAGATCGAAGCGATCAGGATCGAAGCGAAAACGCCATAAACCGCGCCGCGCGCGTCCCGAACCGCGTCGGCTCAGGATTTTCATCATGCGATTTTCACATTTCTTCGTCGACCGGCCGATCTTTGCCGCGGTGATTTCGGTCATCCTGACGCTGGTCGGCGCGATTTCCTACCGCGCGTTGCCGATCACCGAATTTCCCGAGATCGCGCCGCCGACCGTCGAGGTGACGGCCCAGTATCCGGGCGCCTCCGCCGAGGTGCTGGCCGCGACCGTCGCCTCGCCGATCGAGCAGGAGATCAACGGCGTCGACGACATGATCTACATGGTGTCGCAATCGACCGGGGACGGCGTCCTGTCGATCCAGGTGGTGTTCAAACCGGGCGTCGATGTCGACCAGGCGCAGGTGCTGGTGCAGAACCGCGTGTCGGTCGCGATCCCGCGTCTGCCGGAACAGGTGCAGCGCTTCGGCGTGACGGTGCGCAAGAAGTCGCCTGACCTGATGCTGGTGATCCACCTGATCTCGCCCGACGGCAGCCTCGACCAGCAATACATTTCCAACTACGCGACCGTGAACATCAAGGACGTGCTGGCCCGCATCGACGGCGTCGGCGACACCATAGTGTTCGGCGCGCGCGACTACTCGATGCGCATCTGGCTCGATCCGGCGAGGGTGCAGGCGCGCGGCCTGACGGCGACCGACGTGGTGAACGCGCTACGCGGTGCCAACATCGCGGTGTCGGCGGGTGCGATCAACCAGCCGCCGGCGACCTCGCCGGGTGGCTTCCAGATCGCGGTGCAGACGCTCGGCCGGCTGACCAGCACCGACCAGTTCGAAGACATCGTGGTCGCGACCGATCCTGACGGCCGCGTGACGCGGGTGCGCGACATCGCCCGCGTCGAGCTCGGCTCGCAGGACTACACCAGAAACGCCTATCTCGACGATAAGACTGCAACCGCCATCGGCATCTTCCAGCGCCCGGGCTCGAACGCGCTGAAGACGGCAAAGACCTTGTTCAGCACGATGGACGAGCTTTCGAAGAGTTTCCCGCCGGGGCTGAGCTACCGCGTCGCCTACGACACCACGACCTTCATCAAGCAGTCGGTCGACGAGGTGGTGCGAACGCTGTTCGAGGCGACGGTGCTCGTCGTGATCGTCATCGTCCTGTTCCTGCAGAGCTGGCGGGCGGCGATCATCCCGATCGTGGCGATCCCGATATCGCTGGTCGGCACCTTCTTCATCATGCAGGCGTTCGGTTTCTCGCTGAACAACCTGACGCTGTTCGGCCTGGTGCTGGCGATCGGCATCGTCGTCGACGACGCGATCGTCGTGGTCGAGAACGTCGAGCGCTATCTCCGGCAGGGGATGGGTGGGAAGGAGGCCGCGCACAAGACCATGGACGAGGTCGGCGGCGCGCTGATCGCGATCGCGCTGGTGCTGTCCGCAGTGTTCATTCCGACCGCCTTCATCGAGGGCATTTCGGGCGCGTTCTACCGGCAGTTCGCGCTGACCATCACCACTGCCACCGTGATTTCCTGCTTCGTGTCGCTGACGCTGTCGCCCGCGCTCGCGGGCCTGCTCCTGAAGCCGCATTCGCACGAGGAGCGCCGTGGCATCTGGAGGAGCCTCGGCAAGCCGCTCGATGCGTTCTTCGGTGGCTTCAACCGCGGCTTCGACCGCCTGTCGTCCGGCTATGGCGAGTTGACGCGGCGCAGCACGCGCATCGCCGGCATCATGCTGTTTGTCTATATCGGCCTGATCGGCCTCACTTACTTCCAGTTCGCGCGCACGCCCGGCGGCTTCGTGCCGCCGCTCGACCGCGGCTATTTCATCACCGCGATTACGTTGCCCCCGGGCGCAAGCCTTGAGCGCACCGACCGCGTGGTCCGCCAAGCCACGGACATCCTGCTGAAGCGGCCCGGCGTCGGCAACGCCGTGGTGTTCGCCGGTTTCGACGGCGCGACCTTCACCAACGCGCCGAACTCCGGCGTCATTTTCGTGACCCTGAAGCCATTCGAAGAGCGGGTGAAGCAGGGGCTGACCACGCAGGGCATCCTCGACGACCTGCGCGCCCAGATGCAGACGCTGCGCGAGGCCTTCGTGCTGGTCATCCCGCCGCCTTCGGTTCCCGGCATCGGCACCGGCGGCGGCTTCAAGCTGTACGTGCAGGACCGCGCCGGCCGCGGACCGCAGGCGCTGGAGCAGGCGGTCATGGGCCTCGTCGGCCCCGCCAACCAGACGCCCGGGCTCGTGCAGGTGTTCACGCTGTTCAACACCTCGACGCCGCAGATCTATGCCGATATCGACCGTACCAAGGCCGAGATGCTCGGCGTGCCGATCACCCGCTTCTTCGACACGCTCGGGACCTATATGGGCTCGACCTTCGTCAACGACTTCAACATTCTCGGCCGCACCTATCGCGTCACCGCGCAGGCCGACAATCCGTTCCGGCTGTCGGTGCGCGACGTCCAGAACCTCCGCACCCGCTCGACCAGCGACGACATGGTGCCGCTCGGCGCGGTGGCGAACTTCCGCGAGATCACCGGGCCGTATCGCGTGCCGCGCTACAACCTGTTCCCGGCGGCGGAGGTGCAGGGCGCGACCTTGCCAGGCTTCTCCACCGGGCAGGCGATCGCGGCGATGGAGAAGCTCGCCGCCAAGCTGCCGACCGGTTTCAACTACGAGTGGACCGAGATCGCGCTGCAGGAAAAGGCCGCGGGCAACACCGCCGCGATCGCGTTCAGCCTTGCGGTGGTGTTCGTGTTCCTGCTGCTGGCCGCGCAATACGAGAGCCTGCTGCTGCCGCTCTCGGTCATTCTCATTGTGCCGATGTGTCTGCTCGCCGCGATCAGCGGCGTGCTGTGGCGCGGCATGGACAACAATGTCCTCACCCAGATCGGCCTCGTCGTGCTGATCGGTCTGGCCGCCAAGAACGCCATTCTGATCGTCGAGTTCGCCAAGCAGGCCGAGGAGGAGGGCGCCAACCGCTGGGACGCCGCGGTGCAGGCCGCGCGCACGCGGCTGCGCCCGATCCTGATGACGTCGCTCGCCTTCATTCTCGGCGTGGTGCCGCTGGTGATCGCAACCGGCGCGGGCGCGGAGCTGCGTCAGGCGCTGGGCACCGCGGTGTTCTTCGGCATGCTGGGCGTCACCTTGTTCGGGCTGGTGTTCACGCCGGTGTTCTACGTGCTGGTGCGCGCCATCACCGACTTGCGGCGAGGGGAGCAGGGGCGAACGGCTAATCCGCCCGCAGCCCCGCCGCCTTGATCACCTTCGACCACTTTGCCGATTCCGCCTTGAAGAAGGCGGTGCACTCATCGGGGGTGTTGACCACCGGCTCGAAGCCGAGCGCATCGAGACGCTCCTTGACGTCCGGCATCACCACGACGCCGGCGATCATCCGCTGAAGCTGGACGATGATCTCCCTGGGCGTCCCGGCCGGCACCACCACCGCGGCCCAGCTTGCGCCTTCCACGTCGGGATAGCCGGCCTCCGCCATCGTCGGCACGTCAGGCAACGCCTTGGCGCGGGTTCTTGACGTGACCGCGAGCGCGCGAAGCTTGCCGTCCTTGACCAGCGGCACCGCGGGCGTCAGCGCGCCAAACGACGTCGGCGTGTGGCCGGCGACGGTCGCGCCGATCGCGGGTCCGCCGCCGTTGAAGGGGACGTGAATGAGGTCCGGCGCAAGCGACAGCCGGAACAGCTCGCCGACCAGTTGCGGCGGCGTGCCGACGCCGGGCGAGGCGAAGCTGTACTTGCCGGGATTGGCTTTGACGAGCGCGATCAGCTCCTTGACGCTCTGCGCCGGCACCGACGGGTGCACCGTCAGCACCACCGGCTGGCTCGCGCCGAGCGTCACCGCGTCGAAGTCCTTGAACGGATCGTAGGGGACGTGGCTGTAGAGGAACGGGTTGTTGACGTGGCCGCCGCCGGTCACGAGCACCGTATAGCCGTCGGGCGGCGACTGGGCGGCGCGCCCGCTTCCGGCGTTGCCGCCCGCGCCGCTGACGTTCTCGATATAGAACTGCTTGCCGGACTGTTCCGACATCTTTGCCGCAATCAGGCGCGCGAACACGTCGGTCGGGCCGCCCGGCGCGAACGGCACGATCATGCGCACCGGCCGCGCCGGATAAGCTTGCGCCGATGCCGAATGTGGAACGATCGGCAGCGCAGCAACGCATGCGGCCGAGCGCAGAAATCGGCGACGAGACAATGTCATCGAGTTATCCCCTTGGCGTTTCCTCCTCCACCCCGTTTTGCGGTCCCCGGCTTGGCGCCGGCGTCTATTGCAGCTTGATCCCGGCCTCGCGGATCACCTTGCTGAGGCGCGCCGTGTCGGAGGCAATCATCTTCGAAAAATCCTCCGGCGAGGTGATCAGGACATCGGTCGCCTGCGGCTTGACGATGCGCGTAATGTCCGGATCGCGCGCGGCCTTGGCGAACTCGTCGTGCAGCCGTTTCACGATCGGGGCCGGCGTTCCGGCCGGTGCCACCATGCCGTGCCACATCTCGAGATCAAGTCCGGAAAAGCCCGCCTCGGCCATCGTCGGCACGTTCGGCTCGGCATCGATCCGCTTCTTGCCGCCGATCGCGACGATGCGGAGCTTGCCGCCCTTCGCCAACTCGCTGATCGAGATGTAGGACGTGAACAGGAAGTCGAGCCGGCCGGCGACGATGTCGGTCGCGGCGGGAGCAGCGCCACGATAGGGCACGTGCACCATCGGCGCGCCGACACGGGCCTTGAACATCTCGCCGAGGATCTGTCCGCCGGAGCCGACGCCCTGCGAGCCGAAGCTCAGGCCGCCGGGCTTGCTCTTCGCATGCGCAACGAGATCGGCCACGGTCTTGACCGGGCTCTCGGCCGGCACCACCAGGATGTGCGGAAAGATGATGATCGGTGTGATCGGCTGGAAGTCTCTGACCGGATCGAGATTGAGCTCCGGCGACAGCACCGGATTGACCGACATCACGCCCATGTTGGTGAGGAACAGCGTGTAGCCGTCCGGCGCGGCCGACTTGGTCGCCTGCGCCGCGATGTTGCCGCCGCCGCCCGAGCGGTTGTCGATGACGATCGGCTGCTTGAGCGCGTCCGCGACCTTGGCCGCGACCGGCCGGATCACCACGTCGGCGCTGCCGCCGGGCGGGAAGGGCACCAGCAGCGTCACCGGCCGTGACGGATAGCTGTCGCCCTGCGCGGAAGCGGCCGGTGCCGCCGCGAACCAGGCTGCGGCCGCGCAGGCCAGCACGATCGAAGTCTTCATGACGTTTCCCCCAATGTCTGCCGTTTCGTCATGCGGCCGGCGCGCCGGCTGTCGTATCGATGACGGTGGCGCGGCGCATGTCGCGCACATGCGTGCTCGACTCGAACGGCGTTGCCCGATGCATGGTGCAGCGGTTGTCCCAGATCACGAGATCGCCGCGCCGCCATGGATGCGCGTAGACGAAGCGCGGCTGCGTTGCGAACGCCACGAGCTCGTCGATCAGCGCGCGGCCTTCGTCCTCCGGCCAGCCGACGATGTGCGATGCATGGGAAGCAATGTAGAGCGCGTTTCGGCCCGAGCCCGGATGCCGCCGCACCAGCGGATGCCTTGCCGGCGGCCGCGCCTTGCGTTCCTCGTCGGTCGGCGTGTAGCCGCCGAGCCTGGCGCGCGAGTGCCAGATCGAATGCTCGGCGACGAGGCCTCCGATCCGCGCCTTCATGGTGTCCGGCAGCGCGTCATAGGCCGCGCGGGTGTCGACAAACTCGGTGTCGGCGCCCGCTGGGGGCACGACGCGCGCGTGCAGCATCGACCATGTCGCGGACTTCTGCCGGAACGAGCTGTCGGTGTGCCAGAGCTCGTTGCCCTGCCGATAGGCGCGGCGCTGATCGTCGAGATCGAGGGTTTTTCCGCTCTCGTCGAGATTGGACACGTCGAAGATGTGGGGATTGCGGATGCGCAGCGCCGCCGCAGGGCCGCCATCCTGGCTGTGCACCGGCGGCGAGACTTCGAGCGGGCCGTAGAGCGCGGCAGAGGCGATCTGCTTCTCGTCGTCCAGGTTCTGATCGGGCAGCACCGTGACCGCATAGCGGTCCATGGTGCGCTCGATCTCGCCCTGCGTCCTTGCGTCGATCCCCGCCGCGAGATCGATGCGCGTCAGCTCGGCGACGAACAGCGGGTGCAGTTGTCTCACTGGCATGACGCGCTCCTCAAAGTCTTGTCTTCGAAGACTGGCCGTCTATTGCGCCTTGATCCCCGCGTCCCGGATGACCTTGCCGAGGACATCGATGTCGGTGGCGATCAGCTTGGCGAACTCGGCGGGGCTCAAGGTCGACATCTCGACCGCCTGCGGCGCGACCTTGCTCAGGACTTCCGGTGACTTCGCGGCCTTGATGATCTCCTCGTTGAGCTTGCGGACGATCGGCGCGGGCGTGCCTGCCGGCGCGACGATCCCGTGCCAGATCTCGAGCTCGGTGCCGGGAAAACCGGCTTCCGCCATCGTCGGAACGTCGGGCAACGCCGCCGCGCGCTTGGTCGCCGTCCATCCCAGCACGCGGAGCTTGCCGGCCTGGACCTGGCCGATGGCCGACACATAGGAACTGAACAGCAGATCGACGTTGCCGGCGGCCAGGTCGCTGACCGCCGGGCCCGCGCCGCGATAGGGCACATGCGTGAATGGAGCCCCGGAGTTTAGCCGCAGCATTTCGCCGAGGATGTGGCCGCCGGAGCCCACGCCCTGCGAGGCGAAGTTCAGGCCGCCGGGCTTGCTCTTCGCGAGCGCGACCAGATCCTTGACGTTGCGGGCCGGTGAAGCGTCCGGCACCACCAGCACGCTTGGAAACGTGACGATCGGCGTGATCGGCTGGAAATCCTTGAGCGGGTCGAAATTGATGTTGGGCGTGAGCGCCGGCAGGATCGCGAACAGGCCATTGTTGGCCAGCAGCAGGGTATAGCCGTCGGGCGCCGCCTGCTTGGCGGCGATCGCGCCGGGTGCGCCGCCGCCGCCGCCGCGGTTGTCGATCACCACATTGGCCTTCAGGTTGTCGGCGAGCTTCTGCGCGACAATGCGCGTCACCACGTCCGAGCTGCCGCCCGGCGGGAACGGAACGATGATGGTGATCGGACGCGATGGATAGCTGTCGCCCTGCGCCGATGCGGCGGGCGCCGCGGCGAGCCACGCCGCGGCCGTGCAGGCGAGCACGATCGTAGTCCTCATGACGTTCCCCCGGTTCTGTTTATTGCGGCGGTGTTCGGGGGCGATCTTACGCCGCCATGGGGCCGCGCCATAGGTCCCGTGCCGCGGCACGATGGCCGCGTGCGGGACCGGCTGGCCGCCGAAACCACCCGGCGGCGTGGGTGGTCAAGCGCCCGATTTTCAGTTCTTCGGCTTGAAGTTGATCGCCTTGACGGTGGCAGCCACCGCCGCGCGCTGCTCCTCGATCGCGGCGGCGAATTCGTCGGGACCGCCCACATTGATCACCTGGCCGGTGGCGGCAAGCCGCGAACCGATGCTGCCGTCGGCTGCGGCTGCCCTGAAGTCGGCGGCGATCCGCTCCTTCAAATCCTTCGGCGTGGTCGTGCGTCCGATCAGGCCGTGCAGCCCTTCGAACACCAGCGACGGATAGCCTTGCTCGCGCGCCGTCGGCACGCCCGGCACGAGGTCGGTGCGCTCCTTGTTGTTGACCGCAATCAGCTTGATGCGGTCGGCGCGCCATTGCGGCTGCAGGATCGCAAGCGACGCCATCGCCACCTGGATGCGTCCTTCGGCGAGGTCGTTCGGCGCCTGGTTGATGTCGCGGTAGGGCACCTGGGCGATGTTGAGCTTTTCGTGATGGGTGTAGGCCCAGAAGGTGAATTCGGTCAGGCCTGTGACCAGCCCGGAGTTGAATTGTCCGGGCGCGGCGCGCGCCGCTTCGGTGAATTCACGCACTGTGTTGTAGGGCGACGACTTCGCGAGCGCCACGGCGAGGATGGTGTTGGACGCGCGCGCGATCGGGACAAGCTGGTTCTGATCGTAAGGCAGCTTGCTGTGCACGAACGGATGAACGGTGAAATTGCCGGACGGAATGTAAAGGAAGGTGTGGTCGTCGTCGGTGCCGAGGAAGGCGGTGATCGCGATGAAGCTGTCGCCGCCGGGCCGGTTCTCCACCACCACCGGCTGGCCCCAACGCTGCGAAAGCTTCTCGGCAAACAGCCGCGCGCCGATGTCGGCGCCGGCGCCGGGCCCGAACGGAACGATGAACTTGACTGATCGGGTCGGCCATTGCGATTGCGCCGATGCCGGCGTGCCATAGAGCGCAAGGACCGCGAAAAGTGCCACCAGGATCCGCAAACCCGTCATGTCGCCCTCCGTCATCTCATGGTTTGTGTCGCACCTGTCGATCGATTTCAGCTCTCCTCCAGCGGCGCGCCGGCCTTCTGCCGCAAGGCCCGCAGCACCGACTCGGGCGTCAGCGGCAATTCCATCAGTCGCACGTCCACGGCGTCGTCGATCGCGTTGGCGACAGCGGGCGAGAAGCTGAGCGTCGCCGACTCGGCGCCGCCCTTGGCCCCGAACGGCCCGTTCTGCTGATAGGAGCGCACCGGCTCGTTGACCATGACCTGCGGCACGTCGGCGATGCCGGGGATTTTGTACTCGGCGAGCGATGCATTGATGATCTGCCCGCCGTCGAGATGCATCTTCTCGAACAGGGTGAAGCCGAGCTGCATCAGCGCCGCGCCGGAAATCTGCGTCTCCAGGATCTTCGGATTGACCGGCGTGCCGCAGTCGATGACGTTCACCGCCTTGGTGATGCGCACGTGTCCGGTCTCGGTGTCGACCTCGACCTCGACGCCTGCGCCGCCGATCATCCAGTAGGGCGTGACGTTGGTGCTCTGGCCGGTCTCGTGCTTGGCCGGCATGTAGTCCGGCTTGTAGGCGCCCGAGCCGATCACGTTGCCGGCCTGCATGCCGTAGCGCTTCTGGAACAGCTCGGCGATCGGGATATTGGACCCCTCCGGCTCGCCGACCTCGCGCGCCAGCGCCGCAAGCCTGGCGCGCACTTCGTCGGCCGCGGCGCGGATCGCGTTGCCCATGTGAAACAGCGAGCGCGAGCCGAGCGTGCCCATGTCGTAGGGCGTCGCATCGGTGTCGCGCGGCACGACCCGCACCCGATCCGCCGGCACGTTCAGCGCTTCGCCGACGATCTGCGCGAGGCCGGTGTCGGAGCCCTGGCCCATGTCGATGGTGCTGCAATAGAGCGTGACGCTGCCGTCGGCGCCGACATTGATCATCGCCACCGACGTGGTCGGCGAGATCGCGGCCTTCAGCGCCAGCGCAACGCCGCGCCCGCGCCGCACCGTCCCTGAGCCGCGGTCGAACGGCGCGTTCCAGTTGAGCCGTTCGCAGAGCCGGTCCAGCACCGCGCCGAGCGGCGCGTCCTTGAGGATCGTGCCGCTGGCCTGCGGACGGCCCTCGTGCAGCAGGTTCTTGCGGCGGAACTCGACCGGATCGAGCTTCAGCGCGCGGGCGATGATGTCGGTGTGGCTCTCATAGGCCCAGGCGAGCTGTGGAATGCCGAAGCCGCGCAACGCGCCCGCCGGCGTCATGTTGGTGTAGAGCGCGTAGGAGTCGGTCCACACGTTGTCGATGTCGTAGGGGCCGGACGCGACGAACCCCGACTTGTGCGTCACGCGCGGGCCCACGTCGGCGTAAGCGCCGCCGTTCCAGTACACCTCGCACTTGCGCGCCGTGACCCGGCCGTCCTTGTCGACGCCGCTCTTGATGCGGATCGTGCTCGGGTGCTTGGTGATCTGGTAGAACTGCTCCTCCATGGTCAGCGCGATCTTCACCGGCCGCCGCACCAGCAGCGACAGCGCCACCGCCAGCGCCTCGAGCTTGATGTACAGCTTCGACCCGTAGCCGCCGCCGACATAGGGCACCTTGATGCGCACGCGGTTCTGCGGCCAGCCGAGCAGGCGGGCGATCTCGGCGCGCACGAAGGACGGTCCCTGGCAACTGGTGTGCACGGTGACGTGCTCGTCGCGTGCGTCGGCGATGGCGGCGAACGGCTCGAATGCGAGATGCAGGCATTTCTGCGTGCGAAACGTGTGCTCGAACACGTGCGCCGCGGTCGCGAACGCCGCATCGACGTCGCCGCGGCGCAGCCGCGCGTCGACCGCCATGTTGGTCGCCTTCACGCCCTTCAGATGCTTGAGGTCGGCGAAGCTTCCCGCCGGCCGGAGCCGCTCGTGCACATGGACCGGCGAGGTCATCGCCTCGACCTCGTCATAGACCGCCGGCATCTCCTCGTATTCGGCGACGATCTGCGCCACCGCGGCCTCGGCGATGTGCGGATCGGTGGCGACCACCGCGGCCACCGGCTCGCCGACGAAGCGCACCTTTTCGAGCGCGAGGATCGGCTGGTCGTGGAATGCCGGGCCGTAATAGGGGTCGGGGATCACGCGGCGGATGTCCTCGCCGGTGAACACGCCGAGCACGCCAGGCACGCGCGCCGCAGCGCTGGTGTCGATCCGCTTGATCCGCCCATGCGCGACGGTCGAGCGGAAGATCTTGCCGTGGATCATGCCCGGCATGCGCATGGTGTGGGTGTATTCGGCGCGCCCGGTGACCTTGTCGCGCGCTTCGAGCCGCGGCAGCGACACGCCGATTTGCCGACCGGAAGTCACGCTTGCCGGCATGCCAGCCCCTTTCGTCGCCTGCAGCACCGCCAAAGAGGCGTCATTCGTCCAGACGAAACCTAGCATCAAATTGTATACTGTCTACCTGCGGCGGGGGCATGTGGCCCATCGCCTGAGCGAATGGAGCGTCGCGATTTGCCCGTTTACGCGGCGTTGCTGGTGCGGCGGGCCAGGCGGCCGCGGTCGTGCGGCCTTGAATAGTCGATGCTGGGACCGATGGGGACGATCCCGTTCGATCCCACGGGGCCGGCCTTGCTGAAAACGCCGCGCTTCATGCCGGCGATATCGCAGACGTCCGCGATGCCCGGCGTCTGGTAAAGCTCGCGAAGATAGTTCGACAGGTTGGGATACTCGTCGAGACGGCGCAGGTTGCACTTGTAGCCGACGTAGTAGCAGGGATCGAACCGCACGAGGCTTGGAAACAGCCGCCAGTCCGCCTCGGTTTCGGCGTCGCCGCACAGATAGCGCTGCTGCGAAAGCCGCTGCTCCAGGCTGTCGAGCGTGCCGAACAGCAGCTTGATCGAGCCGTCGTACGCTTCCTGCGCGATCGAATAGCCGCAGCCGTTGACGGCGTTGTTGATGCCCTTCAGCACGAGCGCATTGGTCGCGTCGATCGCCGGGCGCAGCGGCTCGGGGCAGTAGTCCGGCGTGGCAGCCGCGATGCCGGAAAAGGCGGTGTTGAACATCCGGATGATTTCGGACGACTCGTTGTTGACGATGCGGCGGGTCCTGGCGTCCCAGACCGTCGGCACGGTCACGCGCGTGGTGCAGCTGGGATCGGCGATGGTGTAGAGCTCGTGCAGCCACCGCACGCGCTTGTCGGTGCCGGGCACGATGTGGCCTTGCTCTCCGAACGACCAGCCCTGGCCGCCGACCTCCTGAAAGGCGTTGGTCAGCGTCACGACCGGTTCGAGCCTTTTGAGCGTGCGCATCAGCGTGGCGCGATGCGCCCAGGGGCAGGCGACGGCGCAGTAGAGGTGATACCGGCCGGGCTCGGCCGGAAATTCGGCGCCCGGCTCGCTGCTGATGCGGTCGCGGAAAACGGAGTCGCGTTTGAAGTAGAGCCCCTTGGCGTCGTGCTGGATCAGGACGGTTTCGGAGGTCCACTTGCCGTCGACGAGCTGTCCCATTCGCCCCTCCTACGCACTCCGCAAGGTCATGTTACACGTCGGCGTCGCGATCTTGTGCGGCGTGAAACACAGCTATGATCGCGACTTCATTCGCCAGCCGGTCGATTTCATAGACGATGATCTAGGGCAAGCCGACCACTGTCCATTCGTAAGTGCCGACTACGCGCCCGACGTGACCAATGTGCGGCCATGAACTGAGCCGCTCGGCCGCGGCGCGAATGCGCGCGACGACCTCGGTTGCCGCCCGCGGATTTCGGCCCTCGATATATTCGTGAATCCTGTCAATATCGGCGAGCGCGCGTCGCCGATATCGAACCCTCATAGCCCGGATTTCTTCCAGAGCGCCGCCAACTCCTCATCGGTGGCGTAGCGCTCCCGGCCGGCTGCAAAGTCGTCACGTCTCCGCCGAACCTCCTCGGCTTGTTCGTCGGAGAGTCGATAACGGCTGGTGTCCTGCTGCTCCATTTCAGCGAGGAGGCGGGCAGCATCCTCCTGCCGCTCGGGCGGCCAAGTCAGAACACGATCGAGGATTTTTTTGACTTCCTGCTTTGTCATATCGACAACACTATCACAGCCGTAAAGGTCACGCCGCGCTCTTTCGTCCCCACAGCTCCGCGCTCGCCATCCGCGCGCCCTCGCTCAGCGAGCGCAGCTTCGCCCACATGATGCTCTCGTGCACGCGCTTGGCAAACGGGCTCTGCGCGAAGCCGCAATCGGTGCCGCCGAGCACGTTCTCGCGGCCGACGACCTTGGCAAGGCGGACGAGGCGGTCGGCCACCAGCTCCGGATGCTCGACGATGTTGGTCGCGTGGCTGATCACCCCGGGAATCAGCTTCTTGCCCGGCGGCAGCTTCACGCTCTGCCACACCTTCCACTCGTGCTCGTGGCGCGGATTGGCCTGCTCGACGCTGTAGTGGCCGACCTTCACCTGCAGCAGGAGATCGACGATGTCCTTGAGCGGCACGTCGAAGGCGTGCGGCCCGTTCCAGCTTCCCCAGCAGATATGGTAGCGCGAGCGCTCCTCGGGGATGCCGCGCAAGGCGTGATTGAGTGCGTCGATGCGAAGCTGCGCCCAGGCGCGGTACTGCGCCTCGCTCATCGGCGGCACCATCTTCTCGTGCATGTAGGGCAGGAAGGCGTCGTCGATCTGCACATGGAGGCCGGCGTCGACGATCGCCTTGTATTCCTGGTGCAGGCAGTCGGCGAGGGCGAAGAGGAACGCCTTCTCGTCGGCATAGTGCTCGTTCTTGGCGCCAGGGAGCGCCGAGGCCGGTGCGACCACCGGCAGGAACGCGCCGGTTGCCTTGTGCCTGGCGGCCGCGGCCTCCAGCGTCGCGATATCGCGCTTCACGAACGTGTCGTTGTAGGTGAGGGGGCCGTTGACGACGAAGCGGTTGCCGAGCCGCGCGCCGAGGCCCGACACGCGGTAGTACTCCGCGTAGAACTCGGGAAACGCCTTGGTGTCCTGTCCGCCGCCCGCCGACGTCAGCGGGTCGTTCATCTCCTCCGGCGTCGCTTTCCGGGTGGTGAGGCCGGTCAGCCGCTCATGCACGTAGAAGGCCCAATTGCGGCCCTTGGAGAACTCGCCGTCGCTGACGATGTCGACGCCAGCCTCCACCTGCTGGCGAACGATCTCGTCGATGGAGGCTTGCAGACAGGCCTCGTAACCCGCCTTGTCGTAGGGCTGGCCGGCCTCGATCAGCTTGAGGAACTCGACCAGTTCCGGCGGCCGGACCAGGCTGCCGACGTGGGTGACGAGAATGCGGTCGGGGCCGCCGGCCATATCAAAACCTCCCAGTTTCCTGATATGTTTGAGGGTGACTGTAGCCTGCCGGAGTCTGAAGGAAACTGTTGGGCAAACGGCCCACGACGCCCGTCTGCAAACCCCTTGGCAAACCAGCGCAAAAGTTCTAGATAGGGTCCATAGGCGTGCCGGCCTCACTTGTCGGCGCGCCTTTGCGCGCTTCCCGAAATGCACAGCGAGAAGGACCGAATTCCTTTTGGACATCCTCCGGGACATCTGAAGGGAAAAGGGAAGAGTTCGCTGACCGTCTCGGCAAGCCGCGTCCTGTCCAAGACTGCAGGTGCATGGAATCCCGCGAGGGACTTCCGCGCTTAATCATCGCCTGCACAGACGGGTAAGGCCGATAGCCAGTCCGGGCAACCGGACACGATCGGTTCGAACCGTTGGACCTTGCGTGGCGCAAGCCGGGCAGGCGGCAGGGCACGAAAGCGTCGTCTCCTGCGTTCGCGTTGCGGATGCCTGGGACGGCAAATCGCAACCGGCAGCCCGGGTCCAGCGTGACTTGAGCTGCTAACCAGAGAGAGCTTGCTGTGGAACGAGCGGCAAAAGCAGCGCAGGTGACGGAGCTGAAG
>JAIESI010000236.1 GCA_019746135.1 Xanthobacteraceae bacterium
AGCGGCTGGCGCGGCACGCGGCGCCGCCGCGGGCCCGCCTTTCTTGTCCGGCTGCGCCGCAACGTCGCCAGGCAACGCAGCAAACGACATGGTCAGCACGGACAGGGTCAATACGGTCGTCGCGAGACCGGCACCAGGACGGAACATTGCTTTTCGAACTCCCACGTCGCCCCAGAGCCAACGCGCGGTCACGGGTTTGAGTTCCGTGACGGCCTCGCGTCTGGCCGGCGTCTAAGATCGTTCGACCGGTCTATGTTGAATTTGCGTTCGCGATGTTCATCCAGCGTTCATGGGTGGATGACGCTTTGCCGCACCGGAACATTTTCATCGTCCGGTGCGGCGTATCGCAAAGCGGCAGGCGCGAGCTTGGTTCAGGCCACCGGCTCGCAGGCAAAGCAGATCTGCTCGATGTGGCGGAAGTCGGTACCGCAGCACCCGCCGAGAACGGTGACGTGGCGAAGCTTGCGGCGCAGGTCGGCATACTGCCGGCCGAGCTCGACCGGATTGCCGGCGTCGAGATCGGTCGCCTGATCGAGCTCGGCGTGGCTGCGCCTCGACGCGTTGGCGCGAAGCCCGCGCAGCCGCTTGATCCAGGCATTGCCTCCCGCTTCGCCCGCGTCCAGCACGCCCTCGAAATGCGTCGGATGCGCGCAGTTGATCATGTAATAGGCCGGCGCCTTGCCGGTCTTGGCGTCGATCTCGGCGATCGCGTCCTTCAGCGGCTGCCCGGTCGGCAGCCGGCCGTCGGTCTCCACCGTGAGCGAGATCACCACCGGCATGCCCGCCGCCTTGGCGGCGCGGGCAATGCCGATCGGCTCCGCGACATAGTTCATCGTGAATGCACTGACGAGATCGGCCGCGGTGTCCTTGAACACCGCGATCTGCTCGGCGTGATAGGCCTGCGCCTCGTCGGCGCTCATCAGCTTGCCCGGCTGATAGCCGTCGCCGCGCGGGCCGATATTGCCGGAGATCACCATCGGCGACCGCTCGGTCTCGTACTCGTAACGCAGGTCGGCCATCACCGTGATGGCCTTGCGATTGATGCGGGCGAGCTCGTCCCGCGAGTAGCCGAGCTTGGCCGCCCAGTCGAAGCTGGCGCGCCAGGTCGGGCTCTCCAGCACGAAGCCGAGCTCCGCATCGCGGGCGAGCTTGCAGTAGCGCGCGTAGTAGGCGCGGGTGCGCTCGATGCCCTCGTTGGATCTCAACAGGTCGAACGAGGCGAACAGCGGCAGGTCCACGCCCTCGTGGAAGATCAGCGTGGTCTCCATGCCGGCATCGGTCAGGAAAATCTTGTCGGCGAGCTGCGGCAGGTTCGCGCGATACTTGGCAACGGACTTGGCGACGGACTTGGCAACGGACTTGGCAACGGTCTTGGCAATCGGCTTGTTCAAGAGGCCTTCTCCCATTTGACAACATAAAAAAGTACGGTCGCGCCCGCCAAAAAGCGGCGGGCGCGGCTGCGGACCTCAGCCCGGACATAGTCCCGCGTGTTGGTCGCGCGAGACCCGCCGGAGGTTCAAGCCGGCGGGCCGATTATTCTGGCGGGGTCAGCATCGCCGCCGTCCGGGCGCGAGCGCCCGGCGCCGTGGGTATGTCCGGTCAATTCGGGGACGGCCTATGCCGGCCGGTCGACGGCGCCGCCGCTTTCGGCCCAGTCCTTGAACGCGCCGAGATTGAACACCTTGTCGTAGCCCATGTCCTTCAGCGCCTTGCCGGCGAGCGCCGAGCGTCCGCCCGAGGCGCAATAGAGGATCACGGTCTTGTCCTTGGCGAACGCCTTGTCGTGGTACGGCGATTCCGGATCGGCGCGGAACTCCAGCATGCCGCGCGAGACGTTTGTCGCGCCTGCGATCTTGCCGGTGTTCGCGACTTCGTTCGCGTCGCGAACGTCGACCACCAGGGTGTTTGCCTTGCCGATCATGTCCCGCGCCTGCACTGGCGTGATCTTGGACACGGCGGCATTGGCGGCTTCCATCAGTTGCTTCACGCTTGTCGTCATCTCATGCTCCGGTCAGGCGCACCGAACCAAGCAGCTCCGAAAGCAGGTCCATCGCACCCCCGGATTGGACGAGCGCTCGAGCCCTCGCAGCCTCGCCGGAAATGGCGGGCACGGCTTGCGAAGCTGAGCGCGGACATAGTCCCGTACCTCCGTCGGATCGGGCCCGCCGGAGGTTCAAGCGGGCGGGCAATTATTTATCGGCCGGCATGGCGCAACGCCTCAGCCTTTCGGTTGACACGGCCCGCCCCGCATCGTTCTTAAGCCAACTCGTCATTGAGCCGGGACCGTCGCGTTTTCCATGCAAATTCTCGTTGTCGGCGCCGGTGTGGTGGGGCTTGCGGTGGCGCGCGCGGCGGCGCTCAAGGGCCACGAGGTTATCGTCGCCGAAGCGACCAGGGGCATCGGCAACGGCGTGTCCTCGCGCAACAGCGAGGTGATCCACGGCGGCATGTACTACCCGACCGGGTCGCTGCGCGCCCAGCACTGCCCGCGCGGCCGGCGGATGATGGTCGAGCTCTGCGCCTCGCACGGCGTCCCGCACCGGATTTGCGGCAAGCTGATCGTCGCGACCGAGGACGCCGAAATCGGCAAGATGGAAGCGATCCTCCGGCAGGGCGAGGCCAACGGCGTCGAAGGCTTCGCCATGATCGACGGCGCCGCGGCGCGGGTGATGGAGCCGCATCTCAACTGTGTCGCCGCGCTGCATTCGCCCGCCACCGGCATCGTCGACAGCCACGCCTTCATGCGCGCGCTGCAGGGCGATCTCGAGGACCGCGGCGGCGCCATCGCCTTCGGCACCAAGGTCGAGCGGCTCATCCACACCCAGGCCGGCTGGATCGTGCGCTTCTCCGGCAGCGAGAGCGGCGAGCTTGCGGTCGATGCGGTGGTCAACTCGGCGGGGCTCGGCGCGCAGGCGCTGGCGCGGCAGACGGAAGGTTACGCGCCGGAGCGCGTGCCGCGGCTGGTGCTCGCCCGCGGCAACTACTTCGGCTATGCCGGCCGCCCGGTGTTCTCGCGGCTGATCTACCCCGCGCCGCGGATCGACGGCGGGCTCGGCACCCATGTGACGCTCGATCTGGCCGGCCGCATGCGCTTTGGCCCCGACGTCGAGTGGATCGACGAGGAGAACTACGACGTCAATCCGGAGCGCGCGAAATCGTTCTACGCCAGCATCCGCCGCTACTGGCCGGGCCTGCCCGACGATGCGCTGCAGCCCGACTATGCCGGCATCCGGCCGAAGCTGACCGGGCCGGGCGAGGTCGCCGCCGATTTCATGATCGAAGGGCCGCGGCAGCATGGGCTGCCGGGTCTCGTGCATCTGTTCGGCATCGAGTCGCCGGGGCTCACCTCGTCGCTGTCGCTGGCGGACGAGGTGGTTGCCGGCCTGCATTGAGCTCCGCTATCCCGCGTCAGAGCTTCAGGACCACCGACGTCGGGCAATGGTCGCTGGCTTCGGTGTGCGATGGCCCGATCGTCGGATATCGCGGGCCCGCATACTGCTTGCACTTGGTCGACAGGCCCATGCGGAACATTTCCACGCCTTTTACATCGAGGTTGCCGTCGGTCAGGATGTAGTCGAGCCTGCTGACCGTATTTTCCGAATCGTAGAAGTGCGTCCACAGCTCCTTCTTGTCCTTGGTCGCGTCCATCAGCGGATCAGCCAACGCCTTGTGCTTCAGGACCAGGTCGAGCGACTTGTCGTAGGTCTTCTGTCGCGAATCGATGTTGAGATCGCCGATCACGATCGGCAGCTTCTTTGCCTTTCGTGCATCGTCGACAAGTTCGGCGACGCGTTCCGCTTGCCGATTGCGGCGGGCGCTGGCCTTCGCCCATTGCATTTTCTGATCCGCGCTGCCGTTGGGGTTGCCCTCCTGCGCCTTGAAATGGTTGGCGAGAATGGTCAGCGTCGTCTTGCCGATCTGAAGATCGATTTCGAGGCAATCGCGCGAGAAGACGGCGTTGTCGACGACGTAGCCGAAGTTCTGACGCGCGTCGCGGATCACCGGCTTGTTCTTGACGATCCGGTCGTCGATGTGTGTCCGCAGGCCGGTGACGCGAATGTCGCCCACTTTGTCCTTCTTGATCAGGAGGCCGACGTCGATGGCGCGTGGATCGTTGCCATCGAGCGAGATGATGGTCTCGAAGTAGTCGGACAGAAATTCATGATTGAAGTTTCGCAGCGTGTAGATGTTCTCGATTTCCTGGACGACCAGGATATCCGGCGCGACGTTTTCGATGGCGAGAGCGGTATTGTTGCGCTGGATCGTGGTGGTCGCCTCGGTCACCAGATCGCCCTTGCGACTCGCGATCGACACGACGTTTGCCGCCATGACGAACTTTTCAAAGCCGGTCCCCGACCAGGGGCCGTCGAGAAAGACGTAACGGTTGAACAGGTTTTCGACATTGAATGTGGTGATCTTCAAATCCGTGGCACGCCCCTCGTTGAATGACGACCTGACGGCATGCGCCGCCGGCGCATGCCAGACGCGGGCGATTATCCACCGGATGGATTCTGCAATCAAACCGTGCCGTGACGTGAAATACCCGCACTGCGCGCGGCGCCGAGCCGCAATTTCACGATCGAAGGCGCGCCAGCACCGGGTGACGAGGCTCGTGCATTTTTTCCGGATCGGGTCGCCGGACCGGCGTCGTCGCTGTTGCTCGCCGGCGCCGTGGCCGGCGGGTTCGTTCAGTAGCGCGACAGTCGCTCCGTGCGGAGCTTCGGCTTCTCGCCGTCGCCGGTCGACGCCGTCACATCGGCGGGCTCATGCTGCGGGGCAGGGCGCACCTTGATTTCGGACAGCCGGCGCGCCCACTCGCCGGACGACGGATTGATCGGTGTGAACGCGGCCGTGTCGCGCTTGCCGTTGAAGGTGGCGAGCCCGTCGCGGGTCGCGACGATGTCGCCGGGCCGCAGCGTCGGATCGGTGGTCGCCTCGATCCGCGCGAGGCCGAGCCCGTCCCGGCCGTTGCAGGTGCAGTTCGGCACGGTCTTGTCGCGATAGGCGAAGGCGTGGTCGAGATCGGCGTAGCGCGCGCCGTTCGGCGCCACCGCGCCGTCGATCCGCGAGCCGCTGAACACCATCGTCTTCGCCGCGGGACACAGCGCGTGGCACACCTCGGCCGGCGTTGCGCCGGCGTGACGCTGCAGCGGGAAATAGCGGCCGTCGCAGGTCCGCACGCAGAACACGGTGCCGCGGCCGTGGCTGCCGCTGGTCTCGCCGCCCGGCGAGCCAGGATCGGCGTAGGCGTTGGGGCGTTGCGGCACGGGCTCGTGGCGGAAGCCGCCGCCGAACAGCCGCTCGAAGAAGCCTTGCGCCGAAACCGGCTGTGCCGTTCCGAACGCAAGCGCGGCGACGAGCATGGCGCGGCAACAGCCGGTCAAACAGCGCTTGCGGATCAACAACGGCCGTCTCCCTACGCCCGGAAACAGAACATTCGCGGTGGCGCCCGCTTCAACGCCGCGCTGCAGAAAAGGTTGCAGCGCCGATGGGGGCTGCCGCCGCGGCCGGATGGGTGGCAACGCAAAAACTCTGGTCCGCGGTGGTAAACGCGGCCTGACCGGGCGACTTTTCTGCTGGCGCGGGCTTCACTTGTGGCGCGGGCTTCACTTGTAATGCGGGCTTCACTTGGCGACTTGCGGTACTGGGCGACTTGCAGTGCGGGAACCGCTATCGTCGCGTTCATGTCGCCCGAGGCAGGCGGCGCAGGGAGGACCACCGTGAGCAACCGTTTCGCAAATCCGAACACCATGCCCGCGCCGCGCGGCTACACCCAGGTGGTGGAAACCAATGGTCCCGGCCGCACCGTCTATCTGTCGGGCCAGCTCGGCATGACGCCCGCGGGCGCGTTCGCGGGCGAGCCGGGTGACTTCCGCGCCCAGGCCACCCAGTGCTTCGAGAACCTCAAGGCCGGCCTCGCCTCGGTCGGCGCGGGCTTCGAGCACGTCGTCAAGATCACCAACTTCTTCGTCGACATGGCGCACCTGCCGGCCTTCTTCGAGGTGCGCGACCGCTACGTCAACACCAAGGCGCCGCCGGCCTCGACCGCCATTCAGGTCGGCCGGCTGGCGCGCGAGGGTGCGCTGTTCGAGGTCGAAGCGGTGGCGGTGATTCCGGACAAGGCAGCGAAGGCTGCCCGGCGCGCGTCCGTCAAGCGCGGCAAGCCTTCGAAGAAGGTCCGGCGCAAGTCGCGGCGCTGACGACGCGATGGTGCGAATCGCGCATAGTCGCCGGATGCCAAGCTTCGTCTACGTCCTCGGCTGCCGCACGCCCGACCGCACCCTGACCTATGTCGGCTGGACCACCGACGTCGCGCGCCGTCTCGCGGAGCACAACGGCGGCAGCGGCGCGCGCACCACGCGCGGCCGTGCCTGGGTGCTGCTGCACATCGAGAAATTCCGCACCCGCCGGCAGGCGATGAGCCGCGAGTGGCATCTCAAGCGCGACCGGAAATTCCGCAAGCGCCTGGCGCAGGGCTGCGGCGGGTAGGCTTTCCATTCCTGTAAAAAAAACGATCTGCCGCCCGCCGCCCGGGGCCCTCGTTGCTTTGCAACGCTTGCGGCGTCGACCGGTTCAACGCGCGACAACTTGCTTCAGTGCGCCTCTTCCCAGTTCTGCGCCGCGCGCGCATCCACCGACAGCGGCACCGACAGCGACACCGCCGGCATCGGCGCGTCCTCCATCACCTTCTTCACCAGCGGCAGGGTCTTCGCCACGTCGCCCTCCGGCACCTCGAAGATCAGCTCGTCGTGCACCTGCAGCAGCATCTTGGCCTTGAGCTTCGACTTCGACAGCGCCGGCTCGATGCGGATCATCGCTCTCCGGATGATGTCGGCCGCCGAGCCCTGCAGCCGCGCGTTGATCGCGGCGCGCTCGTTGAAGGCGCGGAGCGACGGGTTCGACGCGCTGATGTCGGGATAGTGGCACTTGCGCCCGAACAGCGTCAGCACATAGCCGTTCTTCTTGGCGAACGCCTTGGTCTCCTCCATGTAGTCGCGGATGCCGGGGAAGCGCTCGAAATACTTCTTGATGTAGGCGCCGGCCTCGTCGCGGCCGATGCCGAGCTGGTTGGCGAGGCCGAACGCCGAGATGCCGTAGATGATGCCGAAGTTGATCGCCTTGGCGCGCCGGCGCACCTCGCCCGGCATGTCCTTGACCGGCACGCCGAACATTTCCGAGGCGGTCATCGCGTGGATGTCGAGCCCGTCGCGGAACGCCTTCTTCAACAGCGGCACGTCGCCGATCTCGGCGAGCAGGCGCAATTCGATCTGCGAATAGTCGGCGGAGACGAGCCTGGTGCCGGGCTCGGCGACGAAGGCGCGGCGGATTTTCCGGCCCTCCTCGGTACGGACCGGGATGTTCTGCAGGTTCGGCTCCGACGAGGACAGGCGGCCGGTGGGAGTCGCGGCCAGCGCGTACGAGGTGTGGACGCGCTTCGTCTCCGGATTGAGATAGTTCGGCAGCGCGTCGGTGTAAGTCGAACGCAGCTTCGACACCTGCCGCCAGTCGAGGATTTTCTGCGGCAGCTCGTGGCCCTGCTCGGCGAGGTCCTCGAGCACCTTCGCGCCGGTCGCCCATTGCCCGGTCTTGGTCTTGCTGCCGCCGGGCAGTCCCATCTGGCCGAACAGCACGTCGCCGAGCTGCTTCGGGCTGCCCGGATTGAGCTGGCCGCCGGCGAGCTTGTTGATCTCGTCCTCGAGCCCGCCCTGTCGCTGCGCGAACTCGCCGGACAGCCGCGACAGCACCTGCCGGTCGATGGCGATGCCGCGGCCTTCCATCCGCGCCAGCACCGGGACGAGCGGCCGCTCCAGCGTCTCGTAGACGGTCGCGACCTGCTCCGCCGCCATCCGCGCCTTGAGCGCCTGCCACAGCCGCAGCGTGACGTCGGCGCGTTCGGATGCGTATTCGGCGGCCTTGTCGATCGCCACGCCGTCGAACGCGACCCGGTTCTTGCCGGTGCCGGTCACCTGCTCGAACGGGATGGTCTGATGGCCGAGCCACTTTTCGGCGAGGTCGTCCGTGCCGTGCCCGCCTCTGCCGGCGTCGAGCACGTACGACATCAGCATGGCGTCGTCGTAGGGAAACACTTCGATCCCGCGCCGCGCGAAAATCTGCCAGTCGTATTTCAGGTTCAGGCCGATCTTCAGCGCGCCCGGGTCTTCCAGCAGCTCCTGGATGACTTCGAGCGCCTGCCGTTCCGGGATCTGGTCGGGCAGAAGCTTGGCCTCCGGCGCGAACAGGTCGCTGCCGCCCGCCTTGCCGCCGTCGCGATGGCCGATCGGCACATAGCAGGCTTCGTTGTCGGCGACCGCGAGCGAGATGCCGCAGAGCTGCGCGGTCATCGGATCGATGCTTGTCGTCTCGGTGCCGAGCGCGACGAGGCCGGCATCCTTGGCGCGCAGCACCCAGGCCTTCAGCCGGTCGGGTGTGCGAACCGTTTCGTATTTGCTGCGATCGAATTTGCCCGCGCGCGCCGCCGCGAGATGGGCCGCCGCTAGCTCAGCCGGCGTATGCTCCTTCCCATTGGTGGCTTCTTGCCGCTTGCTCGGTGCGCTCCCTCCCCCGCCTGCGGGGGAGGGTTGGGGAGGGGGCGACCCGAAGAGGTCGCCGGCCTGCCCCGCAGCAGGAGGAGCCGACGGCCGCGAGACCGCGCCCGAGCTGAGCTTCGCATCCGCCTCGATCTCGTTCGCCTCGATCCCCGACTTTTCCGCGACGCGCTTTGTCAGCGTGGTGAACTCCATCGCCTTGAGGAACGCGATGAGATGCTTGTAGTCGGGCTGGTGCACCGCAAGGTCCTCGACCGGCACCTCGAGCGCGACGTTCTGGTCGAGCGTGACGAGCCGCTTGGAGATGCGGGCGAGCTCGGCGTTGTCGATCAATGTCTGCCGCCGCTTGTCCTGCTTGATCTCGCCGGCGCGGCCGAGCAGCGTTTCCAGGTCGCCGTATTCGCCGATCAGCTGCGCCGCGGTCTTTACGCCGATGCCCGGCACGCCCGGCACGTTGTCGCTCGTGTCGCCGATCAGCGCCTGCACCTCGATGACCTTGTCCGGCGGCACGCCGAACTTCTCGATCACCTCGGCAATGCCGATCTTTTTCCCTCCGTCCTTCATCGTGTCGTACATGATCACGCAGTCGTTCACGAGCTGCATCAGGTCCTTGTCGGACGACACGATGGTGGTGGAGGCGCCGGCCTCGCAGGCCATCCGGCAATAGGTCGCGATCAGGTCGTCGGCCTCGAAGCCCTGCTGCTCCAGGCACGGAATGTCAAACGCCCTGACCGCCTCGCGGATCAACGGGAATTGCGGAATGAGATCGGCGGGGATGTCCGGCCGGTGCGCCTTGTATTGCGGATAGAACTCGGTGCGGAAGGTCTTTTCCGATTTGTCGAACACCACCGCGAGATGGGTGGGCTTCTCCTGCGGCGGCATCTCGTTCAAGAGCTTCCACAGCATGTTGCAGAAGCCGAGCACCGCGCCGGTCGGCAGGCGGTCGGACTTGCGGCTCAGCGGCGGCAGCGCGTGATAGGCGCGGAAGATGAAACCCGAGCCGTCGACCAGGAAGACGTGGTCGCCCTTCTTCAGCGCACCCGCCGATGCGGGTCCTGCCTTGGCCGCGGGCTTTGCGGCAGCGGGCTTTGACGCGGGCGATTTGGACTTGCTGGATGTCGGCATGGCCCGAATGTGGGCCGTAGCTGCTCGTTTGGCAACGATTCAGAACGACGCTTAACAACAGGTCGTCATCGCCCGCCAACGGGTCCGCGCAAAGCGCGGCCCGACGATAAACTCCGGCGGGCGATCCAGTACTGGCAGGATTCGCGAAACCGGCCGGTGGATGCCCCGCCTTCGCGGGGCATGACGGTCCAGCTATTCCGCCGGCTGCATGGCGGGCGCCCGCACCGGCTGCAGCTTGGCCCAGGCCGGCCGCTCGAACAGGAAGCGGAACGGCGTCCGGCGCACCGCCCAATACCAGCAGAGCGCGCCGATCACGCCCGCGGCCGTCACGATCAGCGAAACCGTGCCGAGGTCGGGGATGATGCCGGTCTTGAGCAGCACCGTGCGGGTCACCGCCATCGGCAGGAAGAAGGCGAGATAGATGACGATCGAGTTGGCCCCGCAGGTGCGCAGCGGCTGGAACACGTCGGTCTTCGCCATCAGCGCCGCGACCGCAACCACCGCGGCCGCGCCGACAAGGCCCAGCGCCAGCGACATGAACGGCAGGTCGCCATAGCCCGCGAACACCAGCACGCCGTTGCCGATCGCCCACAGGATGAGGCCGCCGATCGCCGCCCGGGGCGCGCGCTGCACCGCCGCGGCGAAGTCGAAGATGCGGGTTGCGAAGATATAGCCCGAGTAGAAATAGACGAACCGGCTGGCGAACTCGTCGATCACCGTCCAGCCGGTGTGGATCGGCGCGATCTCCAGCGCCGCGCCGACGAGCCAGATCGCGATCCACGGCACGCCGCGCGTGAGCTTCACCACCACGAAGAAGATCGGCAGCAGGTAGATGAACCACAGCGTGCCGAACGGCTCGATGAAGGCTTCGAGATAGGCGAAGCCCACGCCGCGCCAGCCCATCTCGGCGGCGAACATCGGCGCCTTGAAGCCGAACTGGATCGTCACCCACAGCACGTAGAAATAGGCGAAGTGCACGACCTTCTTGTCGAGATAGTCGCGCCAGTCGCGGTCGATGACGCGGGCGAGGAACAGCCCCGAGATCAGGAAGAAGTCCGGCATGCGGAACGGCTTGGCGAACGCCACCCACGCATGCATCCAGCCCTCGCGGCCGGCGGCCGCCTCGACGCCGAGCGTCGAATGCATCATCACCACCATGACGATGCAGAAGCCCTTGGCGTAGTCGACCCAGTCGACCCGTCCCGCCTGGTGCATGTTCATAACCTCTCCCGCGTCGCGCGACTGTTACACGGGCGTGGTTTCGGCTGCGTTTACATGATCGATGAAACAAGGGGATGCCGGCTATGCTCGCGGTGTCATTCCGGGGCGCCGAAAAGCGCGTTTACGCGCGTCTTCGACGCGCTATCGGGCTACCCCGGAATGACGGCGTTGCCCGGTTTCCATCTCTCGCCACCCGCCAAGCCCTCTGCTAAGAGGCCCCGGCCGGCTTGGCCGGATTCGTTAACCAAGAACGGACCCGAATGCGCGTCGCGATGATCGGCACCGGCTATGTCGGCCTCGTTTCCG
The DNA here is from genome assembly GCA_019746135.1 of Xanthobacteraceae bacterium. GTDB lineage: Bacteria > Pseudomonadota > Alphaproteobacteria > Rhizobiales > Xanthobacteraceae > Z2-YC6860. The sequence continues at coordinate 11,199 of JAIESI010000236.1, forward strand.
GGGCCTGCTTTGCCGATTTCGGGCACCACGTGGTCTGCGTCGACAAGGACCAGGGCAAGATCGCGGCGCTCGAGCGCGGCGAGATGCCGATCTACGAGCCGGGCCTCGACGACCTGGTCGCGGCCAACGTCAAGGCGAAGCGCCTGAGCTTCACCACCGACCTCAAGCGCCCGGTGGCCGAGGCCGACGCCGTGTTCATCGCGGTCGGCACGCCGTCGCGGCGCGGCGACGGCCATGCCGACCTCACCTACGTCTATGCCGCCGCCAAGGAGATCGCCGCGGCCCTCGACGGCTTCACCGTGGTCGTCACCAAGTCCACGGTGCCGGTCGGCACCGGCGACGAGGTCGAGCGCATCATTCGCGAGACGCGGCCGGATGCGCAAGTCGCCGTGGTCTCCAATCCGGAGTTCCTGCGCGAGGGCGCGGCGATCCAGGACTTCAAGCATCCCGACCGGATCGTCGTGGGCACCGAGGACGAGCGCGCCGGCAAGGTGATGGCCGAGCTCTACCGGCCGCTCTACCTCAACCGCTCGCCGATCCTCACCACCGGGCGGCGCACCGCCGAGCTGATCAAGTACGCGGCCAACGCCTTCCTCGCCACCAAGATCACCTTCATCAACGAGATCGCCGATCTCTGCGAGCACGTCGGCGCCAACGTCCAGGACGTGGCGCGCGGCATGGGCCTCGACAACCGCATCGGCGGCAAGTTCCTGCACGCCGGCGCGGGTTATGGCGGCTCGTGCTTCCCCAAGGACACGCTGGCGCTGATCAAGACCGGCCAGGACCACGAGGCGCCGCTGCGCATCGTCGAGACCGTCGCCGCCGTCAACGAGACAAGGAAGCGCGCGATGGCGCGCAAGGTGGTGTCGGCGGTCGGCGGCAATCTGCGCGGCAAGACCGTCGCGGTGCTGGGGCTGACCTTCAAGCCGAACACCGACGACATGCGCGACGCGCCGTCGATCCCGCTGATCACGGCGCTGCACGACCTGGGCGCCAAGGTCCGCGCCTACGACCCGGTCGGCATGGAGCAGGCGAAGAAGGTGCTGCCGGAGGTGAGCTATTGCGAGGACGCCTACGAGTGCGCGACGGGCGCGGACGCGCTGGTCATCGTCACCGAGTGGGAGCAGTTCCGCGCGCTCGATCTCGACCGGCTGAAGCAGGTGATGACGGAGCGGCCGGCCGTGGTCGATCTGCGCAACATCTACCCGCCGGGCGACTTGGCGCAGCGCGGCTTCATTTACGAAAGCGTCGGGCGGCCCTCGCGGCGCGAGAAGTAGCCGACTGCCAAATGGCAGCTTTCGAAGCCCGGCGACCTGACTAAGGTCGGCCGTACGGTGTCCCGATCGTTATTTTGCGGATTTCGGTCGGGAATAAAGGCCGCCTAAATCCCGTCCACTGTTGCGTTTTCGCCATTTGTGACGGGGCACGGCCAGTGCATGATGCCGCCCGGTTTTGGGTGGTGCCGCGCGGGGGCGGCGGTCGTGTTTCGCATGCAGTTTCGGGCCACATTTCCCGGGGTTTTTGTCGTGCGCCGTTTGGCGCTCGCGCTTGCCGTCACCGTTGCCGCCTTCTGGCTGCCGAGTCCCCGGACGGTGCTCGCCGCGTGTGCCCCGCCGGCTCCCGTGAACAACACCACGGTCGTGTGTGACACGGACACCCTCAATCAGAACGCCCCGAACGGCTATGGCACCGGTGTCGAGACTGGTCTCACCATCAACGTGCTGTCCGGCGTCACGGTGACGGGCACCGACAACGGCATCTTCGTAGACACTAACAACACCATCAACAACAGTGGGACTATCGAAGGCGTCGGAGCAAATGCGTCCGGCATTGCCGCCTCGGATATCAATCTCGTCAACAACGGTACGATCACCGGCACAGCTGACGCGGTGTTTACCTTCGGTGCGGGCACGAGCTCGATCGTGAACAACGGCAGGATCGAGGGTGTCGACAACGGCGTGAACGTCGGCACCGCGACAGTCGTCAACAACGCTGGAGGTACGATCAGCGGGACTGGAGTGTTGAGCGTCGGTGTCAGCATCGGCGACGGCACAGTGACTAACTTCGGGGCCATTTCAGGCTCCATCAGAGGCATCAGCGCCCTGAGCGGAACGATCACGAATTTCGGCACAGTGACTTCGACCGGAACGTCGGTCCCCGTCCAGGATTTCGCAGTTAGCCTGACTAACGGCACGCTGAATAACTTCGGCACCATTCAAAGCTTGGCCAGTGCTGCTGGCTTCATTCCCGGCGGCATTGCTTTGCAAACGAATGGCAACCTGACCGTTAACAACGCCGGCACGATCGCGGCGAACGGCGCCTCCGGCACCGCCATAGATCTCCGGGGTGGCGCCGTAGCGAACATCAACAATTCGGGCAGCATCACAGCGAACGGAACCAATGGTGTCGCGATCAACATCGCTGGCGGCGCGTTCGCGAGCATCAACAATTCGGGCACCATCTCGGCCACCGGCACCGGTGGCGTTGGCATCGTGGCGGGCGATGCCGCCGCTATCGCGAACAGGGGCACCATCATCGGCGGCACCGGTGTGCTGCTGGCACCCGTCGGCGCAACGCTGGTCAATTCCGGCAGGATCGTCGGCACCGAAGGCGTTGCGATCGCTTCTTTCGGCGGCAACGCATTGATCTTCCAGCCGGGATCGCGCGTCATCGGCACGATCGCTCTCGGCTTTAGCGACACTGCCACCGTGCAGACCGGTCGCGACATTTCCTCGCTGCTGACGTTCTGCGTCTGCGGCGGCGTGTCCCTCAATGCGACCGGTGGCGCGCCGTTCGCCATCAACGGCACCCAGATCGCCGTTCTCGACCCGACCGCATACGCGCTGGCCGACCGTTCGCTGACCGACTTCACCGGCATGCTGTCGTCGCTGATCACCAGCCGCTTCAACGGAACCGGCGCGCCGCCGCCGGCCGGCGCGGCATCAGCCTTCGCGCCGTCGTTGAACGGCATCGCCGCGATGGCGGAGCCCGCCTTTGCCGGCATCGCCGGTCTCGCTTACGCGCGCGACAACGGCACCAGCAGCATTCCGAGCGCGACGTTCGAGGATCGTTACTCCGGCATTTCGGCGTGGTCGCAGGGCTTCGTCGGCGGGCGCCGCCAGCAGGCCGACGGCCCGACGCTGCCGGCCACGTCGGTCGCCTATGGCGGCGCGCTTGGTCTCGAAAAGAAGGTCGGACGCGACCTGCGGGTCGGCGTGTTCGCCGGCGCCGGCCAGGGCAAGCTGAAGGTCGATCTCGACTCGCAGACGATCGAGACCGACTACGTGTTCGCCGGAGTTTATGGCCGCATCTACCAGGGCGCGCAGTTCTTCGATTTCGTCGTCACCGGCGGCGCCACCAGCAACGACAGCAGGCGTCTCGTCGCCCACAACCTGGCGCCCGGCGGCCTCGAGACGGCGACCGCGAGCTACGACGGCTGGTTCGTCAGCCCCGAGATCGCCTATGGCGTCCACATTCCGTTCGCGGCCAACTCCACGATCACGCCCGCCGCACGGCTGCGCTACGCCGTCGGCCACAACGCGGGCTACAGCGAGACGGGCTCGGCGCAGAACCTGAGCGTCGGGGCGAGGACGTTCCACAATCTCGAGGGGCGGCTCGAGATGGCGCTGGCGCGGTTCGACGAGATCACCGCGCGCGGCTGGCTCAAGACCACCGTCACGCTCGGCGGTCTTGCCATGCAGCGGCTCGGCGGCCAGACCGTCAACACCGTGCTGATCGGCCAGAGCCTCCTGTTCTCCGCGCCGGGCGACGACACCGTGGGTGGCGCTTATATGGGCTGGGGACTGGATTACCTCACGCCGCACGGCTTCGGCCTGTTCGTGGCCGCCGAAGGATCGGCGATGACCGACCACAGCATCTTTGGAACGGCGCGCGGCGGCGTCAGGGTTTATTTCTGAAAGCGCGGCTCGGTAGGGCGAAGCGCTGCGCGCGCACGAGTTCGGCCGCTGAACGAGGTGATGGGTCCGAAGCCCGTGGAGTCTGATGGCGCGGCATCGATCCGCCGTCCACGCTCCGCCCTTGGCATCAGGCGGGAACCCTTCGCCGGTTGGCGCAATCTGATATATTGGGGCCATGAACCGCCACCTGCGCGAGATGACCACCAACGCGGCCGAGGGGCTCCTGCGTCGCCGCTTCACCGTGGCCGAGCTTGAGCGGATGACGGAGGCGGGCATTCTCGAAGAGGACGAGCGCATCGAACTGATCGGGGGGGAGATCGTTCCGATGTCGCCCAAGGGCAACCAGCATGAAGTTCTGAAAGCGGCGTTGACGCACCACTGGTCGCCCAAGCTGCAGGGCGATCTGACATTTGTCACAGAAACCACCTTCCGCCTCACCGCCGACACCTATCTCGAACCCGACTTCGTCTTTTACCCGAAGTCTTCCGGCATCCGCGGCCTCAGCGCTGCGACCGCGAAGCTCGTGGTCGAGATTGCGGATTCAAGCCTCGGCTACGATCTCGGCCGCAAATCCACGCTCTACACAGGCTTCGGCATCGCCGAGCTTTGGGTGGTCGACGCGGTGAAGCTCGTGACCCACATCCACCGCGAACCGCGGTCGGAAGGCTATTCCTCGGTGGTGGAGTGCGCGCCGAATGTGCGGCTTGTGCCGCAGGCGCTGCCGGGTCTCGCTGTGATCCTTGCGCAGCTTGAATTGCATTGAACGCCACTTGCCCTCGTAGGCTCGGCCCGAGCGCGCAGCAATTCGCCGCATGATCGAGTTTTCCGAACGCCTGCCGATCGACGACGCGCTGCCGGCCCTGACCGCGGCGTTGCGGCAGCATCACGCCGCGGTTCTGGTCGCCCCGCCCGGCGCCGGCAAGACCACGCGTGTGCCGCTGGTGCTGATCGACGAGCCGTGGGCCGCGGGCAAGAAAATCCTGGTGCTGGAGCCGCGCCGGCTCGCCGCGCGCGCCGCCGCCGAGCGGATGGCCGCGACGCTCAAGGAGAGCGTCGGCGACACCGTCGGGCTTCGCGTCCGCTTCGGCTCGAAGGTGTCGCGCAAAACCCGCATCGAGGTCGTCACCGAAGGCATCTTCACCCGGCTCATCCTCGACGATCCGTCGCTCGACGGCATCGCCGCGGTGCTGTTCGACGAATTCCACGAGCGCTCGCTCGACGCCGACCTCGGCCTCGCGCTCGCCCGCGAGGTGCAGCTTGGCCTGCGCGACGATCTCAAAGTTCTGGCGATGTCGGCCACGCTCGACGGCGCGCGCGTCGCAAAGCTGCTCGGCGACGCGCCGGTGGTCGAAAGCGAGGGCCGGGCATTTGCCGTCGAGACGCGCTATCTCGGCCGCGACAGCCGCGAACCGATCGAGCGCCAGGTCGCCGATGCGGTGGCGCGGGCGCTGCGCGCCGAACCGGGCTCGGCGCTGGTGTTCCTGCCGGGGCAGGCGGAAATCCGCCGCGCCGAGACGCTCTTGAAGGAGCGGATCGACGATCCCGCCGTGGACGTGGTGACGCTCTACGGCGCGCTCGACGCGCAGACCCAGGACCGCGCGATTGCGCCCGCGCCCAAGGGCAGGCGCAAGGTGGTGCTCGCCACCTCGATCGCCGAAACCTCGCTGACCATCCAGGGCGTGCGCATCGTCGTCGACGGCGGCTTGGCGCGCGTGCCGCGCTTCGAGCCCGACGTCGGCGTTACCCGGCTTGAGACCGTGCGCGTGTCACGCGCCTCGGCCGATCAGCGCCGCGGCCGCGCCGGGCGCACCGAGCCCGGCGTCTGCTACCGGCTCTGGGACGAGCCGCAGACCGCTTCGCTCGAAGCCTATGCGCGGCCGGAGATCCTCGCCGCCGATCTGTCGGGCCTTCTGCTCGATCTGGCGCAATGGGGCACGACCGACCCGGCGACGCTCGCCTTCCTTGATCCGCCGCCTTCAGGGGCGCTTGCGGAAGCCAGGGCGCTGCTCTTTGAGTTGGGCGCGATCGACGTGCAGGGCCGCATCACCGACGAGGGCCGCAAGCTCCGCAAACTGCCGCTGCCGCCGCGATTGGCGCGCATGGTGGTGGATGCCGCCGCGCTCGGCCAGGGCCAGCGCGCCGCCGACATCGCCGCGATCCTGTCGGAGCGCGGGCTTGGCGGCGACGACATCGACCTCGCGCATCGCCTCGACCAGTTCCGCCGCGATCGCTCGCGGCGCGGCGACGACGCGCGCCGCATGGCCAGGCGCTGGGCGGAAGATGCGGGCGGCGAGTCATCGCCGCGAGCACGCTCTGCTCCCTCCCCCGTTTACGGGGGAGGGGCGGGGAGGGGGCCGACGCCGGGCGACGAACTCTCCGTCGGCGCCATCCTCTCGCTCGCCTATCCCGACCGCATCGCCAAGAGCCGCGGTGCCAATGGCGCGTTCCTGCTCGCCAACGGCCGTGGCGCCAACATCGACCAGGCGTCGGCGCTGGTGCGCGAGCCGTTCCTCGCGGTCGCCGAATTGTCCGGCACAGCGGCGCAGGGCCGCATTCTCACCGCGGCGGCCATCACGCTCGAGGAGGTCGAGGAGCGCTTTGCCGACAAGATCGAAAGCCGCGAGGAGATTTCCTTCGACAGCGGCTCCGCGAGCCTGCGCGGCCGCCGCAGCGAACGGCTGGGTGCGATCGCGCTCGCCGAGCGCCCGTTCCCGGCCGCCGCCGCGCCGGAGGCTGCAAGCAAGCTCGCCGAGGGCATCGTGCGGATCGGGCTCAATCGCTTGCCCTGGAGCAAGCCGCTGCAGCAATGGCGCGACCGGGTGATGTTTTTGCGCCGCGCCGAGGGCGACGAATGGCCCGACCTGTCCGATACCGGCCTTGCCGCCAGCGCATCCGAATGGCTGGTGCCGATGCTCGATGGCAAGACCGCGCTCTCGCAGGTTTCCGCCGACGAGCTTTCGACCGCGATCCAGGCGCTGCTGCCATGGGAGCTCAAGCGCCGCCTCGACGAGGAGGCGCCGACGCATTTTGCCGCGCCGTCCGGCTCGTCGGTGCCGATCGATTACGAGGCGGGGGAGGGTCCCAAGCTTTCGATCCGGGTGCAGGAGCTGTTCGGCCTCGACCGGCATCCGAGCATCGCCCGCAACAAGGTGCAGCTCGTCGTCGAGCTCTTGTCGCCCGCGCACCGCCCGGTGCAGGTGACACGCGACCTGCCGGGCTTCTGGCGCGGCTCCTACGCCGCGGTAAAGACCGAGATGCGCGGCCGCTATCCGCGCCATCCCTGGCCGGACGATCCGCTGCACGCCCCCGCCACCCGCCGCGCCAAGCCGCGGGGGACTTAGCGCAATGCTGTAAAGCAGGCGCGAGCGCAATACAGAGCACTGGATGCCCCGCCTTCGCGGGGCATGACGCCTGTCGTGGGGCGGCATTTACACCGCCGTCATCGCCCGCGAAGGCGGGCGATCCAGTCTTACGTCGACAGCCGTCGGCGCGCCGAAGGCGCGAGCCCGGAATCCAGTTTCGCAGGGACTTTCTCCCGAACTGGATTCCGGGCCCGCCGCTTCGCGGCGTCCCGGAATGACCGCGGAGAGTTTTTCAGCAGCCTGCGGGTCGAATTCGCTAAAATTCGAACGATCGCTAGAACCGCGCGGTTACCACGGCCGCTCGAAGCACCGCGAATCCCGCGCCGTTAGCGTTTCCTTGGCTGCCCGCGTGGTTGCATCAGGCCGGACGGTCGGGGATCGCGGTCATGCGTGGCATTCTCTGCTTCTTCATTTTCATCGCCATCGTCGGCGTCGGTCTCTCGCGCCATTTCGACAGCGCCAACAAGTCCGGCCAGTCCGCCGGCGGGAACGCGATGGCGATGGCAACGAAGCCCGAGCCCGCGCCATCCGCCTCCAGCAACTACTATCGCACCGTGACGCTCAACAGCGACCGCCACGGCCATTTCCAGACCGACGTCCGCGTCGATGGCCGCACCATCGAGTTTATGGTCGACACCGGCGCGTCCTTCGTGGCGCTGAACGAAAAGTCTGCGGCCAAGCTCGGCATCCACCCGTCGGCCCGCGACTACACCTACAGGACGCAAACCGCCAACGGCGTCGGCAAGGCCGCCCGCGTGCGGCTCGACCGGGTCGAGCTGAACGGCATCACCGTGCGTGACGTTGATGCATTCGTGATGCCGGACGAGGCGCTCAGCACCAACCTGCTCGGGATGTCGTTCCTGTCACGGATAAAGTGGACCCATGACCGCGGCCGGCTGACGCTGGAGCAGTAGCCGTTTCATCATCCTTCTGCGTTATTGACGTGGGTGGGCGGGTTGCGACGTATTTCCGTCGCATCCGGCCTTAAGGTATGGCTGTCGCTGCCCGCACTTTTGAGGATTCGATGTTCCCCAGGCCCAAGCCGTCGCTGACCCCCAACACCTATGCCTACGAGTCCGAGCCGATGGTGAAGCCCACCGGCTTCCGCGAATATGACGCGCGCTGGCTGCTCGGCAAGGAAATCAACCTGATGGGTCTGCAGGCGCTGGGCATGGGGCTTGGCACCTTGATCCGCGAGCTCGGCCAGAGACCCGAGATCGTCACCGGCCATGACTTCCGCGGCTATTCGGCTTCGGTCAAAACCTCGCTGATCTCGGGCCTCCTGGCCGCCGGCTGCAAGGTCCACGACATCGGTCTTGCGGTGACGCCGATGGCGTATTTCGCCCAATTCGAGCTCGACGTGCCGTGCGTCGCCATGGTCACCGCCTCGCACAACGACAACGGCTGGACCGGCGTGAAGATGGGCGCCAATCGCCCGCTGACCTTCGGCCCCGACGAGATGACGCGGCTGAAGGAGATCGTGCTCAACTCGGCGTTCAAGCTGCCGGGCGGCGGCTCCTACCATTTCGTCGAGAATTTCCCGGCGCGCTACATCGCCGATCTGACCAAGCGGCCGAAGCTCAAGCGGAAGCTGAAGGTGGTCTGCGCCTGCGGCAACGGCACCGCCGGCGCGTTCGCGCCGCAGGTGCTCGAGGCGATCGGCTGCGAGGTGGTCAGGCTTGACTGCGAGCTCGACCACACGTTCCCGAAATACAACCCCAATCCCGAAGACCTCGAAATGCTGCACGCGATGCGCGACGAGGTGCTCCGCACCAAGGCCGACGTCGGCCTCGGCTTCGACGGCGACGGCGACCGCTGCGGCGTGGTCGACGATCACGGCGAGGAGATTTTCGCCGACAAGGTCGGCGTGATGCTGGCGCGCGACATGTCGACGCTGCACCCGGGCTCGACCTTCGTGGTCGACGTGAAATCCACCGGGCTCTACGTCACCGATCCGGTGCTGCAGAAGAACGGCGTGAAGGCCGACTACTGGAAGACCGGCCACTCCTACATGAAGCGCCGCACCAACGAGAAGAACGCGCTCGCGGGCTTCGAGAAGTCCGGCCATTACTTCTTCAACAAGCCGTTCGGCCGCGGCTACGACGACGGCCTGGTGTCCGCGATCGCCATCTGCGACATGATGGATCGCAATCCCGGAAAGACGATGTCGGAGCTGAAGGACGCGCTGCCCAAGACCTGGGGCTCGCCGACCATGTCACCGCATTGCGACGACGAGAAGAAATACGGCATCGTCGAGCAGGTGGTGAAGCACTTCCAGGCGGCGCAGCAGAAGGGCGACAAGGTCGCCGGCCAGCCGATCCGCGATCTCGTCACCGTCAACGGCGTGCGCGTCACCGTCGAGGACGGCACCTGGGGTCTGGTGCGGGCCTCGTCGAACAAGCCCGAGCTGGTGGTGGTGGTGGAAAGCCCCGCGTCGGAAGCGCGGATGCGCGAGATGTTCAAGGCCGTCGACAGCGTGCTGCGCACCCATCCCGAGGTCGGCGCCTACAACCAGACGATTTGAGCGCTGCCTCGCGCTGCCTTGGGGCCTGGCAGCTCCCGGTTGATGGGTTGACTCCTTCGATTTGTTCTTTATTTGTTCTAGTCATCCTGACTGTTGAGGGGCGCCATCCGGGTGGCTCCTGTTTGGCAGAGCCAGGAACGGTGCGCCTGCGGGTCCGGCTCAGCCGGCCGGACTCCCGGGAAGCCTCGGACACCGCTCTATGGGCACTATGACCTGTGCGCAGGGAGCCTGCTGGACCACCGGTCGACGGTATCGAACCGGGCGGCAAACGACGGCCCGAGGTAGTGAGGCC
>JAIESI010000038.1 GCA_019746135.1 Xanthobacteraceae bacterium
GCAGCCTGAAACGATACCCTCGTGTTATCGGAGATCGCGCCGCACCGAATTCCAACCACTTTCCGGACGGCACCTGCTCGACACCCTGTTGAGCGGATTCACTCTACCCAACACGATGACAACCGTCCTGCAGGATTGGATGAAGGGGCGTCTAAGCGAGGCCGACGGCCTGAACGGGCATGTCGTCGAAAAAGCGAGGCGCATGGGGATGCAAACACCGGTCAATGCTGCGGTCGTCGAGTTGGCGCGGCGAATCGAGCAGGGAACATTGAAGCCCGATCCTTCGAACTTGGGTCTTCTGGAACAACTGATTCAACAACAGCGCCGGGAGAATGGACAACAGTAGCCCGCTGCCAAGGGCGCATACGCCCTCGAGGACACGCTTGACGGGCCGCCCTGCGGTACGGGTCATTTGCGACCCAGCTGAGTTTCCGATGCAGAACTTTTGAAGAGGAAATTTGATGTTGCCGCGGGAACAACCGGCCGCCGGTGCGCGCTCACCGCGCTAGATATTGCCTCAGGACCTCGGCATTACTCCGCTCTCCGTCGTTTGCGGCATAGAGAGCAGCGTCACGGGCTCTTTGCGAGCGAGATTGATCAGTTTCCCCAATTCGGTTGGATGATTTGCGAGTTCCTCTTTGGCTGGCGGGCGCGCTCGGCTTTCGGTGAGAGGCCGAACGCGCGGCGATAGGCGCGAGAGAAGTGGCTTGCGGTCGTGAAGCCTGTGCTCACCGCAATCGCGAGCACCGGCTGCGCCGTCTGGCGCAGCAGGTTTCGGGCGCGGTCGAGCCGAATGCGCAAGTAGTGAGCGTTGATCGTCGAACCGAGATGCGTGACGAATAATCGTTCGAGCTGGCGCACCGATACACCTGCCACGGCCGACAGCTTCGCGCGATCCGCGGGCTCTTCAACATGGGCGTCCATGTATTCGAGCGCGCGCAACAGCCGCCGATTGCTGACGTCGAATCGCTCGCGCGCACTCATCCGCTGCGGACCACTGCCGAGTCTCACCTCGGTGTGCAGAAACCATTCGCTCACGGCTGCCGCGAGGTCGTGGCCATGATCCTGCTCGATGAGCGCGTGCATCATGTCGAGCGCGGAAATGCCGCCGGACGAGGTCAGCCGGTCGCGGTCGATGACATAGAGAGAGCGCGTCACAGCGAGCTCGGGAAACTCCTCGATAAAGGCCGGCATATGCTCCCAATGGATGGTGCAGCGATGGCCGTTCAACACGCCTGCCCGAGCTAGCACATATGGTCCGCCTGATACGCCGCCGATCCGCACGCGGGCGCGCGCCAAACGCCGTAGCCACCGCAACGTCGGCTGGTGCCGGAATGTGGTCGGATTGCCGCCGGCGCAGACGAACACCGTGTCGAGCCGAACGTCATCAGCAATGCTGTGATCGGCTTTGATCTCGACGCCGTTCGAAGCCAGCACCGGCGCGCCATCGATCGAGATATGCCGCCACGCGTAAAGTGACCGCCCGGCGAGCGAGTTGGCTGCGCGCAACGGCTCGATCGCCGAGGCGTAGGACATCAGCGCGAATTCGGGCAGCAGAAGGAATCCGACAACCTGTGGCAATCGGTCGAAATGCGCGCCGATGTCGCGCAGTGACAACTGAGTGTCGTTCTGAGACATGAATATGCCGGTTGTATGGGCGATTACGGAGCAAATCAAGGTCCGAGCCCGATGCGCTACTCCGCGTTCAGCATTTTCACCCAGGCCCTCCGCGGCAACGCCAGCTGGCCCCGGGTTTGGCGCGATCCGGCGCCGCGCGCTTCCTACGACGTAATCATCGTTGGCGGAGGCGGGCATGGGCTGGCCACCGCTTACTATCTCGCAAAGGAGCACGGGATCACCAACGTCGCGGTGATCGAGAAGGGCTATCTCGGCTCGGGAAACGCTGGCCGCAACACCACAATCATTCGCTCCAATTATCTGCTGCCCGGCAACATTCCGTTCTACGAATGGTCGATGAAGCTGTGGGAGGGCCTGGAACAGGACCTCAACTACAACGCCATGGTGAGTCAGCGTGGCGTGCTCAACCTCTATCACTCTGACACACAACGCGACGCGATGGCACGACGCGGCAATGCGATGCGGCTGCACGGCGTTGACGCCGAGTTGCTCGATCGCGAACAGGTGCGGGCGATGGTGCCATTTCTCGACTTCGACAATGCGCGGTTTCCGATTCAGGGCGGGTTATTGCAGCCACGCGGCGGCACCGCGCGGCACGATGCAGTCGTGTGGGGCTACGCGCGCGGCGCTGATCGCCGAGGCGTCGATCTCATTCAGAACTGCGAGATGACGGGCATTCGCATCGAGCACGGCCGCGTGATCGGCATCGAGACCACGCACGGATTCATCCGCGCCAAAAAGATTGGGCTCGCAGTGGCCGGAAACTCCTCGAGGGCCGCTGCGATGGCGGGGTTGCGTCTACCGATCGAAAGCCACGTTCTGCAAGCGTTTGTCTCGGAAGGATTGAAGCCGTTGATCGACATCGTAATGACATTCGGAGCCGGCCATTTCTATGTGAGCCAGTCGGACAAAGGGGGCCTCGTCTTCGGCGGCGACATTGATGGCTATGCCTCATACGCGCAACGCGGCAATTTGCCGGTGATCGAAGACGTTCTCGAAGGCGCCATGGCGTTATGGCCCGCACTCGGCCGAGTACGCCTACTGCGCCATTGGGGCGGCGTGATGGATATGTCGATGGATGGCAGCCCGATCATCGATCGCACCTCAGTCGAAGGCCTCTACCTCAATGCCGGCTGGTGTTACGGCGGCTTCAAGGCGACGCCAGCTTCCGGATGGTGCTTCGCCCATCTTATCGCGCGCAACGAACCTCACCCGGCTGCGGCCGCCTATCACCTCGCTCGCTTCGCCTCCGGCGCGGTGATCGACGAGAAGGGTGTCGGCGCGCAGGCGAACCTGCACTGAGGAACCCATGCGACTTCTTTGTCCTCATTGCGGCGAGCGCGACCGACAAGAATTCACAGTGCTCGGCGATGCTGCGCCGGTGCGGCCCCACGGGCTCGACACTTCGGCCGACGCAATGCTGGCCTATCTCTACCCGCGTGAAAACGTGCGCGGACCTGTGCGCGAGTTCTGGTATCACGGCGCTGGCTGTCACGCCTGGCTCATTGTCGAGCGGGACACGCGCACGCATGCCGTTTTCAAGGTCAAGCCCGCGCGCGAAGTCGTACTGGCGCGGCAGGAGGGCTTGTGATGGCGCGCCTTCCCTCCGGCGGACGCATCGATCGCACGCAGCCAGTACGCTTCCGTTTTGACGGACAACTGTATCAGGGGTTTTCCGGCGACACGCTTGCGTCGGCATTGCTCGCGAACGGCGTCCGGTTTGTCGGCCGCTCATTCAAATATCACCGGCCGCGCGGTGTTCTTTCGGCCGGCAGCGAAGAGCCAAACGCGCTCGTCGAGTTGCGTACCGGCACCCGTCGCGAGCCGAACACCCGTGCGACGACCATCGAGCTCTACGACGGTCTCGAGGCTTTGAGCCAGAACCGCTGGCCGTCGCTCGGCTTCGACATACTGTCGATGACAGCGCCACTCGCACCGTTCATGAGCGCCGGCTTCTACTACAAGACCTTCATGTGGCCCGCGCCGTTCTGGGAGAAGCTCTACGAGCCGCTCATTCGCCGGGCCGCGGGTCTCGGTCGCGCGGCCGAAGGCGAAGATCCGGATCACTACGAAAAGGCCTATGCGTTCTGCGATGTCCTCGTGATCGGCGGCGGACCGGCGGGATTGGCCGCCGCGCTCGCGGCCGGCCGCGCCGGTGCACGCGTGATCCTGTGCAACGAGGACTTCGAGTTCGGCGGACGCGTGTTGTCGGAGCGCCACGAAATCGACGGCCACCCTGCAACGGTGTGGCTCGGCGATACACTGAGCGAGTTGGCAAGCCTGCCCCATGTTCAGGTGATGCCGCGCACCACGGTGTTCGGCGTGTACGACCAAGGCACCTATGGCGCAATCGAGCGCGTTTCCGACCACATCGCCGTGCCGCCCCTCCATCAGCCGCGGCAGCGGCTTTGGCGCATCGTGGCGAAGCGCGCGGTGCTGGCAGCTGGCGCGATAGAGCGGCCAATCGTGTTCGGCGGCAATGACAAGCCAGGAGTGATGCTCGCCTCGGCAGTGCGCACCTATATCAACCGCTTTGGCGTCACGCCCGGTCAACAAGCCGTCGTGTTCACCACTGGCGACGATGGCTGGCGCACCGCGAGCGATCTCGCAACCGCTGGCGTGGATGTCGCCGCCGTTGTCGATGCCCGCCCGCACGTCGCGCCAGCGGTAGCCGAAGGGCTCGCCAGAACACGTCTGTTCCTGAACGGGCAGGTGATCAACACCCACGGCCGCCACGCGGTGCGGGCGGTCGACATCGTCGATGCCGCGGGCCGCGTCAGCACCATACCTTGCGATGTCATCGCGATGTCGAACGGCTGGAATCCGACGCTTCATCTCTCCACGCATCTCGGCAGCAAGCCGACATGGAGCGAAGCGCTCCAAACCTTTGTGCCGAATGACGTGCCTCCAACCATGAGCGTCGCCGGCGCCGCAGCAGCACGTTTCACCCTGTCCGAAGCGCTTGAAGACGGCTTCGCGCTAGGCAGCAAGGCTGCGACCGAATGCGGATTTAGCGTGGGTTCGCTGCGTACTCTGAAAACCGCCCCCGAAAGCGTTATCGGTGCACCGCAATGGCGGCGTGTGCAGTCACGCGGCAAGGCCTTCGTGGATTTCCAGAACGACGTCACAGACGGCGACATCGCACTCGCGCATCGCGAGGGCTTCCAGTCGGTTGAACATCTGAAGCGCTACACCACGCTCGGCATGGCAACCGACCAGGGAAAGACCTCGAACATGCCGGGTCATGCGATGATGGCTGCGCTTCTTGGCCGCTCGATCGGCGAGACCGGGACCACTGTGTTCCGCCCGCCTTACACGCCGGTCGCGCTTGGGGCGTTTGCCGGTCATCATCGAGGCAAGGAATTTCGCCCAACACGGCTGACGCCTTCGCATGCGTGGGCGGAAGAGCGCGGCGCAACGTTCGTTGAAACTGGCTTGTGGCTCCGCGCGCAATATTTCCCTGAGGCCGACGATCCCGATTGGCTGACCGCAGTTGTTCGCGAGGTCGAAGCGGTGCGGAGTGGTGTCGGCGTATGCGACGTGTCGACGCTCGGCAAGATCGATATCCAGGGCAAGGACGCCGCCGAATTCCTCGAGCGGATTTACATCAATGCCTGGAAGGGCCTCGCCGTCGGCAAGGCACGCTACGGGTTGATGCTGCGCGACGATGGCTTCGTCATGGACGACGGCACAACCTCTCGGATTGGGGAGCATCACTTCATCATGACGACCACGACGGCGCAGGCCGGACGTGTGATGCAGCATCTTGAATTCTGCCATCAGGCGCTGTGGCCGTCGCTCGACGTTCAGATGGTTTCGGTCACCGAACAGTGGGCGCAATATTCGGTTGCGGGTCCGCGCTCGCGCGACGTGCTGCGATCCGTCGTCGATGCCCAGCACGATATTTCCAATGAAGCATTTCCGTATCTGGCCGCTCGTGCAGTCACCGTGGGTGGCGGCATTCCGGCTCGACTGTTTCGTATCTCGTTTTCCGGCGAGCTGGCTTACGAACTCGCTGTTCCGGCCGCCTATGGCGACGCCGCGATTCGGGCCGTCATGGCAGCCGGCAGCGCGTACGACATTCGGCCTTACGGCACCGAGGCGCTCGGGGTGATGCGCATCGAGAAGGGCCACGTCGCCGGCAACGAGCTCAACGGCCAAACGACGGCGCGCGATCTCGGTCTCGAACGGATGATGTCGAAGAAGAAAGACTACATCGGCCGAGTCATGGCCGGGCGGCCGGCGTTGCTCGATCCCGAACGGCCGCGGGTCATCGGCTTCCGCTCGGTCAATTCCTCCGATCGTTTGCGAGCCGGCGCTCACCTCATTCCCACAGGTGTGCCTCCAACGGCAGAGTACGACGAAGGCTACATGACCTCGGTCGCTTACTCTCCGACGCTTAAGCAGTGGATCGGACTTGGCTTCCTCCGTCGCGGGCCGGAGCGTATTGGCGAGCGCATCCGCGCGGTCGATCCACTGCGCAACGGCGACACGGAAGTCGAAGTGTGCTCGCCGGTATTCGTTGATGCTGCCGAGGAGCGCCTCCGTGTCTGAGATACAAACCACCTGGCATCCGCGCGGCGCCTGGCACGATATTCTCGAGCCGGGCCGGCTGGGCCGCATTGATGGTGGGCCAGGCCTGGTCGTTACGCCGATCGAACACCTCGGCATCGCCACGGTCATTGCATCGCACGGCGCGCACAGCGACATCGCCGGGTACTTCAACACACATTACGGCATAACGCTGCCGACAGAGCCCCAAGCGGCGCACAGCGCGGAATGCACGGCCCTCTGGGCCGGACCTGAACAATGGTTGCTGCTGTCGCGCCACCGAAATCTTGCGAGCAGCCTCACCGAAGAGCTTCGCAACGCTGCAGCTGTATCGGATCAGAGTGACGCTCGGGCCGTCATGCGCTTGAGCGGGCCGAATGTTCGCCGCGCTTTGTCCAAGGGCTGCCCGATCGATCTCGATCCGCGAGCCTTGGGATCAACATCGCACTGCTTTACACCGTGGTTTTCGGCTTGGGCGCAGCGCTTGCGGCGTTTGCCGGCATCATGGCCGGCCCCCTGCTCTCTGTGCGCCCCGGCATGGGCGAACAGATCCTGATCCTCACCTTCGTAGTGATCGTCATTGGCGGACTCGGCTCGATCCAAGGCGCTTTTGTTGGCGCGCTCTTGGTCGGCCTCGCCGATACGCTGGGCCGCGCCTATCTCGGCGATGTGATGACAGCGCTCATGCCGCCGGCAGCGGTCTCAGCGCTTACGAATGCGCTGTCGTCGACCTTCATCTTCCTGATTATGGCGACCGTTCTTGTGCTGAAGCCGCGCGGGCTGTTCGCCCGCCGTCAGCGGTGACGCGATGAGTTGGCTCATCGGTCAGCGCTTTACGGTGGGCCTATTCGTCGGCGGCCTCATTCTGTTTGGGCTTGCGCATCTTCTTGGCCAATCGCTTTGGATCGAGATCGGCTCTCGCGTCCTCGTGTACGCACTCGCTGCCGCAAGTCTTGATCTCCTTGTCGGCTACGCCGGCATGGTTAGTTTCGGTCATGCCGTGTTCTTGCTCTGCGGTGGCTATGCCGTCGGCATTCTGGCGAAGGAAGGCATCACCTACGGCCTGGTGCAATGGCCAGTCGCGATCGCCGCGTCCTCCGTCCTCGCAGCAGGAATTGGCGCCTTGGCGCTGCGCACGGGAGGCATCTATTTCATCCTCCTCACGCTCGCCTTTTCGCAAATGGTGTTCTACGTCTTTACGGGCCTCAGCACCTATGGCGGCGACGAAGGCCTGCAGGTCTACCCTAAGTCGGAGTTCTTCCGCGGCGTCGACCTTGGCAACCCCGATACGATGTTCCTTGCCGTGCTGGTCGCCGTGACACTCGGCTTCTTCGTCTTGCAGCGTGTGGTGAGCTCGCCATTCGGCCTGGTGCTTCAGGGCTGCCGTCAAAACGAGATGCGCATGCGCGCACTCGGCTATGAGACTTTCTACTACAAGCTCGTGGCTTTCGTGATCGCGGGCGCGGTTGCTGGCCTCGCCGGGGCCCTCATCGCCAATGTCACAGGCTTCGTCACGCCTGACTACGGAAGCTGGCAACGCTCCGGCGAACTGCTGGTGATGGTGATCCTCGGCGGCATGGGAACGCTGCGCGGCCCATTGGTCGGTGCGGTCGCCCTCCTACTCCTCGAAACTGTGATCAGCGAGAAGACTGATCACTGGCCGCTGATCCTCGGATCCATCTTGGTGCTTGTTGCGATCTATCTTCCGAACGGGCTGCGTACGCTTGCAACACTGTGGAGGCGCCATGAGCAGCGCGCCTGACACACCGGTAATGCAGGTCGAAGGCCTCTGGAAATCCTATGGCGGAGTTGTTGCCAATCGCGATGTGTCGATCACAATCGCGCCGGGGGAGGTGCAT
The DNA here is from genome assembly GCA_019746135.1 of Xanthobacteraceae bacterium. Classification (GTDB taxonomy): domain Bacteria; phylum Pseudomonadota; class Alphaproteobacteria; order Rhizobiales; family Xanthobacteraceae; genus Z2-YC6860. Next base: position 8,049 of record JAIESI010000038.1, read on the forward strand.
GGTCTCATCGGCCCGAACGGTGCCGGAAAGACCACACTGATCTCACTTCTCTCCGGCGAAGTGTTGCCCGACCAAGGCAGAATTTTGCTCGCCGGAGAAGATGTGACGCAGCTCTCGGCCCCGCGGCGCGCAAAACTCGGCATCCGCCGATCGTTTCAAATCACTTCGGTCTTCCCGGAACTCACCGTGGTCGCCAATGCAATGCTGGCGTGTCAGGCGATGCGCGGCAACACGTTCAACTTCTGGCGGCCGCTCATTACGGACAAGGAGCTCAAGGACATTGCGCGCGCGACGCTCGCGCAGGTCGGCATTGAGCACCTCGCTGAACGAACCACGGCAAAACTGTCGCATGGGGAGAGGCGCCACCTTGAACTGGCCATGGTGCTCGTCGGCAAACCACGAATTCTGCTGCTCGACGAACCCTTCGCAGGCATGGGGCCAGATGAAACCGCCGAAATGGTCGAGCGGCTGCGCGCCATCAAGAGCCAGCATACGATGCTGCTGATAGAGCACGACCTGGACGCCGTATTCTCGCTCGCCGATCGCCTGACGGTGATGGTGATGGGTACGCCGATCGCCACCGACACGCCCGAGGCCGTGCGCCAGGATGAGACCGTCCGTGCGGCCTATTTCGGAACCAAGGCGGCATCCTGATGTTGCAGGTCGACACGATCGAAGTGGCCTACGGCTCGAGCCAAGCGCTGTTCGGCGTGACTCTCCAAGTTGCTGCTGGTCAAGCCGTGGCTCTGCTTGGCCGCAACGGCATGGGCAAGAGCACCACAATCAAGACGATCATGGGTGCGTTGCGGCCAGTACGGGGATCCGTAACTTTCGAAGGCACCAAGCTCGAGACCCTGGCCGACTACGAGATCTGCCGGCTCGGATTCGGCTATGTGCCGGAGGGACGGCGCATCTTTCGCCATCTCACGGTGGAAGAGCAACTCATCGCCTTTGCCCGGCCGCGCGAGACTGAACGGAGTTGGTTGCTCTCCGAAATCTACGATCTCTTCCCAGGCCTCGCCAAGCGACGCAGCAGCCCAGGCGGCCTCCTCTCCGGTGGCGAGCAGCAGATGCTGGCAATTGGCCGCGCACTTGTCACTTCGCCACGCATTATCATTCTCGATGAAGCAACCGAGGGTTTGGCGCCACTGGTGCGCGAGCGCATTTGGGAGGTGCTGACAGAAATCAAAAAGCGCGGTCTGTCCATTCTGGTCGTGGACAAAAACCTCGCAGACGTGCTGGCGCTCGTCGACTACGCCTACATCCTGGAGAAAGGCCGCGTCGCATGGAGCGGCGCAGCCTCAGACCTCAAGCCGGAAGACGAGACCCAGCGACGACTGCTGGCCGTATGATCAGCCGACCTTGAGGACGACCTTGCCGCGCACTTCGCGACCGGTGATCAGCTCGAATGCCTCGGCCAACCTCTCGAGCGGCAGCACGGTCATGATGTTCGGCTTGACCTTGCCCTTAAGGTACAGGTCCTGCACAAGCCTGACGCCTTCCACCATCTTCGGATACTCGTAATCGAACTGAATATCGAGTGGCGCGCCAAGCACACCCAGATTCTTGTAGAGAAGATAATTGGCTTTGGCACTTGGAATGTCGGCGCTGGCGAAACCGATAACGACGAGGTTCCCGCCGAATGCCAGTGTGCGCAAAGTGTTGGCGAACATTTCGCCGCCGACGGTTTCGAATACGAAGTCGACTCCCTTATGGCCCGCCGGATCAGCGCGCACTCGACGCACTCGCACATGACGTGCAGATGGGAAAATTCACGCATGACTTCATCCGCAAGCACTATCCGCAACGGTTTCCGGATTGATCAGGACGCGCATGCTGACGGTGGCGCACCAACTCAAAGAAAGCGTTCCGGCGCCGCAACGCCGCTTCAATGTCTCGCTCGAGGATGACGCAACGATCAGGGTGCGTGTTTATGGCAACGGACCACGCCTCATCTTGAGCCATGGCAATGGACTCGCAATCGACGCTTATGCGCCGTTCTGGGAACGTCTAATCCCGCGCTATCAGGTCGTCGTCTTCGATTTCCGACACCATGGACTGAGCAGCCCCTACCAGGGTCCACGGCGGAACTGGCCGCAGTTCATAGGCGACTTCGGGCGGATCATAGGGGCGATCGACGACGAACTCGGCCCGGCCCCGAGCGTCGGTGTGTTTCACTCCATGAGCGCGCTCACGGCCCTGATCCATGCCTCGGAGAATGAGACCAATTGGCGCGCCCTGGTGGCGTTCGAGCCACCTACGCCTCCGCGGCTTGATCATCCTGAATCCCAGCCCTTCATCGATATGCACCGCGATCTCGCCGAAGGCGCGGCGCGACGTCGGGAATCGTTCGCCCGGATTGAAGATCTGGTGATGAGTCTGCGCCGCCGCCATTCGTTCAGCCGGATTAACGATCAAACGCTCTACGGTTTGGCTGCCGCAACGCTAAGGTGGAATCCCGACCGCAGCGTCTTCGATCTCGCCTGCGCGCGTGAATTCGAATCCGAGACGTTTCGACTGCGGAACGTCGGCGATGCCTGGGGCCGCGTCACATCTGTAAAGCTGCCGGTATGCATCGTCGCTGGCATCTCCGCTCTGGATGAGAACCATTGCCTTGCCAATGTCGCACGCTGCGTCGCCACCGATGGCGGCTTTCAGTTCCGTGACGTTCAAGACGCGACACATTTCCTTCAGCTCGAGCGTCCGCAAAAGTGTGCTGCGATCGTCGAAGAGTTCGTCGCTAAAGTACTAGTCAACACCTGGGGGTGATCATGTCATCGTCCGCGTATCTTCCACACGCTCCCGAACTGCAACGTCAATTCCGCGCCGACGGCCTTTGGAATGATGAGCGGCTGCCCGACTACATCGACAAATGGGCGCGCGAGACGCCGGACAACATTGCGATGTTCGTCCCGGGAGGCCTCTCCCTCACCTATCGCGATACACTTGCGAAGTCGCGCCGCTTCGCAAATGCGCTGCTTAAATTGGGCCTCCGCAAAGGCGACGTGATCGCCATCCAACTTCCGAGCCACCCCGAATTCCTGATTGCCTATTTCGGCGTTGTGATGATGGGTGGCGTTCTGTGCACGCTGCACATGCCTTATCGTGCCGGCGAGATGCGGCCGCTGATGCAATTCGCCGAGGCGAGTGCGGTTATTTGCACGCCGCCTGGCGACAAGTACGACGCGCCCGCGACCATGCTTGGCCTCGTCGGCGAGGTGCCCACGCTAAAACATGTCATCGTAGCTTACGGCAAGACGCCGAAAGGCTGCCTCTCCATGGAGCAGCTGATGGACGGAGCCGGTGAAGCTCCGGTGTCTGGCAGCTTCTCAGCGTCCGATCCATGCCTCCTCTGCTTCACCTCTGGCACCTCGGCGTCGCCCAAAGGCGTCATGCGCACCTCAGAGACGATCGTCGGCAACGGCCGCATTTACAGCGAGACGATCCGACTCGCCTCCGCAGATCGTGTCATGATCGCGCCACCGTTCACTCACGTTTTCGGCCTGTGTTGCGTCGCCAATGCCGTCGTCAACGGCGCGCCCATCGTCTTGCTACCGCTGTACACGCCGGTCGACTACGTTCGTACAATCGCGGAAGGCAAGCCCACAGTCGTATTTACAGCGCCTGCGCACGTCGCTGCTGCGCTCAAGGGCGGCCTCCTCGACGGCGTTGATCTCTCCAGCATCCGCGAAGTGGTCATCGCCGGCTCGGTGTGTCCGCCCGAAGTCGCCAAGGCGCTCGAGGACCGAATGCCGAACGGCCGCGCTGGGGGTCTATTCGGCATGACTGAATGCGTACTGGTGGCGCAGACGCCCATCGATGCCGGCACAGAGGTGCGGCACTATTCCGTTGGCCGCGCCACACGCGGCATCAAGGCCAGGGTCGCATCAAATGATGCCGTCCTGCCGGCCGGTAAGGAAGGCGAGCTGCAGCTTTTCGGCTATTCAATTATGTCCGGGTATCTCAAGAACGACGCCGCGAACCGCGATGCGTTCACGGCGGATGGCTGGTTCCGTACTGGCGATCTCGCTACCATCGACGTGGACGGCAACATTGCCATCTGCGGCCGCGTCAAGGATTTGATCAACCGTGGCGGCATCAAGATCAATCCCACGGAGATCGAGAACCTCGTCGATTCCCATGATAAGGTCATGCAATCGGCCATCGTGCCTATGCCTGACGACGTCTATGGCGAAAAGGCTTGCCTCTTTGTCGTACCGCGACCGGGCAGTTCGATCAGCCTCGACGAGATCAATGCCTATCTTGAGCACAATGGCGTTGCCAAGATGCGCTGGCCTGAGCGCCTGGAGCTGATCGAAGAAATGCCGATGACGCCGACCCGCAAAATCATCAAAGGCGCGTTGGCGGAAAAGCTCCGCCATGTCTCGTAAAAGCACCGCGTGGCGCAGCGCACCCAACGCGGGCCGTGATATAACGAATCACGGTGTGTACGCCCTACAGGTGACTGACGATGGCCATCACAAAATTGTCGACCGCGCGCGCGATGCGTGCACCACGACCTCAGCGCAGGGGCGTCGGTAGGCCGCGAGGCACCGGCGCACAGATCGTGTTCGAAAAGCTCCGCGAACGAATCTTGAGCCTCGAACTGGCACCCCATGCGGATATCGACGAGCTTGATCTCGTGAAGGAGTTCAAGGTATCGCGCACGCCGGTGCGTGAAGCGCTGATTCGGCTGTCATCGGAAGGTCTGGTTGAGCTTCTCCCCAACAAGGGCCCGCGCGTCGCTTCTCTCGATGCAAATGAAGTGCCGCAAATACTTGAGGCGCTGGAGCTTGCACAGCGCACCGTGAACCACTGGGCGGCGGAGCGGCGAACCGAACAGCATTTGCGCACCATGTCGGAATGTTGTGCAGAATTCACCAAGGCAATGACCGTCGACGACACTCGCGCGATGAGCGAGACCAACAAGCTATTCCATATCGCAATCGGTCGCGCCTGCGGTAACGCGCTGATCGAAAGCTGGTATGAGAGCCTGCTCAATTCGTCGATGCGTCTGGCACGGACCGCATATGAACAAGGACCACTAAAGAGTGCAGCCTACAAGCAATATTTCGCCAAGGTTGACGCTGAACATCGCGCGATGGTCGACGCAATCACTCGCCGCGACGCCGCTGGGGCTGAACAACTCGGCCGGCAGCATGCCATGTTGTTCCGCGAGCGTGTCGTACACTACCTCTCCGAAAGCCGCGCTGACGAGATTACCGTCTCGCCACCGGAGAACATCTGATCCGTATGTGAAGGGCGACACCTCTCGCCGAAGACGATAGTCGAATCAGCATCGCTTGGAAGCGATCGCTCTCGCTGTCATTTTCTTGCTGAGCAGCAATGACCCTGATCGCATCAACTGACGACTACGCCAGCGCCTGACCCAAATCCAAAGCATGCCTCCAACAACGTCACGGTAAGGAAATGGTCGCCAAAGTCATCGATGGAAATGCGGTTGGCCAGAAGATCAGGGCCGAGTGCCGCCAGCGTACTCTTGTGCTGAAGCAACACTATGGCGTCACGCCTGGCCTCGCGGTGATCATCGTCGGGGATAATCCCGCATCGAAGGTCTATGTGCGCAACAAGGTGCGCGCGAGCGCGGAAGTCACCATCCGTTCCGCCGTGATCCCGTTCCCGGCCGACGCCGATCCGGCGACGGTAATCGCCAAAATCCGAGAACTTAATGCCGATCCCCTGACGCACGGGATCCTGGTGCAGCTTCCGCTGCCGCCGCAGTTCAAGATCGACGACCTGCTGAGTGCAATCAGCCCGGAGAAGGACGTCGATGGCTTCCATCTCTACAACGTAGGCGGCTTGATAATCGGCAATACGGTGTTTCCGCCATGCACACCCTATGGTGTCGTGCGGCTGCTCGAGCACGAAAATATCCCGCTTGAAGGCCAGAACGTAGTTGTTGTCGGCGCGAGCAATATTGTCGGAAAGCCGATGGCGCTGATGCTGATGCAGCGGGATGCCACCGTTTGCATTTGTCATGCAAAGACGCGCGATCTCGCGCAGTTTACGATCCTCGCCGACATTTTGGTGGTCGCCGCGGGCCACCCGAATCTTATCGTGCCGCAGATGGTGCGCACCGGTGCTGCCGTCATCGATGTCGGTATCAACCGCCTTCCGGACGGCCGCCTCGTTGGCGATGTCGATTTCGAAGGCGTTCGACAGAAGGCGTCCTATATCACGCCGGTGCCGGGCGGGGTCGGCCCCATGACGGTGACGATGTTGCTCGTAAATACGATCTCCTCGGCAGAGCGCATGGCAAAGCCCGATCTCGCAGCGACCGCATCTCCGGCACTTGCTTGATGACCGCCGCAAAGCCGGAGTGATACGGCTGTCATTGGTCTGAGTGCCGGCGATGATCCTGAACGATCAGAAATTTGCGCAATTGATAAGGAAAACCGAGTTTCCTGGTCGCCGGCGGTTCTTCGTCGGCTGCCCCGCAATCCAGGAGGGCGAACATGGCCTCGCGTAGAGGTGTCGACGGCACGAAAAATGCGCGGCGGAATTTCTCTGGAGAGCGTTCAGTGGGGCTTGAGCCAGAGCACGCCAAGAGCAGTCTCGGCTACCAGATTCGATACTCTTATCGCGCCTTCGTGAAGGCGCTGGCGGCCGAACTCAACGACACCGGCATCACCACGAGCCAATGGTCAGCTTTGCGTGTCCTCTGGCAAGAAGAGGGCCTAAGTCAGGTTGAGATCGCACAACGCATGCAAGTCGAAAAAGCATCGCTAACCTCAGTACTCGCCGCAATGGAAGCCAATAAGCTCATCATTCGCGAGCGCGAGGACATGGATCGGCGCAAATCAATTATTCACCTGACGCCTGCCGGGAGAGAGTTGAAGCGCCGCCTGCTGCCACTTGGCGAAAAGATCAACGCACGTGCCACGCGCGGCATTTCATCCAGCGACGTGCGGCGGCTGAATGAGCTGCTCTCGCTTGTCACCACAAATCTCTCGAAGTGAAGATTTCGCTAACGCATCTGCGGCCAAGGTCAACTCACACGAGCGGGTGATCGTTTCAGTCTTTGCCACCCTGGCAGCGTTCCTCGCGACCAATCCAAGATATCTTGGAAAATTTGGCAGATTAATTGGATCTTTTGGTCTGCGAGAGTTCCGGTCGATCCGAAAATTCACCGAGACTGGAATACCGATCGACGGTACGCTTGGCATGGTCTTTACGCCCCTGCACAGACACTGTGCTGACAGGTCTGCCCGAAAGGTACAGGGTGCGCATACTACAATCCTTCCCGGCCATTGTCCGTGCAGCGGACGTGATCCCGCTCACCGCAAACGCGAAACGACTTTGTCATAGGCTTGCTGCGCGGAAAGCACCGCTTCCATGTTCCGCTCGGCCCAATGCGTCAGCGCCGAAACAGTCTTCGTCAGCGTCCGGCCAAGCGGAGTGAGCGCGTATTCCACTGTGACAGGCACCGTCGGGAAGATGGTGCGCGAAACCAGCCCATCGCGTTCAAGCTTCTTTAGTGTCTGCGACAGCACCTTCTGCGATATCCCCTTGATATCACGACGGATGTGGTTGAACCGAACCGGACCGTCCTCAAGCCGGTCGAGGATCAGAAGCGCCCATTTGTCTGCCAGCCGGTCCAGCAACAGCCGGGTGGGACAGCGATCTTCATAGACGTTGTAGGCATGTTGCATCGGCCTCATGGATTCTGCTTTCGACATTGGTTTCCCGACGGAAACCAGGTGAGGAAAAAGTGCTCTCTTCCACGTTTCTATCACGGCGCTATCTATCCTTTCGATAGATAGTTTCCAATAGATACCGAAGAGACGACAATGAAAGGCAAAGTTCTCGTTATCGGCGCGACTGGCACGGTCGGCCGCCCCTTGGTGAAGGAGCTCCTGAACAAGGGCCACCCGGTCAAGGCAGGATCCCGCACCGGTCGGTCTGTGGAAGGCGCGGAAGGCGTGGCCTTGGAATTCGGCACGCCGGCAAGCTTCGAATCAGCTTTCGATGGCGTGGACCGGGTCTATGTCCTGCTGCCGAGCGGCTACGCGAATTCGAAGGAGTTGCTCCTGCCGGTCATCCAGACGGCGGCGAGCCGCAAAGTGAAGGTCGTGCTGCAAAGCGTCTTCGGGGTCGATGCAGATGATTCCATCCCCTACCGCCAAGTCGAGATCGCGCTGGAGAAGTCCGCAACACCCTACGTCATCCTGCGTCCGAACTGGTTTGCAAACAATTTCCACACCTTTTGGAAGGCCGGTATCGACCACGGCCAGATCGCCCTGCCTGCCGGCGAAGGGAAGTCGAGCTTCATCGATGCCCGCGATATCGCCGAAGGCGCTGCCGCTGCCCTCACAAACGACTCCTTCAATGGCAAGGCCTTCAATCTCACCGGCCCGGAAGCGCTGTCCTACGCGGACGCAGCAAGAATCCTCTCGGAGGCTATTGGCAAGCCGGTCACCTACAACGCCATCAATGACGAAACCTTCATCGGCATCCTGACCGACGCCGGCCTTTCGGCCGATTATGCGGCCTTCCTCGCCTCGATCTTCCACCCTGTCCGTCAAAATTGGACCGCAGCCGTTACCGGCGATGTCCAGACCCTGACAGGCAGACCGCCGCGTTCGCTCAAGACCTACGCTGCAGACAACCTTGCCCTGCTTACAACGAAAAACTGAAGGCCTTCTCCAGCGAACTCGCGAATGGCGGCCGACGCGGCCGCCTGGGCAGGAGGCGAACTTGCAGGCCCCAGCATACGGTTCGGGCATACCGCATCGTACCGTTAGTCAATTGGACGCGCCGGCTCTTTCCTGAAGTGGAAACGGATAGAGTCGTCCCGTGGACAGGACCACGGCCCATGGTGGCAACCATGATGCCAGTTGTGAAGGCGAGCAGACGTCCACGCGTGTTCTATAACACCGGCCATGGGCATCTTGGATGGACGCTCGCCGCAATCACGGCGCGAATGACAGTCAATTTGATTGCTCGGCATGTCGATGGTTAGGGCAAGGATCGTACACGCCAATGCAGACGGCTCGCATAGCATCAAGATGCACTCAAATACGCGATCAGAGTGAAACGCGAGTAACAATAGGTGCTCGCCTCGTGGCCCACATGTGCCGTCGAACCAGTTCTTGATTGTCCGCTCCCCAGCTCCAGTCCACTGCCGCACCACCTTGTTGGCATGACGCGTCGTCCTGAGCTCGCTCCGCAGCGCATCGCGAATAGCCCGCGCGTAAACAAGCCTTGGGGCGTTGTCGCCGCTGCCGTTGCGAAAAATTCTGCCCTTCTTCGGCAACATCTTTCCGTCCTGTCCTTCTATTGTCCACGAGCAAAGAATAGGGCCGCAGCGGTGTCCCCCTCGCGACACTTCGGACTGGACTGGTTGGATTTCGGGTGCCGACACATCGTGGCCAGGGCCGTGGGAGCGGTCGCGGAAATGTAGAAGCGTCCGGAGAACCCGTGCGGGCGGCACAATATGTCCGCATGTCCACCGAGCATCAGAAATACTCGACCGAGAACCAGTCGGACGCTATCCGTCGTTACGCCGAACAACGTGGAATGGAAATTGTTCGTACCTATACCGACGCCGGCCGCAGTGGGCTGAGCATCGACGGCCGCACCGGTCTGCAGCAACTCCTCGCGGACGTGAGATCGGGCAGCGCCGATTATGCCGTTATTCTGGTTTACGACATCAGTCGCTGGGGCCGCTTTCAGGATTCGGATGAGCCTGCTGCCTACGAATACGCCTGCCGTGCTGCCGGGGTGCAGGTCGCCTATTGCGCGGAGCAATTCGAGAACGACGGAAGCATCGGGTCTGACGTTCAGAAGGTCGTCAAGCGGCGCATGGCGGCGGAATACAGCCGCGAGCTGTCGGTCAAAGTATTCGCCGGGCAGAGTCGGTTGATCAACCTCGGGTACCGCCAGGGCGGCCCTCCCGGTTTCGGCCTCCGCCGGCAATTGATTGACGAAAATGGCGCCCCGAAAGGCGTGCTCGCCCGCAACCAGCACAAAAGCATTCAGACAGATCGCGTGGTGCTAGTTCCGGGACCTGCAACAGAGATCGCGATTGTGCAGGGAATTTATAGAGACTTCGTTCGCGCCGGGCTAAGCGAAGCGGATATCGCGGCCCGCCTCAATCGGCAGCTGATTCTGACCGACCTCGGGCGTGCATGGACACGAGGCACTGTCCACCAGCTTCTTATCAACGAAAAGTATATCGGCAACAACGTTTGGAATCGCGGGTCGTTTAAACTCAAGCAGCGGCGCGTCAGGAATACCGCCAACCTGTGGGTTCGGGCGGATGGCGTTTTCGAGCCCATCATTGAGCGAGGCCTTTTCGATGCCGCACAGGATATCATCCGTGCCCGCTCCCGAAGGTTGACGGACGGTGAGCTTCTTAACGCGCTGCGCAGCATCCTCGCGCACAAAGGCTGCTTGTCTGGCCTCATCATAGATGAAGCGCCGGATGCCCCTTCAAGCAGTGCCTACCAAAGCCGCTTCGGCTCGCTTCTGAGGGCCTACCAACTCATCGGCTATTCGCCGGACCGCGACTATGGCTACGTCGAGGTGAACCGCCATTTGCGGCGCCTGCACCCTGACGTGGTTGCCGGCGTGATTGCGGGAATCGAGCAGGCTGGCGGCAGAGTCACCCAGGACGCCGCCTCAGACTTGCTCATGATCAACGAAGAATTCTCCGTTTCCGTCGCGGTGGTTCGATGCCATGAAACGCCCGCAGGATCGCTGCGCTGGACGATTCGCCTCGATCGAGGGCTCTATCCCGACGTGACGGTCGCCGTCCGGATGAACCGTTTGAACGCCCAGGCGCGTGATTACTTGATCCTGCCTAGCATTGACATGGACCGGGACGTGCTGCGCGTCGCCGAGCACAACGGCATTTCTCTCGATTCTTACCTATTCGATACGCTCGAGCCGCTGTTCGAGATGACCGAGCGTGTTTCGCTCAAGGAGGTAGCGTGATGCAGAAAGAGGATCAGGGCTTCGTTCATCTTGTCCCTGTCTCCCGGATTGCGGTGATCAATCCGCGGCTGCGCAACAAGAAGAGCTTTCGTGAGCTGGTCGAGAACATCTCCCTGCTGGGCCTCAAGAAGCCAATCACGGTGGCAGAAAACGGAGCGGATGGCGATAAACCCTACGACCTCGTTTGCGGACAGGGGCGCCTTGAAGCCTTTATCGAACTCGGCGAGTCGGAAATTCCCGCATTCGTGATCGAGGCGTCGCCTGAAGAGTGCATGGTCAAGAGCCTCGTGGAGAACTGCGCACGGCGGCAGCACCGGGCTATCGATCTCCTTCATGATATCGGCGGCATGAAGCAGCGGGGCTACAGCAGTTCAGAAATCGCTAAGAAGACGGGGTTGTCGCTGGAATATGTCCGCGGCGTTGGCCGCCTACTCAACAAGGGAGAGCAACGCCTTCTGCGGGCGGTCGAGGCCGGCAACATACCGGTCAGCGTCGCGGTCGAGATTGCCGAAGCGGACGATATTGGCGTGCAGGAGGCCTTGCACCAGGCCTATGAAAAGAACTTGCTGCGTGGACGCAAGCTGCTGATCGCCAAACGCATCGTCGAGAGCCGGCGCCGCAGAGGCAAAGGGGCCAAACGATCTAGTCGCGCTCCGAAGGTATCCTCCCGCGCGCTCGTGAAAGCCTATCGCGAGGATACGGATCGAAAGCGCTTTCTCATCCGCAAAGCCGATGTGACACGTACCCACAATTTCTGCACCGACCATGGCCCCGAGCGCGATGTCAGTCAGGCGCGATAGCCCACGCCACATGACCGTGTTGCCGGGCGGTGGATCGTTGGCGCGGGCGAGATAGCCGCCGAGCCTGGCGATTTTGGTCAGATAATGTGAGAGGGTCTTCCGTCGCACTCGCGGCTTGTCATTCACGAGGCGATCGAGCACGGCGATTTCGGTCGTGGTCAGTGCAAGAGTCGGCAGTGCCCCTGGAGCTGAGCGATTGAGCATGGTTATCCAGAAGACCCGCCAACTGAGGATGCAAAAGACCGAGATCAGATTGGCAAGTCGCTGGGCGGTCCGGAGCTTTGATTCCTCCGCCTTGCAGCCCGATTTAAGAATCTTGTGGAAGACTTCGATCTTCCATCTCAAGGCATACCATTCGAGCTTCTCAATGGCGTCCTTGCGCGACTGAACGGGCAGATCGGTAATCAGCTTCCACTCGATTTTCTTTCTGTTCTTCGGTGTCCCGCGCTCCTCGGCATGGATCACCGTTAACGTCAGCGCGGGATATCGCTTCTGCTTTCCGATCGGCGGCAGGACTCGGATTTTGCGATACCGGATCTCGAGAACGGCTTTTTCCGGATCGCCGCTGCTGTCTCGAACTTCGACGCGATGCAATCCCTTGACGACGACCTCATCCATTTCCTCAGCGATCGTGCGATCCCCGTCCCCAGCCAAGCGGTTGACACAGGTTCTGATCAGGAAGTGCGTTCCGACCTGCTGCGCCGCGCAGAATAGTTCGTAGATGTCGCTCTCGCGATCACCGATATGAACGCATCGTCCCGGTTCTTCCAGAAGCTCGGTCGATTGCTTCAGATTCTCCAACCATCGAATGCTTTCCTTCTTCTCGATAGGAACGCGCGTCGGGTTGATCTTTTTCTTGAGGGCGGCGGTCCCTTTGAATTTCTTTCGGGTCCAGAATTTGACGGACGTCAGTCCGAGCGGCAGTCCATCGGTCGTTGCCGCGAGGCTCGAATGCATGAGGATACCGCAAACGGTGTGCGATCTCAGGCGCCCCGCCTTGTCTCGTCCGCTGTTTATGTTTTTGGTTATGCCGATCGCCTCGGATTTCTCTCTTTGGTATGTGAATTCGGTGGTGTCATGCAGGACAAGAACGAGGCCATCGGTGGCGGCCACACGATCACGAGTCGATTGAAAATGACCTGCCAGAATGTCCGCCTCGCTGACCCGGTCATTAGAGAAAAAGCGATAGGCAGCCTTGGTGTTGGCCCAATCTTGGCAGACCAGAGGAATGCTTTGCCCCATGGCGCTCCCGATCTGTGCCAATAGTTTGCGGAATCTGTCGCCGAGCCGCGCATCCCTAAATTCGCATCCAGCAGTTTCTCGATCAACCCAGCATTCGGCGATGGACGAAGGCTCGAGCGCCCGCTTCATCACTTGAGCCTGCAATACCAACCCCATGGAGCACCCCCCGTGCGCGAATCAGGTGCTCAGCAATGAATCACAAGCGATTCTTTTGACTCAAGATTTCGCCAGTGGCCGCCGTCCCTCGAATGGCCGGAAATGTGGGTAATTGAAAGACGGTATGCGACGCTGGGTCCGGCTCGGCATCGCGGCCAATTACTTCGTCGAATGGCGGGGGGTGCTGTCCGAAAAGTGGTTGGAATTCGGCGTGGCGCGATCTCCGATAACATGAGGGTATCGTTTCAGGCTGC
>JAIESI010000337.1 GCA_019746135.1 Xanthobacteraceae bacterium
CAGGTGTCGCTCGACCAGAACCTGCACAACGGCTGGAGCATGGACTACGAGGGCCTGCCGCCCGTCGACCTGTTCATCCCGGCTGAGACCGACGCGACCGTCGAGGCGCTGGTCGCAGCCATCGGCAGCCGCGCCAAGCCGAAGAAGCCGCACGCGGCGCGGCCGCATCCGCTGAAGGAAAAGCCCGCACCGGGCAGCGAGATGGCGGCGGCCGACATGGCCAACGTGCTGCGTCACGCGGTCGGCGACCGCACCGTCTGCCTCGCCCACGTTTCGCTGTCGTGGCACGGCGAGTTCTGGCCGTTCCGCCATCCGCTGGATTACGTCGGCTCCGACGGCGGCGGCGGCGTCGGCGGCGGGCCGGGCATCTCGGTTGGCGCTGCGCTGGCGCTCAAGGGCAGCGGCCGCATGCCGATCGCGGTCTGCGGCGACGGCGACTTCATGATGGGCTGCACGGCGGTGTGGACCGCGGTGCATTACCGCATTCCGATCCTGTTCGTGGTGGCCAACAATCGCTCATTCTACAACGACGAGGTTCACCAGGAACGTGTCGCCGTCGCACGCAATCGTCCGGTCGACAACAAGTGGATCGGCCAGCGCATCAGCGATCCGGACATCGATATCGCCACGGTCTCGAGAGGCCAGGGCGCCAAGGGCTTCGGTCCATGCTGGAACGCGGGCGAGCTCGAGAAGGCGCTCAAGGAAGCGATCGCGGTGGTCGAAGGCGGCGGCGTCGCCGTGGTCGACGCGCGCATCCTCGGCGGTTACAGCCCCGCGACCGCCGCGGCCATGGCCCGCGGCAAGGCCGATCGCGGCACCTGATCCCGATCGGCGGTGACCTTGATGGCTGCCGCCGATCCGATCCTTTCCGTCGAGAACATCGTCAAGCGTTTCGAGACGCCGGACGGTGTTCTCACCGCCGTCGACGACGTGTCGTTCACGGTCGCGCCGGGTGAGTTCCTGGCGGTGATCGGACCGTCGGGCTGCGGCAAGTCCACGCTGTTCAACGTGATCGGCGGGCTGATCGACGGCTATGACGGCCGCGTCAGCGTCGCCGGCGATACCGTGCGTGGGCCGCATGCCTCGATCGGCATGATCTTCCAGGAGGAGTCGACCTTCCCCTGGCGCACGGTGATCGACAACGTCGCCTTCCCCCTCGAGGTGGCCGGCATGGCCAAGGCCGCGCGCTACGAGAAAGCGCGGCACTTCGTCGATCTGGTGGGCCTGAGTGGCTTCGAGCGGCGCTATCCGGCCGAGCTCTCCGGCGGCATGCGCCAGCGCGTGTCGATGGCGCGCACGCTCGCCTCCGAGCCGAAAATTCTCCTGATGGACGAGCCGTTCGCGGCGCTCGACGAGCAGACGCGACTTCTGCTCGGCGACAAGGTGCTGCAGATCCAGCAGCAGCTGAAGCAGACCACGCTGCTGATCACCCACAACCTGACCGAAGCGGTGCAGCTCTCCGACCGCATCCTGGTGATGACCTATCGGCCGGGCAAGACCAAGCGGATCGTCGAGATCAGGCTGCCGCGGCCACGCAGCTCGGAGATCGTCGGCAGCGATGACTTCGGCCGCTACGTCGCGCAGATCTGGAACGACCTGCGGGAGGAGGCGAGCAAGGGGCTGAAGGACGACGAGTCGCGGGTGCGGGCGGCGCGAGGCGGCAAGCCATGAGCGCAAAGTCATGAGCGCCAGGTCGTGAGCGCCAGGTCATGAGCGCCAGGTCGTGAGCGCCAAGACGATGCGAGCGCAGGCGGTGCCCGTCGCGTTCGGCGTCATGTGCCTGTTGCTCCTGCTCGGCCTGGTCGAAGCGCTGATCCGGGCCGGCCTGATCAATCCGTTCATCGTGCCGCTTCCGTCCGAGATCCTGCTGAGCTTCAGGCGCATCGTCACCGAAGAACACGTGGTTTCGCGCTTCATGCTGACGTTCGGCGAGGCGATGATGGCCACGCTGATGCTGAGCGTCGCCGGCATTGCGCTCGGCGTGCTGCTGCACCGCGTCCGCATCGTCCGGCTCGCCACCGAGACCTGGATCGCGGCGCTCGCGTCCGCGCCGCTGGTTCTGATGTATCCGCTGTTCCTGGTGATGTTCGGCCGCAGCGCCTGGACCATCATCATGATCGCCTTCGTCTCGGCGCTGCCGCCGGTGATCCTGAAGACGCTCGAGGGCCTGTCGGGCGCGCGGCCGGTGCTGATCAACGTGGGGCGGAGTTTCAAGCTCACGCCCTCGCAGCTCTATTGGAAGATACTGTTTCCCGCGGCGCTGCCGACGATCTTCGTCGGCGTGCGGCTCGGCATGATCGTCGCGCTGATCAACATCGTCGGTGTCGAGTTCCTGATCAATTTCGGCGGACTCGGACAGCTCGTCAACGAGCTGTCCGAACGCTACGACCTGCCGGGCACCTACGCGGCGATCTGCTTCGTCGTCCTCGTCAGCGTGCTGTTCTTCATGGCCACCGAACGGATCGAGCGATGGCTCAGACCGGGCACCTGACCCAGGCGTCGCATGCGGCGGCTCCGCTCATCAGCCCGGTGACGTGGCTGCGCATCGCCATTATCGTCGCCGCGGTCGTGCTGTGGGAGTCGGTCGGCACCATCGCTTGGTGCGTCGACGTCATCAGGAATGCCGTTCTCTCGGCATTCGGTGCGCCGACAACCGCGGTGGGCTCGCTCAACGCGATCCTGGGCAGGGTGACGCCGTCGCTGCTGACGATCGGTCAGTCGCTGATGGAGCTTCTTGGCCACGCCGACCTGAAATGGCCGGTCGGCATCGGCGGATGGAAGCGCGACTTCGTCATTCCGGCATTCTACTGGCACCTTTACGTCACCATGGCCGAGGTCGTTGTGGCGATGGTGATTGGCGGGCTGTCCGGGCTGCTGGTCGGGCTTGCGCTCGGCGCCAATCCATTCGTCAGCGCCGCCTTCGAGCGCTATCTCTACTATCTCGGGCCGACGCCGAAGATCGTGTTCTTTCCGATCATGATCATGTGGTTCGGCGTTGGTCCCGAATCCAAGGTGGCGATGGGCACAATGTCGTGCTTCTTTCCGATCGCGCTGAGCGTCGCCGCCGGCATGCGCCAGATCGACAACGTGCTGATCCGCGTCGGCCGGAGCTTCCGGCTCAGCACCTGGCAGATGGTGACGAAAATCTATTTGCCGGCGATGCGCGAGCCGATCGTCAACGGCGTGCGGCTGGGCATGGGCGTGGCGCTGATCGGCACGCTGCTCGCCGAGACCAAGCTGTCCAACCGCGGTATCGGCTTCCTGATCATCGACGCCTACAACACCTTCGACATGCCGCGCATGTATGCGGCGCTGGCGGTGCTGTTCGTGCTTGCGATCGGCGCCAATGCGCTGGTCGGCCGCGCCAGCCGGGCGCGCTGACCTAAAAGCAAAACCGCCGCCCGGGCGTGGCGGCGGTGTCGAAACAGCCTTGTCCCGTAGATTTACCAGGTGCCGAAGCGCGGCTGGAAGAAATTCTGCGAGCTCTGCCGGAAGCCGCCGCCGCGGCCGCCCCAGCCACCACCCCAACCGCCGCCCGAATATCCCCAGTTGTCCTGGTAGTAGTCGTCGCGCCGCACGGTGCGGTACGTGGTCGATGGCCTGCCGCCGCCGGAGTTGCTGTAGTTGCGTCGCACCGGGATATCCGCGACGCGGCGCTCGCCGTGCAGGATCCGGGTGATCTCCTTGTCGTGGCCGTAGAGGTCGGCGCGGGCCTGCAGCTGCCCGGCGTCGTCGACGAACGCGGTCTGATAGGTGAGGTAGACCGGGATCGGATTCTTGAAATTGATCGTCCGCTCGCCCTTGCCGTACATCGCCTGGATGCGATCCGCGGTGTAGCGCTCCTCGGGCTGCGAAACGCCGAGCAGCACTTCGGCATACTTGTCCGGGTTCTGCACCCGCATGCAGCCATGGCTGTAGGCGCGCACGGTGTGGTCGAACAGCTTCTTGTCCGGCGTGTCGTGCTGGTACACGAGGAAGCGGTTCGGGAAGTTGAAACGGATGCGGCCAAGCGCATTTCTCTCGCCGGGCGGCTGATAGATGCGGATCGAGCCGTCGGCATTGCGGCCGACCTGCAGGCCGATGCGGGCGAGCGCGTTGGGATCGCGCGCCAGCGCCGGCAGGTACTCGTTCCGGATGATCGACGGCGGCACGTTCCAGGTCGGATTGACGGTGATGAACTTCATCGTCTCGGTCAGCAAGGGCGTGGCCTGGTTGCCGACCTTGCCGGCGACGATCTTGGTGTGCCAGACGGGCTTGCCGTCCTGCACCACCTTCAGCGTGAAGTCCGGGATGTTGACCATCACATAGGTCGGGCCGAGATCGTGCGGCATCCAGCGCCAGCGTTCGAGGTTGGCGATGATCGTGTCGATATTGGCCGCGGCCGGCTTTGCTTCGATCTGGTCTTCCGTTGCGCCCTTCGATTTGCGCTTGGATTTGGTTTCCTTGGTCGGCTCGGCCGCGGCCTTCACGGGACCGCGGTTGTTGTCGATCTCGGAGAATTTGCCGCGGCGCGCCGCGGCGAGCTGCGCCTTGAGCGCCTTGTAAGCCGGGTGCTGCGGATTGAATGCATCGAGGGTCGCGCGAACATCGGCGCTCTCGGCAAGCTTGTTCAAGACTTCGGCGGCGTCGGGCGCCTTCTGGTCGAAATAGACGGCGCCGCTGACGCGGGTGAAGGCGACGCGGCCGATGCTGGCGTGGCGCGCGAAGGTCAGCACGGAATTTGTCATCGTCAGCTCGTCGGCGGCGAGCTTGGCCGGATCGGCATTGTCGAATTTCGGCGCGGGGTAGTCGGCGGGGTCGAGGCCGTCGGCGCCGACCTTGGCGAGGAAGCTCGAGGCCTGCTCGGCACGCGGCTGCGCCTTGCGCTCGGCGGTCCAGATCGGGGCGAAATTTCGGTCGCGGTAGAAGGCCAGCACGCCGGCGCGATCCTGCTCGCGCGGCACGTACTGCTGCAGCCGGCTTTCGGCGAGTTCTTTCAGTTGCTGCTCGATCGGGCCGAGCTCGACCGGGGCGGCCTTGGCGGTCTGGTCCGCGGCGGCAGGCTTCGCGCCTTGGTCCGCTTGCGCCACCGTGGTTTTGCCGGACGCGGCCGGGCTTTGGTTGTTTTGGGTCTGGTCGTGGACGAACTTCCGCGGCGAGAAGAGCGTGTAGTCGGGCTCGGCCTGGGCCCTGCCGGACAATGTCAACACCACGGCCGCGGCGGTGGTCGCGAGCAGGAACCTGCGCATCGAAAACTCCCTGGAAACCGGCCGATCAACTCCAATACGTCCCAAATCGTTCCGCCGGATGCGGAGTACCGGATGTTATCCCTATGTGGTTACGTCGCCATTGTGGGTTCAAGCCCGTGGCGGTTTTTTCCGCACGCGCCGGAATTCACGAATGTGGCACCCTCGGCGGCCGGGAGGTACGGATTGGGGGAGGGCTGAACGATCGGGCGTCACAATCGGCCTCCACGGCCGACATCGTCAAAACGCGGGACGTTCACGACCAATATCGGTGCCTTTGCCAACGTCGACGCCCGCATGGCGTATGGCGCACGGCGGCCGCCGCCTTTCGACCAGCACCACGGTCGAGATGCGCGCTCGCACCCCGACCTCCTGATCGAGGTCGAGGTGGTGCCGGTCATACCCGGAGCGTCAGAAATTCAGATGCGCCAGCCGGCGGGGATCGGATCGGTGAACTGGACGCCGAGTTCGTAGCC
Organism: Xanthobacteraceae bacterium; assembly: GCA_019746135.1. Taxonomy (GTDB): domain Bacteria; phylum Pseudomonadota; class Alphaproteobacteria; order Rhizobiales; family Xanthobacteraceae; genus Z2-YC6860. The sequence goes on from JAIESI010000337.1 coordinate 5,702, forward strand.
CAGCCGCCAGACCACCTTGCACTGCCGGCGCAGGCCGCGGTCGTCATCGGAGATCAGCAGGTGGAACTGGTCGGGGATGTCGATGCCCTCGGCAAACAGCCGCGCGCCGCGGTCCGAGATATCGCTGATCATGCAGTCGCGCGGCAGCGTGTAGGCGTCCGGCTGGAATTTGGCGATACGATTGATCGTGTAACGGCGGTGACTGCGCCGGTCGCTGAGCATGGATGTGAAACCCTGGGAATATTCGATGCCTTACCAGGGTATAGGCCTGCCCCCGCAACAAGCCGCTAAACGGCTTCGCAGGATTTTCCTCGAAGCCAATTCCAATTTTCATCAAATCCGGCGCCAAATCCGGCGCCAAATCCGGCGCGTCGCATCGCGTCAGCGCTTCTTACGCTTCGTGCCGCGTACGGGCGCAGCCTTGGCGCGGGCTTTGGGCGCGCCCGGCGGGTATTCGCCGGCCTTCTTCAGGCGCGTCGACCAGTATTCCCAGGCGCGCGCCTGCGGCCGCGGCTCGAGGTTGCGGTCCCAGGCCATCTTCGCTTCACCCGGCGTCAGCGGGCTCAAGGGTTGGCCTTGCGCCTTGCAGGTGAGCTGAAGCTCGGCGTTGCGCACGCTGTAGATGCTGCGAAACACCAGCTCGATGAGGTTTTTTCCCGCGACCGTTGCGCCGTGACGGCGCATCAGCACCAGCCAGTAGGGCCCGAGCGCGCGGGCGAGCGACGCGCCTTCCTCCGGCTTCAGCACCAGCAGGCAGGTGTCGCCGAACTCGTCGCGGCTGTCCCAGAACGGCACCTTCTCGCCGATCTGCGCGCCCATGTGATAGAGCGGCAGCAGCGCCTCGCCGGAATTGCAGAACGGCAGGAACGCCATGCTGTGATGGTGCGCGACCGCGTTCACATCCGGCCGCGCCTTGTAGATCTCGCCATGAATGACGAGCTCGCCATAGCCGCGGATGCCCTGCGGCAGGGGCGTCAGCGGTTCGCTGTCGAGCGTGTATTCGTAGATGTCGGCGGCCTCGACCACCTCGGGCGAACGCGAGCGCGAGATCAGGTAGCGGTCGGGCTTGGTCGGATGCCGCATGCTGACATGGCCGAACGCGTCGATGATGCCTTCGTGGGCGACGATGCGATTGGCGACCGCGAGATCGTGCCGTGCCTGTGCGAGATTGTCCGCCATTGTCCGCTCCTCAGAACTCGAAGCCCAGCAGCAGATGGTCGAGTGAAATCCTGCCGCCGCCGTTGACGAGAAAATACAGCGCGCCGAGCGCCCACAGGCCCGGATATTCGATGCCCATCCGGTTCCAGAACCAGCCGTCGTATTTCAGATGGTCCCAGGCCGACAGCGCCAGCAGCGCGAACAACGGCAGCGCCATCGGCCGGGTGAACAGCCCGAGCGCCACGCAGGGCGCGGCGACGAACTGCGTCAGCACCGTGCCATAGGCCCAGAACCAGCCGGGGTGAAACCCCTTGCGGTCGTAAAGCGCGGCGACCGCCGGAACGTTGTCGACCGGGCCGCCGGTGCCCTTGAAGTAGCCGAGACACATCCGCATGCCGTGCGGCACCATCAGCGCGCCGACCGCAACGCGCAGCGCCGCCTCGACCCATGGCGCGAGCGCGCCATAGACGGCGCCCAGCGCGGGGATGAGCAGCGGCGTTTCGGTCATGGTGATGAGCGATCCAGGGCGAGACGGACGGGGAGCTTACCGTTGCTCATCTCGTGCGCAAAGCCGCGGCCACATTGCGACAATGCGCCGTGATGGCTTGTGACCGCAAAGGCTGTTGAGTAGCGGTATGGATCGTCAACCGGGCGAGGGGTTTCGGGCGATGCCGCGACGGCGAATCGTGTCGGCCCTGTTGTGCATCGCGGCGATGGCGCTGCCGGCCACCGCGGTGGCGCAGGGCGACCGCTACCCGAACCGTCCGGTTACGCTCGTGGTTTCGTATCCCGCCGGCGGTCTGTCCGATCTGCCGGCCCGCGCGCTGGCGCCGGAGCTGCAGTCCCGGCTCGGCGTCCCGGTGGTGATCGAGAACCGCGTCGGCGGCTCGGGCATGGTGGCCGGCGTGCATGTCGCGCGCTCGGAGCCGAACGGTTATACCCTGCTGGTGACCTCGTCGGCGAACGTCACGAACCCGCAAGGCGTGCAGATGCCCTACGACGTGGTCGCCGATTTCGCGCCGGTCGGGATGATCCTCGAAGGCCCGCCGCTCATTCTCATTGCCAATCCGGAGCAGCCGTTCAGGTCCGTGGCGGAGCTGATCACCCATGCCAAGGCCAATCCCGGCAAGCTCAGCTTCGGCAGCTCGGGTGCCGGAACGGTGAACGCGCTGGCGATCGCGCAGCTCGGCCAGGAGGCCGGCATCCGGATTGTCGATGTGCCGTACCGCGGCATCACCCAGGCGGGCATCGCGGTGGTGGCGGGCGAGATCCAGGCATCGTTCGTGTTTCAGGGCGCGGCCAGGCCGCTGGTCATGGAGGGCAAGGCGCGCGGCCTGGCCTCGACCGCCGACAACCGCGACCCCAACTGGCCCGACCTGCCGACCATGGTGGAGAGCGGGTTTCCGAAGTTCGTGCACCAGGGCTTCGTCGGGCTGGTCGCGCCGGCGAAAACGCCGCCGGAAACCGTCGCGCTGCTCAACCGGCACGTCAACGAGATCGTGCGCTCGGAAGCGTTCCGGGCGCGGTTCGCGCCGAGCGGCATGCATCCGGTCGAACGCAACAGCCCCGCCGATTTCGACGCCTATATCCGCCGCGAGATCGCGCGGCACAAGGAGCGCGGCGGTTCGTAAGACATCGGTTTGGATTGAAGCTCGTGCGACGCGGGCGGTCTCATCCCTCCCCGCGAGGGGAGGGTGGCCGCGAAGCGGCCGGGTGGGGAGATTGTGCGTTTGCCGCTGACATCTCCCCACCCGGCTCGCTGCGCTCGCCACCCTCCCCTGGCGGGGAGGGATGGCGCTGCCGATGCCGCAAACGCTATTCTGCTGCCACAGTGGCGCGCTGCGAATAGCGGCTCACAGGCCGCGGCAGGCCGAGGTGCTCGCGCAGCGTCCGTCCGGTGTATTCGGTGCGGAACAGGCCGCGGCGCTGCAACTCCGGGATCACCAGCTCGACGAAGTCGTTGAGCGCGCCCGGCAGGTAGGGCGGCATGATGTTGAAGCCGTCGGCCGCTTCCTCGACGTACCATTGCTCCATCTGGTCGGCGAGCTGCTTCGGCGTGCCGACCATCACCAGCTTGGCGCGGGCGCCGGCCACCACCTGCGCGATCTGCCGCATCGACAGGTTGTCTTTCTTCGCCAAGTCAGTGACGTATTTGAAGGTGCTCTGGCTGCCGTTCGACATCGGCAGGTTGTCGGGCAGCGGGCCGTCGAAGTCATAAGGCGTGAGATCGACGCCGCCGAGCACGGTCGAGAGGATCTCGCGGGCGACGATCGGATGCATCAGCGAGTTCTGGTAGTCGTACTTCTCCTTCGCCTCCGCCTCCGTGCGTCCGACATAGGGCGAGAGGCCCGGCATCACCTTGAGATGGTCCGGATTGCGCCCGAACTTGTCCTGCGCCCGCGTCTTCACCTCCTTGAAATACTTCTGGCAGGTGTCGATCGTCAGGTTGGCGCTGAAGATCACTTCGGCGAAGCGCGCGGCGACGTCCATGCCGTCGTCGGAGGTGCCGGCCTGCACGATCACCGGATGGCCCTGCGGCGGACGCGGGATGTTGAGCGGACCTTTGACCTTGAAGTGCTCTCCCACGTGGTTGAGGACGTGCATCTTCGCGGGGTCGAAGAACTGCCCGCTCGCCTTGTCGCGCGGGAAAGCGTCGTCGTCCCAGCTATCCCACAGCGCGACGACGATCTCGGCGAACTCGTTGGCGCGCTTGTAACGCTCGGCATGGCCGAAGTGGAAGTCGCGGCCGAAGTTGCGCGCCTCGACCGCCTGGCCGGACGTGACCAGGTTCCAGCCGGCGCGGCCGCCGCTGATGTGATCGAGCGAGGCGAACTTGCGCGCGACGTGGAACGGCTCGTTGTAGCTGGTCGATGCGGTGCAGGTGAGGCCGATGCGCTCGGTCACCGCGGCGAGCGCCGAGATCAGCGTGATCGGCTCGAAGTTGGCGATGTACTGTGCCGAGCGCGACAGCGCATCCATGTGCGCTTCTCGCACGCCGATGTTGTCGGCGAGGAAGATCATGTCGAACTTGCCGCGCTCCGCGGTCTGCGCCGCGCTTGAACGCGGCGCAAGGCGCGCCTTTGTACCGGAATGCGGGCCACAAGTAAGAGGCGACGCTATTTCGCCAGCGTTTCCGCGGCGATCAGACCGATCGTGGCCTTGATCAGCCCGCCGAAATAACCGGAATGCGGGCCGCCATCGAGGCCGCCGACCGTGGAACCGGCGGCGTAGAGGCCGGGGATCGGCTTGCCCGCGGTGTCGAGCACGCGCGCGCCGCCGTCGACGATGATGCCGCCCATGGTGTTGGTGATCGCGGTGCAGATCGGCATCGCATAGAACGGCCCGGTCCTGATCGGCCACGGCTTGTGCCGGTCGCTGCGCGGCGGCTCGAGCTTTTGCAGCGAGCCTTCGTCGAGCGCCTTGTTGTACGCCGCGACCACGCTTTCGAGCGTGGCGGGTGCAAGCCCGATCATCGGCGCGAGCGCCGCGAGCGTATCGGCGCGATAGAGCGTGCCGCCGGTCTCCGGCACCAGCGGGTTCGGCGGCTGCACATGGCCGCGTCCGGGCGGGCCGTCCCAGATCGCCTGGTCGAAGATGATGGTCGTGCCGAGCGGGTCGGGCAGGCGGGCGATGGCGTTGGAAAGATAGATGCCGCCATAGCCTTCGTCGGCGACGCGCCGGCCTTGCGCGTCGATCACGATCCCGGCGGCGGCGAGGTCGTCGGCCTGCGGCCGCGGCCAGAGCCGCGCGTCGGTCATTGCCTCGCGGCTGTGCAGGTGGCCGTAGAAATTTCCCATTTCCGATGTCGTCGCAGCGCCCAGTGCCTTGGCCATGCGGTAGCCGTCACCCATCGCCGTGCCGCCGTGGCGCTGCAGGAGCCTGTCGGGCGCGGACGAGATGTGCTCGCGCACCATCTCGGCGTTGGCCTGGAACCCGCCGTCGGCGATGACGACGGCGCGCGCCTTGAATCGTTCGTCGCCGGCCGCCTCGATCTCGATGCCGCCGGCTGCGAGCTTCAATCCCGTGACGCGCGTCCCGCGCAGCATACGGCCTTGGCGGCTTTTGAAATTCGCTTCGAGCCGTTTCAACGCCACGTCGCCGGCGTAGCCGTCCCACTTCAGGCCCGCGCCGCTGCGCTGCACCGGCGATAGCACATGGGTGTGATACTGGCCCAGGTCGTTCAGCTCGATGCCCTGGCCACGCAGCCACTGCATCAGCCGGCGGCCTTCCTTCGCCACCGCGCGGGCGATGTCCTTGCGAGCAGTGCCCTCGGTGACGTCTTCGACCTTGCGGACGAGCTCGTCCTCGGCCGCGTCGGGGCTGGTGAAATTGATATGGAACGTGCCGTAGGTGATCCGCGAGTTGCAGATGTACTGCTCCTCGGTGCTCTTCTCCAGAACCGCCACGCGTTTGCCGAGCTCCGCCGCGCGATTGGCGGCAACCATGCCGGCGATGCCGCCGCCGATCACGACAACGTCGAATTCCGTTTCAGCCATTGCTTCCGAACTCTCCACTCTTGTCCCGGATGCGGTGCAGCGTGAGCGCCCACCAGCGCGTTCACGCGCGTCTCGACGCGCTATCGCGCGAACGGTGCGCCGCTGATCCGGGACCGTTCCACACACTGCCGTTGGTACGGTCCCGGGTTAGCAGCGCATCACTGCGTGCTGCGCTGCGCCCGGGACACGTGTTGAGCCACTTTCTCACAGTTCAAAGATTTTCCGCGGAGTCTTGTGAAGGTGCTCGATCTTGCCGTCGGGGCCAATGAGGAAGTTGTCGCAGACGGTGACGAACAGCCGTGCATTGCCGAAAGTCGGGTGCAGACCGATGTTCATGCAAGTGTCCAATGGCATGTCCTCGTCGTGCCGGATCATCGGCCTCTCGACCACATCATAACCCTGGCCATGGCAATGCAAGCGCGGTTCCTTGTGCATGCCGTGCTTCTGCATGAAGGCGTTGTGCTCGGCGAATATCTCCTTCGGCGAGGCGCCGGGCTGCAGCATCCGCACCGTGTTGTCCTGCGCCTCGCAGATGATGCCGAACGCGTCGACCAGCTCCTGCGGCGCCTTGCCGAGCACATAGTAGCGGCCGACATGGGTCATCATGCCGCCGGGCCCGGTGTTCTCGCACTGATAGTAGATCACGTCGCCGTCGCGCATCTCGCGGCCCTGCTCGCGGCGGCCGCGGATCTGCGCCGGCTCGCCGGGCGGCGAGGACGAGCCGAGCATGTAGCCGGTCTCGCTGCCGAGCATGTTGCCGATATAGGCGCCGTAGCCAAGGAGCTCGAAGTCCTTCTTGCCGGCTTTGATCTGAAGCTGCGCCTTGGCGAGGATTTCGTCCTGCATCTGGCCGGCCATGCGGATCAGCTCGATCTCTTCGGCGCTTTTTCTGGCCTTGATCGGATCGATGAGCCGCGTCGCGTCGCTGAGCGTCACGCCGTCGAGGAGCTTGCGCAGCGCGTCGCCGAAGCCGAACAGCATGTTGTTTAAGGCGACGATGCCGACGTGGCGGTAGCCGGCCTTCTTGATGGCGCCGGCGACGCGCTCGGCGTCGTAGGGAATGCAGTAATCGATCGCGGGGAAGCTTGCGGTCGGCAGCCATTGGCCGACGCCGCGCCAGACCGCATCCTTGCCCGCGAAATCGCGTTCGACGCCCACCGGGCCGTGGCTGACGAGCGTCATCAGCCCGTCCTTGGGGAAGATCACGGTCGCCGGATAGGACGTCCCCATCGACACGCCCGTGAACCAGCGGAAATAGCCGCCGGTGCCGCACAGGTTGTTGGCCCCCTGGATGATCAGCGCGTCGAGCTGCGGCGGCATGGCCTCGCGCACCGCCTTCCAGCGGCGTTCGAGCTCGGCGGTCGAGATCGGATTGCAAAGGCGGTTGTCGGACATCTCGTTCCTCCCCAGCGGTCACGTGTCCCGGGCGCAACGCAGCACGAAGCGAAGCGGAGTGGTGCGTTGCAGACCCGGGACCGTTCCACATTCGGTGTTCGAAACGGTCCCGGATCAGCGGTGCACCGCTTCGCTGCGCTACGCGCTGCACCGCATCCGGGACACGTGTGGCACCGGCAGCATTTCCTCTCAATCGATCTTCGCGCCGACCTGCTTGATGATGGTTTCCCAATGCTTCGAGTCGTCGGCGACGAGCTTTCTGAACTCGGCCGGCGACAGCGTCACGCGCTCGAAGCTGTTCTTTTCGAAGAACTCCTTCGACTGCGGCAGGTCGAGCACCTGGCTGACATCGGCGTGAATCTTCTGGGTCAGCTCCGGCGGCAGGTTCGGCGGGCCGAACAGGCCGAACCACACCGAGGTCTGAAAACCCGGCACGCCGGCTTCCGCCATGGTCGGCAGGTCAGGCCGGGCGCCGATCCGCCTGGCGCCGGCCGCAGCCAGGATCCGCACCTTTCCGGTCTTCTCGTGGTCGGCGATGCTGCTGAGATTGAGCAGCAGCATGTTGACGTCGCCCCCGAGCAACGCGTTCGCGGCTGGGGCCGCGCCGCGGAACGGGATGTGCACGATGTCGGTGCCGGTGCGCTGCTTGAAGTCCTCCATGCTCAGATGCGCATAGGTGCCGATGCCGTAGGAGCCGTAGTTCAACGTGCCGGGCTTCGACCTGGCGAGCGCAATCAACTCCTGGGTGGTTTTGACCGGCACCGCGGCGTTGACGACGAGAACCGGCGTGCCGCGGCACAACACCATGATCGGCGTGAACGCCTTGGCATCGTAGGACAGCTTGCTGGAGAGGTAGGGGTTGGCCGTGATCGTCGCGTCGGATGTGACCATTAGCGTCAGCCCGTCGGCGGGCGAGCGCTCGACCGCCTGCGCGCCGACGCCGCCGTTGCCGCCGGGGCGGTTGTCGACGATCACTGTCTGGTTGAGCGTCTCGCCCAGGCGCTGCGCGACGATCCGCGCCATGGTGTCGGTCACGCCGCCGGCCGGTGTCGGCACGATCAGCCGCACCTGGCCGTTGGGATAGGTCTGCGCATGGGAGTGGCCGGCGAATAGTGCCATCGCCGCCGCGAGCAGGCCCGCGCGGACGCCGGCGGATAGGTTCAACATGGCTGCCTCCCTGAATTCTGTTTTTTAGCGCGCGTTGCTCATGCCCATGACCGGCTGGCCGATGCCGATCGGCTCAGCGTCCACCAGCACGAAGGCGACCCGCGCGTTCTTGCTGCTGCGGTTGGCCCAGGCGTGGTTGGTGCCGCGCTGGACCATGACGTCGCCCTGCTTCAGCTTCACCGTCGAATTGTCCATGTCCATGTCGATCTCGCCCTCGATGACGATGACATAGTCGATCGTTTCGGTGCGGTGCATGTGCGGGTGGTTGCCGGGCGGGAAGTCGATCACGCAGAAGCGCGTGCCGTTCGCGGGCGGCGGCGTGCCGACGATGCGCGCGCCCATGTCCTCGGCCTTCTCGCCGACGGCGATGTCGGCGGGGTTCTTGTCGGTGATCCACATCAGCGTGGAGCGCGCTTCGCTGCCCTTGTGGTTGGTGGCGCGTCCGTCGATCAGCACCTTGGCGACGTTGTTGGCGTCATGGCCGGTGACCACGCGGCGCACCGGCGGCGGAAGGTTAGAGAAATCAGCGGCCATCGGACGTTCACTCCCTTGGACTTTTCTTTGGCGCGGCTATGCCGCGGCCCTTGCCACATTCATCATGCCCTTGAGATCGCCCTTGAGAAAGCAGCGCATGTTGTGCTCGAGGATCGGCATTGCGAGATCGACATAGGTGTCGCAGAACCCGCCCTGGTGCGTGGTGATGATGACGTTCTTGAACGTCCACAGCGGGCTGTCGGACGGCAGCGGCTCGTGGTTGAACACGTCCAGCGCTGCGCCCGCGAGCTTCTTGGCCCGCAACGCGTCGATCAGCGCGTCCTCGTCGACCACGCCGCCGCGGGCAAGATTGACGAGGTAGGCGGACGGCTTCATCGCCGCGAACACCTTGGCGTCGATCATCTGGTGCGTCGCGGGCGAGTAGGGGGTCAGCAGCACGAAGTGATCGACCTCCGGCAGCACCTTGAGCAGTTCGCCCACCGAATGCACGCGGTCGAAGCCCGCCACCTGTCGTGGCGCAGACGTGATGCCGATCGTTTTCATGCCGAGCGCCTTGCACTTGGGCGCCAGCGCCTCGGCGATGACGCCGATGCCGAGAATGCCGCAGGTCTTGTCCTGCAGAAGCTTCGCCGGCCAGCGCTTCCAGGCGTGCTCGTCCTGCGCGCGCACGAAGCCCGGCAAGTCGCGCGACAGCGCCAGCATTGCGGCCAGCGCCGCCTCCGACACCGGCGCGCCGTGCACGCCGTGCAGGCTCGTCACCGTGACACCAGGTTTCAGCGCCGGCTGGTCGGTGATGCCGTCGAGACCGGTGCCGAGCGCCTGCACCCACTTCAGCTTGTCCGCGCCGGCAAGGTCGAGCTTCAGGTTCTTCATCATCTGCCCGAAGGTCAGCAGCATGTCGGCGTTCGGCAGCGCCGCCGCGGCCTTGTCGGCGGTCGCAATCACGTCGATCTCGATCGCGGGAAATTTCTGCTGCAGGCGGGCGCGGTATTGCTCGGTGACGTCGGGCGGCAGGGTGAGGAGAATGAGCAGGCGGGGCATGGAGGTGTCCTGGGAGGGTCGTTCGATCGGTGGATGTCGGGGAAAACGTCTGGTTTTTACTTGTTTGACGGCAGTCCGTCACGGTCCCGCCATGCGGTGCAGCGAGAAAAGCTCGCGGCTTCGTGTTCAGGGCGTGACTGATGCAAGGCCTAGCCTGACTTGCCCGAGGTTTGGCAATTTATATATTTCAATTTGTACGCGGGGCGCGCACAGGTTCGTCGGGAGTGCCGTCTATGGCAACACCCAAGGATCCCAAAGACTCGGTCGCTACCTTCGCTCTTCTCAACCTGGTTCACCTGCTCGCCGCTGAACTCGTGGCCGGGGAGCATCGCGACGACGTCGAGCGTCTCGTTCGCGCCATCGATCGGAAGATCGACACCACCCCGTTGCCGCGAGGCATCGATGTCAACGATGCGCGCGCAGGCCTTGCGCAGGCGAAGAGCTTGTTGCGGCCGGTGGTCAAACGCGTTCGGGCCCAGGCCGAGGCGATCAAGGTCACCGACCGCGCCGCAATGGCGACGCCGAAGACCTTCCGGTACCTGCAATAGCCGCGGCTGTTACGCCGTCGTCGGCTCGTTGGCCTCCTGATGCCAGATCAGCAGGCGGTGGCGCAGCACCGACATCGCCTTGATCAGCACATAGCCGACGATGGCGATCTCGACGATGCCGGCGAACACGCCGCGCGAGTCGGCAAAGCGCGAGGCCGTCATCATCGCGCCGCCGAGACCATAGCCGCCCATCAGCATCTCGGCGATCACGGCGACGATCATGGAAATAGGCAGCGCCACCTGAAGCCCGGTGAGAATCTGCGGCAGGGCTGCGGGCAGGATGATCTGCCACATCAGCTCGCGGTCGGTTGCGCCCATGTTGCGCGCCGACCAGATCAGTTCGCGCTCGACGCCGCGGATGGCGATGACGGTCGCCGCGATCACCGGGAAGATCGCATCGATGACGATGATGGTGATCTTCGAGACGTCGTAGACACCAAGCCACAGGATCACGACCGGCAGGAAGGCGATCTTCGGCATCGGGAAGCCGACCGAGACGATCGGGTCGAAGAACCAGCCGGCGATGACGTTGCGCGACATCGCAGCGCCGATCAGGATGCCGAACACCATCGAAATCAGGAAGCCGACCATCGCCCGATAGACGGTCAGCCCGGTGTTGATGGCGAGCTCGCCGGACCTCGCGTCGGCGAAAATGCGCTCGATCACCGAGGAGAGCGACGGCAGCACGAACGGCGTGAACGTGCCGCTCCGTGCCAGCACCTCCCAGGCGACGAGCAGGGCAACCACCGAGAAGGTGCGGGCGAAGCCCCACAGCAGCCGCCGCGCCAGCCGTGGCGCGGGCGCGTCCAGCGCCGAGGCCTGGTCCGGACTCAATGAGTCTGTTCGCGCCATTGCAGCATCCGGTTCACGAGCATCTGGTAGCCGCGGTCGGCGGCGAAGCCGAGAAAGGCGACCGTGAGCACCACGGCGTACATCGCGTCATAGGCGCCGTTGGCGCCGAGAAAGCCGATCAGGTGGCCGAAGCCCTCGCGCGCGACGATCAGCTCGGACGACACCAGCAGGATGAACGACAGCGCCAGCGCGGTGCGGATACCGTTGAGCAATTCCGGCATGGCGCTCGGCAGCACCACGTCCCACAGCATGCGCAGGCGGTTCGCGCCCATGCTGCGCGCCGACCACACCAGCGTCTGCTCGCTCGAGCGCGCGCCGTTGTAGGCACCGATCGTCACCGGGATCATGCAGCCGAGGAAGATCAGCAGGATCTTCGAGCCGTCGCCGAGGCCGAGCCAGATCACCGTCACCGGGATCAGCGCCGATTTCGGCAGCGGATAGAAAATCTCGACCAGCGGCGCGAGCAGCACGTTCACCGGCTTCCACCATGCCATGAAGATGCCGAGCGCAGCGCCAATGACGATCGACAAAGCGAGCCCCGCGCCGGCGCGATAGAGCGAAGCGCCGCCGTTCTTGACGAGGTCGCCGGTTTTCACCAGATCGATCCAGCTCACCACCACGTCGCTCAGCGGCGGCAGCGCCGAGGTCGAAACCAGACCGAGCCGGGCCACGACCTCCCAAAGCACCGCCAGAAGCACCAGCGGCAGATAGCGGAACCAGACCGATTTCATGGCGCGGTCCGTTTCATCATTTGTGCCGTTCGGCCTTGATGGCCTCGTCGCGCACCAGGTTCCAGAGCTCGTCGACCTTGTCGACGAAGCCCTTGGACTTGAATACGCCCGCGTCGTTCTTGTCGAATTTGGTGTCGACGATGGTCTTGATGCGGCCGGGCCGCGCCGACATCACGGCGACGCGGTCGGCGAGATAGACCGCCTCCTGCACGTCGTGGGTGACGAAGATCACGGTCTTCGGCGTGCGCTGCCAGATGCCGAGCAGCTCGGCCTGCATCAGGTGTCGCGTCTGCGCGTCGAGCGCGCCGAACGGCTCGTCCATCAACAGAATGCTCGGGTCGAAGGCGAGCGTGCGGGCGAGCGCCGTGCGCTGCTTCATGCCGCCGGAGAGCTGCGACGGATAGCTGTCCTCGAAACCGGTGAGGCCGACCAGATCGATGAACTGCTGCGCGCGCTCGAGCCGCTCGGCCTTCGGCATGCTCTGCCGTTCGAGGCCGTAGAGAATGTTGTCGCGCACGGTCTTCCAGGGAAACAGCGCAAAATGCTGGAACACGATGCCGCGGTCCGGCCCCGGCGCCTTGACCGGCTCGCCGTTCACCGCGATCGCGCCCCTCTCGACCGGAAGAAAGCCGCCGATCAGATAGAGCAGCGTCGACTTCCCGCAGCCGGACGGCCCGAGCAGCGCCAGAAACTCGCGCGGCTGCACATCCAGCGAGACGTCCTCCAGCGCCAGCACCGGCCGGCCGCGCGGCGGCCGATAGACATGGCTGACCTTGTCGACGGCGATCTGCGGCTGGGTCATGACGCGGTATCGCTCGCTGCTATCGGGACGGAACCTTGTCGACAAAGGCGTTGGTATAGGTTGCATCGAGATCGATCTTTGCATCGCGGACGTTGCTGTCAAACTCGCGCAGCACCTTGAGCGTGGTTTCCGCGCTGTCCGCGGAGAGGCGCCCATCCGGCGAATACATCGGCACGCTGCTGCGGATCGAGCGGACGAACAGATCCATGTTGCCGAGCGCATGCTCCGGCGGCATGACCTTGGCAATCTCCTCCGCGGGGTGGCTGGCAATCCATTTCAGGCCGCGGACGAACGCGTTGGTCAGCGACTGGACGGCGGCGGGATTTCTCTGCGCGTAGGCCGGGGGGAGATAAAGCACCGCGGCCGGATAGAGGCCGCCATAGACCTGCCGTGTGCCCTCGATGGTCCGCGTGTCGGCGACGATGCGGATCGCTTTCTCGCTGTCGAGCAGGTTGATCACCGGATCGACGCTGACCAGCGCGTCGATCTCGCCGCGCCGCGCCGCCGCAATCGCGGTCTGGCCCGCGCCGACGCTGAGATATGAGGCGTCGTCGGGCTTGAGCCCGGCCTGCGCCATCATGTGCAGCACCATGAAATGCGTGCTGGAGCCCGGCGCGGTGACGCCGATCTTCATGCCCTTGAGGTCGGCGGGGCCGCGGTAGCCGGCCGCCTTCGGCCCGACCAGCGCCAGCACGAACCCCGGGAACCGGCCGAGCTGCACCACGGCCGTGATCGGCTGACTTTTCGCATGCATCTGGATGGTGTGGTCGAACGAGCCGGTGACGACGTCGGCGCTGCCGCCCATCAGCGCCTGCAGCGCGCGCGCGCCGCCGGCGAAATCCGAAATGGCGACGTCGAGCCCTTCGTCCTTGAAGTAGCCGAGCCGCTCGGTGACCGTCAGCGGCAGGTAGAACAGCGCCGTCTGGCCGCCGACCGCGAGCCGGACCTTGATTTGCGCGGAAGCGGCCGTGCAGGCCGCCGCCAGCGCCAGCATCACAGCCGCAATTGCCTTCATCGCCCGCGTCATCCGTTCCCCCGTTCCGGCCGCAGATATGTGTCCTCGATGCCCGCCCACTTGTCGTAGTTGGTGATGGCCTTGAAGCCGTCGAAGTCGACGCTGTCGCCGGGCGCGCCCGGCCGCCCCGCCTTCATGTCCTCCAGCGCGCGCTCGATGGTGCGCGCGACGCGAAAGATCAGCGTGGTCGGATAGGCCGCCATGGCGAAGCCCATCGCCTTCAGCTCGGCGGGCGGCAGCACGGGCGTGCGGCCGCCGCCTTCGAGCATGTTGGCGATCTGCGGCACGCCCTGGAAAGCACGGCCGACCTGTTTCAATTCCTCGATGGTCTGTGGCGCTTCGATGAAGATCCCGTCGGCGCCCGCTTCGAGATACTTTTCGCCGCGGCGCAGCGCCTCGTCGAGGCCGTGGACGGCGCGCGCATCGGTTCGCGCGATCAGGAACAGGTCCTTGCTGCGCCGTGCGGCTGCCGCCGCCCTGATCTTGGCGATCATCTGTTCGGCCGGGATCACGTCCTTGCCGGCCATGTGGCCGCAGCGCTTGGGCGCAACCTGATCCTCGATGAAGATCGCCGAGGCGCCGAGTGCCTCGTAGCCCTCGACGGTGTGGGTGACGTTCTTCACGTCGCCATAGCCGGTGTCGCCGTCGACCAGCACCGGCAGATGCGTCGCTGCCATGATGTCGCGGATGCCGGCGCTGATCTCGCCGAATGCGGCCAGCCCGATGTCGGGAATGCCGTAGCGCGATCCGACCAGCGCGAAGCCGCCGATGGAATAGGCCGCAAACCCCGCCCGTTCGATCAGCCGCGCCGACAGCGCGTCGTGCGCGCACGGCAGCAGCAGCGGCTGCTCCTGGCCGAGCAGGTCCTTCCAGGTCGGTCGCTTGGTCATTCCGGCATCCCCTTGCGAGCGTACCAAGCTTTTCGAGAGAGCGTCTACGCGGCGAGCTCGCGCATGATGGCGTAAAGCGCTTGCTGTCCCTCGAAGCCGATGCCGGGGCGGTCGGGCAGTTTCAGGTAGCCGTTCTCCAGCCTTGCATCGTCGGCGAAGCCCGCGAACGCGCCAAACACGCCGGGATAAGATTCGGCGCCACCCAGTCCGAAGCCGCCGGCGATGTGCAGCGACATCTGGTTGCCGCCGTGCGGGAACAGGCCGGAGCGTGGCCAGCCGTGGCGGTCGAGCATGGCGAGGGTGCGGGCGTACTGCACGATGCCGTAGGCCTGCGGCGGGTCCACCTGGATCACATCGCCGCGCCTGGCCTTCAACCCGCCGAACCGGACCAGGTTTTCGACATCCTGGGTCGAGAACAGGTTCTCGCCGGTCGACAGCGCGCCGTCATAGGCCTGGGAGACTTCCGCGAGCGTCGCGTAGTCGAGCGGATCGCACGGCTCCTCGAACCAGCGCAGCTTGTAGGGCGACAGCGCCCTGGCGTAGGTCAGCGCCTCCTCGCGGTTGAACTTGCAGTTGGCGTCGACCGCAAGCTCGCCGCGGTTGCCGACCACGGTCTGCACCGCCTCGACGCGGGCGCAGTCCTCGGCGACCGTCATGCCGCCGACCTTCATCTTCACCATGGTGTAGCCGGAATCGAGATGGCGGCGCATCTCGTCCTGCAAATCGCCGGTGGTCTTGCCCGGCGCGTACCAGCCGCCGCCGACATAGCAGAACACCTTGTCCATCACCTTGCCGCCGTTGAAGCGCTCGGCGAGAACACGATGCAGCGGCTTTCCTTCGATCTTGGCCACGGCGTCCCACACCGCGACCTCGATGGTGCCGATGCCGACCGAACGCTCGCTGTGGCCGCCGGCCTTTTCGTTGCGCATCATCACCGCGAGGATTTTCGCCGGATCGAGATTGTCACAGGCCTCGTTCAGCAGCGATTTCGGATCGGCCTTGAGGATGCGCGGGATGAACCGGGCGCGCATCTGCGCGCCGCAGGCGTAGCGTCCGGTGGAGTTGAAGGCGAAGCCCGCGACCGGCTTCCCGTCGCGGACGACGTCGGTGATGACGGCCGCCACCGAGGTGGTCATTTCGGAGAAGTCGAAACCGGAGTTGCGGAGATCGGACTTCAGCGGGACCGCGGTTTCGCGGATATCGACAATGCGCATGATTGACTTTC
>JAIESI010000268.1 GCA_019746135.1 Xanthobacteraceae bacterium
CTGATGCCAAGCAAGCTGCATTGCCAACGCGCAGCTATTCGGGCGTCAGGGCCGGCGCCCGTTACCCCATCTACGATTGCGGCGTCAGTTCGGTTGGATGCCTGCATTCTTGATGACTTCAGCATATTTCTGCATTTCCGAGCGAAAGAACGCCGCGAGCTCCTCGCGCGTCGACGGCTGCGGCACGAAGCCGAGCTTTTCGTAGCTTGCCTTCACCTCAGGCTGCTCCAGCGCCTTGACCGACACCTCGACGCCGGGCACGCCGGCCTGGGCCTGAAGCTCTCAGCCGAGTGACCGGACTCTTCATGCGCTTCCCCCGGGTGTGGCGGGCTCTTGCACCGCCCGCATCTTGCGCAAAGCTTATCCGCTCGAGACCTGCGCCGGCATGAGAGAAGCGGACGTGTCCCATGCGGGTGGTCATGCCGTCGCCCATGACGCGGTGGGCCTGCGCGCTCCGGCTCAAGCCGCGCTACACCGACCTGCCGAGGGCGCGGAGCCGCGCCATGATGTCGTTGTAATCCATGCCTTTCCTGGCCCGTTCGTTGAACGCTTCAACGGCTCTCCGGCTCTCGCTTTCCAAAGTGACCACAGGCGCTTCCGCATCGGCCTGCAATGACGGGGGCGGCGCGGCTGGTTCCGGCTCGACCCTGGCCGTCAGAGACCGGCTCGTCAGCGGAACGCCAAGCCACTTCTCCAGGTCGGCGATAATTTCGGCCGGCGACTTCGCCGCAATCTCGGCTTTGATTCGGGCGCGCCGGCTCGCATCGTCGTCGCGCGCGGGACCGACGGCCGGCGCGGGGTCATCGGTCTGTGGCGGCGGGGGCAGGCCGGCGGCGGCCGGCCGGACATGAACGGGCAGCGACAGGCCGACAGCGCGGAGCGCCTGCTCCGCGGTGCCGGTGCCCGTGGTTTTCGACAGGATCGCGGCGTGCAGCCACGCCGCGTGATCGCGCAGCATCGCGGCGTGATGCCGGCGGAAACAATCGTGCGGATCGCCGAGGCAGCGATGCCGTTGCCGGCACCTGGGAAGTCTGCACTGTCGCCAAAACTCCAACAGCTCGCAGTGGAAGCGCTTGCGGCTCCGCTCGACGCGCGCGCGCACGCCGGGGTGCTCGTGTGTCGAACGATTCGTATAGCTGAAGATGGCCATTTGTGTTTCGCCCCGTCATGGCCCGCGCAAGTTGGCGGCGCAGTCTCTTGTTGCCGCGGCGTGCTTGCGCCCGGGCTTTGCGAAAGTTCTTCGCGGTGCTCCCCTTGCATGAGGGGAGCGGAGCGCCGAAAGGCGCGGGGGTTTGCGAGACCCCCGGGCCGCTGCTAACGGCCCGACACGCTTGCGAGGCGTGTCTGGGTCCCCTTGCGATCGGGGACCCGCGCCTTTCGGCGCTCCACCACGGCGATTTTCGCGGAGCCTAGCCCCACACGCCTCGGGCCGCGATTGCGAGCCGGCGAGAATGGCTCACCGGTCGTCCAGCTGGCTCCCAGCTTCCGGGTCGTAGTGCCCGAAAGGCGGGGTCCGAGGCGCCCCGAGTGTCCGGCTTGGGAAGCCGAACCCGCGGGCGCCGTTCCTGCTTCTGCCAAACGGTCCCATCCGGCTGGGCCCCTCAACTAAGCAGGATAGAGAGAACAAATAAAGAACAATACGAAGGAGTCAACCCATCGGCCCGGAGCCGCGGCGAAGCCAAATTATCCAACGATGTCCGTTGCTTCGACGCCCCTAGTGGCGGCGCGGCTTGGCTTCGCCGGTGACTTCGGGCGCCTCGCCCTTCTCCAGCACGAAGTGACCGAGATTGGCGACGATGTCGGCGAGCAGCGCGGTGCGGTCCTCGGGCTCGGCGGTCAGCACCAGATCGGCCAGCACCTCGGTGACCTTGGCGGCAATCTGGGCGAGATCGGCCCCCTCGCGCCCGAGCTCCACGTCCAGCAGATCGTGAATGTCGCAGTGGATGCAGTCTGACACGAGGAGCTCCGTTTCGCGGCAAGGACGGCCGCGCCGCGCGCGGCCGGGGGCCTCAGGGGTAATAGATGGAGGACAATGGGCGGGAGGGCAATGGAGGCTTGGTCCGCGCTCCTCCCCTCGCGGAGGCCCGTGCTATATTTGCCGGATGAACCGGAACGACGCTCTCGCCATTCTTCGCCAATCGGAGACCGCGCTCAGGGCGCGGGGCGTGCAAAGGATTGCCGTGTTCGGATCAGTGGCGCGGGGCGACAACCGCGCCGACAGCGACCTCGACATCATGATCGAGATTGCGCCCGACGCCCGGATCGGCGTGTTCGAATATGTCGGGCTTAAGGAATACATCGAAAGCCTGTTCGAAGGGCCGGTGGACGTCGTGAGCCGCGACGCGCTGAAACCGTATGTCCGTCCGGCGGTAACGGCCGATGCGGTCTATGCCTTCTAGGCGTCGCGGACGTCCCGATACGGCTCTTCGCGACATTCATCATCATATCGAATTGGCCGAGCGGTTTGCCGAAGGCCTCGATCGCGAGGCATTCATTGCCGATGTTCGTACGGTCTATGCGGTCACACGCTGCCTGGAAATCATTTCCGAAGCGTCGCGGCGGTTGCCGGACGGCATGAAGGCGCGCCATCCTTCCATTCCGTGGAAGCAGATGGCAGGCGCAGGCAACATCTATCGTCACGACTACGAAGACGTCGCAGCGCGCTATGTCTGGGAAACGCTCAAGCACGACCTTCCGCAGTTGCGGCTGGTCGTGGAGCGTCAAATTGCAGGATCGCCCTGAACGGACACGAATCAGCTGCCTACACGGCGCGCATTGCGGAGGCCGTCTACATGCTGCGGGCGTTCCAGAAGAAGTCGAAGAAAGGCATCGCCACACCGAAGGCCGACATCGAAGCGATCAAAACGCGACTGCGGATGGCGGAAGCCGACCACCACGCACGCTTTGCAATGCAAGGACAAGAACCATGAAGAAGCCCCGCATCAAGGTCGAGACCGGCAGCGGCAACATTTTCGCGGACCTGGGACTTCCCGACGCCGAAGACATGCTGCTGAAGTCGCAGATCGTCGTCGAGCTGCACCGGCTGATCAAGGAGCGCAAGCTTACGCAAACTGCGGCCGCCAAACGGATCGGGATCGGCCAGCCCGATCTGTCGAACGTTCTGCGCGGGCGATTTCGCGGCTACTCGGCCGAACGGCTGATGCGCATGCTCACTGCGTTCGATCAGGACATCGAGATCACCGTGCGTCCCCGCCGTCGCAAGACCGGCGAAGGCGGACGCATCATCTTCGGTGCTGCGGCGGGCTGAGCAAAAGATTCGGCCGCTGGCGGACGAACTGTTGAGTGATCGCGGTAGGGACGCTCATTGCTGAGCGCCCCCCGCACAGATGCGTACGTGCGGCTTTCCCGCATACGGCTCCCGCCTTGGGTTGATGGCGGCCAACGCGGCCGCAGCGATCGAGCGCTCATCATGCGTTGCGCCGGTACTGCGCCCGGCGCGCATATGACGTTCGATCACGTTTCCCTCGGCCCTCACCCTGCGCTCCTCCGGCTCCGTCACCGGTCACCCGGTCTTGTTCGCCGCTTCATCGCTACTATGGCTCGGTCTGACTTCTCGCGCCCGTGCATCGTCGGCTACGGCTCCTCACCTTCCCGGCGCGGACGTTGCGGCACAAGGGCCATCGGGTCAGACGCGAGACCTCCCAGGTTCCAATGCAGTCCTTTCCTGCGTGATGTGGCCTTCGACCCCGGCGGAGCGTCAGCACCTCGCAAAGCGGTGCCGCACATTTTGCCTTCGATGACAGTGACCGTCTCGGCCTCCGCGATTTCGGTATTTCGTGGCTCAATCCCACACCCCGCACGATCGCTGTGTACGCTTCGTGCCCGCCGTCACCGACGAACACGCAACACTCGCTATGAGGCGGGCGCTACCCCTTATCTTGCCTGACTCGCACCGGCTGGACTGCACCAGCTTCTCCTGGCGCTCCACTGTCACCGTCCCCCCCAAAACCAGCCGCCGGGCCAGTACCCGCCTTCGACGTATGAGCCGTTCCTCCAGGGGTATGCGGTCACGGTCCCTCGGGGCACAACACCGTATCGGTATCCCGTGCCAACACCGTATCCATATCCGATACCGGTTCCAGCAGCAGCTCCGACTCCGGTTCCGGCAGCGTAGTATCCGGACGCGGCATTGTATGGATATCCGGCTCCGCGACCGGATCGGTACCCGTAGTTGTCGGCATAGTAGGCGCGGCGCACCGCCCGTCGTGCCACGCGTCGATTGACCCCCGCGATACTCGTGGCCGTCCAGGGACGCCCGATCTCGGCACTGGCCGTGTCGAGCGAGACCGACAGCTTGCCTTGCGGCGACAGTTGCAGCGAAACCGGGGACGCACACAACAGCGTTGTCCCGGCCATGATTCCGAGGATGCTCAGCTTCCGCATCGGCTCCTCCTCCTGTTCTGCGGGTTCACAACATCCGCATTGAACCCGGCGCGGAGCCGCGGCGGTATTATCTCTTGATGTCATCGCATGACCTTTAGATATATCCCGCCGATATCAGACCTCGGAGAGCCGGCCCGATCTGTCCAACGATTGCGTGCGCAGACGCTTCGACGCGCGCAGGGGAGAATGCCGTCGCTGCGGTGCAGCCTGTGTGCTCGTCACGTTTGCAATCGGCTGTGCATCACCGGCGCGGGCGGCAACACGTTTGCAAAGAACATCAGTCAGGCTGACTGACCTTCACCGGTCACGCGCCCGAGGAGCAGCCTGCCGCCGGCGACATCGTGTCGTTGCTGCACATGGGCGTGTTGGCCTGCGACGTGAAGGTCGGAATGTCGGTGACAGTGCATTTTCCGCTGTTCATCGACCGACCGCACGGCGATGACGCTTTCTCGCGCGCGTCTAACGACGGACCGCGCGCCGTTCGCGCCGGAAAACAATGCACGCGGGGGAAAAGGCCGCGCGGCTTGAACGCCGCGCGCCTTTCGTGGTCTGCGCGTCCACGAAACCAGCTCCCGCTCTTTCAGCGGCTGCCGGTTTCGGCGGCGGCGGTTACTGGCACGATCGATCGCTCCGCGGGTTGCAGACCGGACCGTAGTAGCTGCCGGAAAGGATCCCGCGCGCGACGTAGGCGCGGGTGGGGTAGACGTTGCCGTAGTAGTACCGGGCATCGCCGCCGGTGTTGGTATAGGCCGCGTTGACATAGCCGGCGTTGGTGGTGGCAACATTGCTGGTGCCGGCATTGGTGTTGCCGCCCCAGGCTCCAAACCAGCCGCCGGGCCGGTACGCGCGTGCGGCGTATGAGTCGTTCCCCATGGCGTATGCGGCCGCGGCCGCACGGGGCGCAACACCGTATCGGTATCCCGTGCCAACACCGTATCCGGTGCCGTCGCCGTAGTATCCGGTTCCGGCAGCGTATCGATATCGGGGAGCGACACCGAATCCGTATCCGGTTCCGAGACCGAAGCCGGTTCCAACACCAAATCCGACTCCGGTTCCGGCAGCGTAGTATCCGGACGCGGCGTTGTATGGATATCCGGCTCCAAGACCGGATTGGTATCCGTAGTTGTCGGCATAGTAGGCGCGGCGCGCCGTCCGTCGTGCCACGCGTCGATTGACCCCCGCGATACTCGTGGCCGTCCAGGGACGCCCGATCGCGGCATTGGCCGTGTCGAGCGAGACCGACAGCTTGCCTTGCGGCGACAGTTGCGGCGAAACCGGGGACGCACACAACAGCGTTGTCCCGGCCATGATTCCGAGGATGCTCAGCTTCCGCATTGGCTCCTCCTTGTCTGCGGGTTCACAACATCCGCATTGAACTCCGCGCGGAGCCGCGGCGGTATTATCTCTTGATATCTTCGCATTACCTTTAGATATATGCTGCTGATATCAGGCCTCGGAGAGCCGGCCTGATTTGTCCAACGATTGCGTGCGCCGACGCTTCGACGCGCGGAGGGGAGAATGCTGTCGCTCGGTGCAGCCTGTGTGCTCGTCACGTTTGCAATCGGCTGTGCATCACCAGCGCGGGCGGCAACACGTTTGCAAAGAACATCAATCAGGCTACTGACCTTCACCGGTCACCCCAGGAGCAGCCTGCCGCCAGTAACATCTTGTCGTTGCTGCACATGGGCGTGCTCGCCTGCGACGTGAAGGTCGGAATTGCGGTGAGTGCCGTCACCGTCACTCCAGCGACCATCCGCAACACCGATCGCATTTTGGTTCTTAAATCCGGGCGCATCATCAAATCAGGAACATTCAACGAGTTGGGCGCGGGGACATTTTGCCCGGCTCGCAGGGACGCAATTCGCGGCAACGCCCGCGCCGGCAAGCTGGACTGAAATCGCCGCTTGAGCTGTTTTTTCGAGCGCCGGATCATGGCACTTTGGAACAATGCCTCAGGGCACCAGGATGCACCTGGCGCAGCCGAAGCAAAAGTGTTGGGAGAGACCATGTCTGATGAAGAGCTGAAAGCCGAACTCGAGCGTCTGCGCAGCGAGAACGCGGCCCTCAAGAAAGCGGGGTCGTCTTCTATCCGGATGAAGGTCAGCGAAAAGGGAGCCCTGTCGATCTACGGTATGGGACGCTTTCCTGTCACGCTGTATAAAGAGCAGTGGTTGAAGCTGCTGGTCATGGCGGACGAGATTCGCGCGTTTATCGCAGCCAACGAGGCGCAGCTGAAGACCAAGGCCTGACGAGGCCTCGAACGGATTCCACGAAGACCGCCGTCAGCGAATCCCCTCCGGGATGTCCGCGGCGCGTCCGATCCGCTCCATCGCAGCGCCGAGCGCGACCGAGGTCGTGACGTCGCGGCAAAGAAGCCTGTGTCAGGCTGCTGCCGATCAGCGACGCTCGCGTTCGGGTGGCTCGTCGTATCCTTTGCGCGAACTGTAGAACACGAGTCCCATAAGACCCACGCCGACCACCAGCGAAAAGACGATGCCCAGGATCATGGCCGCATAGCCGTGGCCGGATATTTCGACCGGACCTTCCGCGTTCCACGCCCAGACCGCTCACCAGACGGTCAGTCCCAGCAGGGCCAGCAAGATCGCGACAATTGCATATTTGCCCATGCTCATGAGGTAGGCGATATCCGCGCCATTTCCAGGCCCTGCCGCGAACCAAATCTGACACTTGGCCGAGGGGCTTCCGAGTGCACTGCCGCCGCAATCCGGAGTAGCGAGTGCACTGTCACCGCAATCCCGTAATCCGCGAGTCGCGGCGCCCCTGCGCGTCGAGCATCAACCATAGAGACCCGCAACAAGTCTCGACGCCTCATGGCCGCAGGACCGGACGACACTAAGCAACCTTCGCGACTGCATCGGTTCGCCGGTCACTCCTGACGCGGCTGCATGGCGAATGGCTGCAGCGTTGACCTCCCGCCAGGGAAGTTCATAGGCTCGCCTGCCTTGCGGTGAGTAAGAGGTGCGCCTTGGCTTCCAGTACGAACCAAACCATCCGCGTCGCCGGGTGTTCGGTGAACGTGATGCGCGGCGGCAAAGGCCCTCCCCTCCTGTTCCTGCACGGCGCCGGCGGAAATCCGCTCTGGCTGCCATTCATGGCATCGCTGTCGGAGCACCACGACGTGATCGTGCCCGATCATCCCGGCTTCGGCCGTTCCGAGTCACCCGACTGGCTCGATCAGCTTTCCGACCTCGCCTATTTCTATCTCGATTTCATCGACGCGCTCGGACTGGATCAGGTGCATCTTGTCGGCCACTCGCTCGGCGGATGGATTGCGGCCGAAGTCGCCGTGCGAAGCACGCGACGGCTTCGGACGCTGACGCTGGTTTCCGCCGCGGGCGTTCATGTCAAGGGCGTCGCCAAGGGCGACATCTTCGTCTGGTCGCAGGAGGAGCGCGTCCGCAACCTTTTCGCCGACCAGCGATACGCCGATCAGCGGCTGGCCCAGCCCATGACCGAAGAGCAAAGCGACATCGCGATCAAGAACGAGCTCGCAACCGCGGACCTCGCATGGCAGCCAAGGTTCTACGACCCGCAGCTGCGCAAATGGCTGCACCGGATCGACGTGCCGACCCTGATCGTCTGGGGCGACAGCGACAAGATTTTTCCAACGCCGTATGGCGAGGCCTATCATCACCTGATCAAGGGATCGCGCCTGGAGGTCTTGCCGGCCTGCGGCCATCTGCCCCAAGTCGAGAAAGCGGACGCTTTCGCCGATCTGGTCAGGCGCTTCGCAGCGGAGCACGTCGCATGAAATTCTGCCTGTTTCATCTGATGCCCTACGCACCGCTCGACCTGACCTTCGACGAGAAATATCCTTCGTCGTGGATGGCGCTGCCGAACAGCTACTACGATCCCAAGCAGGGCCATCTGCTTTACAACCGCTATCTGGACGAGCTCGAGCTCGGCGACCAGCTCGGATTCGACGTGCTGTGCGTCAACGAGCATCATCAGACCGCTTACGGCCTGATGGCGACTCCCGGAGTCCTGGCCGGCGCGCTGTCGCGACGCACCAAGCGCGCGCGAATCGCGGTGCTCGGCCGCGCGCTGCCGCTGCTCAACAACCCGCTGAGCGTCGCCGAGGAATACGCCATCCTCGACAACATCACCGGCGGCCGGCTGGTCGCGGGCTTCGTTCGCGGCATCGGCGTCGAATACCACTCGACCGGTGCAAACCCCGCGAAATCGCACGAGCGCTTCCACGAGGCGCACGACCTGATCCTGCAGGCGTGGACGCGGACCGGCCCGTTCCCGTTCGAGGGCAAGCACTACCACTTCCAATACGTCAACCTGTGGCCGCGGCCCTATCAGCAGCCGCACCCGCCGATCTGGATCCCGTCGCAGGGCTCGGCAGAGACCATCGACTGGGCCTCGCACCCGGACCGCAAGTACACCTACCTGCAAACCTTCAGTCCGGTTGCCCAGGTCAAGCGCTTTCACACCCAGTACAGGGAAACGGCCGAGCGCTACGGTTACGAGGCGTCGCCCGACAAGCTCGGCTGGGCGCTGCCGATCTACGTCTCGGACACCGACGAGTCGGCGCGGCGGGAGGCCAAGCCGCACATCGAGGCGATGTTCAACAAATTCCTCCGCATGCCGTTGGAGTTCCTGCTGCCGCCCGGCTACACCTCGGTTTCATCGATGAAGAAGCTCCGGGCGGCGAAGGCCTCCTTCACGTCCGACCAGCCGCCGGACTGCGACGAGTTCATCCGTCGCGGCATGTTCATCTGCGGCAGCCCGGACACCGTGCGGCAGACGCTGGAGCACCACCAGAAGGACATCGGCTTCAACGTCCTGGTGGCGATGATGCAGATCGGCAGCATGCCGAGCGAGCTGACGCGCCGCAGCATGTCCTTGCTCGCAGAGAAGGTGATGCCCAAACTCCGCGAGCCGGCTGGGCTGGACAGCCCTGCGTTCGCCGTCGCCTGAACGCGGTACAAGGACCGGACCGCTCCATCTCGCATGTCAAATTGGCAAAGCCGACAACGCGCCGGAAAAACCGGCACAAATACCAGGGAGGTTTCAGATGAAGGAAAGACACGGCGTGATTGCCGCCGGTGCATTGGCTCTCGCAATCCTGACCACGCCCGCCGCAGCGAAGCTGAACTCCTGTGAGGGGCCGATCGTGCTCGGCACGACGATCTCGGTCACCGGCATCAACTCCTCGCTCGCCGGCAGCTGGGACAAGATGACGGAGGTCTTCGAGCGGGAGTTCAACAAGACCGGCGGCGTCTTCCTGAGCTCATGCAACAAGAAGCTGCCGATCAAATTCGTCTATTACGACGACCAGAGCGTGGCGGCGACAGCCGTGAGCCTTTACGAGAAGCTGGCGACCGTCGACAACGTCGACCTGTTCGTCGGGCCGGACTGGTCGTCGCACGGCTTCCCGGTCTCGCAGATCTTCGAGAAATACAAAATCCCGAGCGTGATGTCGAACGTCGCCACGCCGAAGGTCTACGAAAGCGGATTCAAATACATCGCGGGCATGGCGCTCGATGCCTCGACCTGGTCGAAGAACTACTTCGACATGCTCGAGCACGTGAATCCAAAGCCGAAGTCGGTGTTCTGGATCGTGCAGGACAACCTGGTCACCAAGGCGGTCCACGAGACGAACATCAAATATGCCGAGAAGGCGGGCCTCAAGACGGTCGGCACCGAAGGCTTTGCCGGCGCCACGAAAAACTTCTCGGGCCTGATCCTGAAGGTCAAGGCGGCGCAGCCGGACATCATCTTCATCTCCTCGTTCGACGCCGTCTCGGTCCCGCTGCTGCAGCAGATGCGCCAGCTTCAGGTCAAGGCCATGGATGTGCATCACATCATGGCCAACGGCTCATTGGCGCGGCAGGCCGATCTCGAAGGCGTCACCGGCGAGATCTACTGGCACGAGGCCCTCGGCGGCCCGTATTCGGACCTGGCACGCGAGGTCCTCAAGCAGGCCAACATCAAGCTGTTCGACTATCTCTGGACGATGGGCCGGATGGACGCCTATCTGGTGATGATCCAGGCCATCGAACGCGCCGGCGCCGTCGACCGTGAAAAGGTGGCGACCGAATTGCGCAAGCCCGGCGCGACCTGGAAGCGGCCGGGCGGCGAGTTCAAATTCAGCGAAGGCGGCCTGTCGCAGATCGTCTCGTTCACGCACCAGATGCAAAAGGGCGAGCCGGTCATCGTCTGGCCGCAAGCGCAGGCCACCGGAAAATTGATCTGGCCATCGCCCACCTGGAAGTAATGCGTCGCAAACACGGGTGCCGCCGATCGAGGCGGCACCCGCCGGGGTCCTGTCATCCAGCGTCAGCATGACGACGATAATCATTCAACTGTTGATCGGCGGCATCCTGCTCGGAGGCCTGTACGCACTGATCGCTTTCGGTCTTTCGCTGATCTACGGCGTGGCGCGCGTTCTCAATTTTGCGCACGGCACGCTGCTCGCGATCGCCGGCATCGCGGCGAGCATCATGTCCGCGGCCTGGAGCGCCAATCCCGCACTGATCGCCGTCATCCTGTTTCCGATCTTCTTCGGATTCGGCTGGCTGATGTACCACGCGCTGCTGGAGCCGTTGAAGAATCGAAACCCCATGCAGATGACGGTCGGCACCGTGCTGGTGACCGTCGGCCTGCTCCTGATCCTGAGCGATCTCACCGCGCTGCTTGCCGGCCCGACCGCGAAGAACATCCGGCTCGAAACCGAGGTGTTCCAGTTCCAGGGCATCATCATGTCGACGACCGATATTTATATCCTGATCGGTATCGTCGTCCTGACCGTGGCGCTGCATCTCATCCTGACGAGAACCTGGTTCGGCAAGGCGGTCCGATCGGTGACGCAGGATTCCATCGGCGCGCGGATCTGCGGCGTACGAGCCGGCGCGATCCACGCGGCCACGGTGGCGTTCGGATCGGGGATCGCGGCGGTGGCGGGCGTGCTCTACGTGCTCAACTACCCGATCAATCCCTATGAGGGATTCAGCCTCACCGTCAAAGCGTTCACCGTCATCATCCTCGGCGGCATCGGCAGCCTGCCCGGCGCGCTGCTGGCCGGCATCTTCCTCGGCGTCGCCGAAGCGCTCTGCGGCTTCTTCTGGACCTCGGACTGGGCGCCGGGGCTGAGCATCATGCTGCTGCTCGCGATCCTGATCGTGTTCCCGCACGGCATGCTGTCGCGGAGGGCAACATGACGGCAGCGCAACGGCTGCCGGCCCGCCTGATCATCGCCGCCGTTCTGGCGGCGGCCGCGCTCGTGCCGGTGTTCGGAGGGGCCTACCTCACCACGTTCCTGTTCACGCTGCTCTCCGCCTATATCATCGCGCAGAGCTGGGACTGGCTCCACGGCGAAGCGGGCTACGTCAATCTCGGGCACTACATCTACTTCGGCATCGGCGCCTATGCGTTCGCACTGGCCAACGTCAACGGCCTGCCG
This sequence comes from Xanthobacteraceae bacterium, assembly GCA_019746135.1. Classification (GTDB taxonomy): domain Bacteria; phylum Pseudomonadota; class Alphaproteobacteria; order Rhizobiales; family Xanthobacteraceae; genus Z2-YC6860. The sequence continues at coordinate 11,837 of JAIESI010000268.1, forward strand.
GTCGTCGTCTCGTTCGTGGTCGCGGCGCTGTTCACCGGACTGATGGGCGCGGCCTTGAGCTTCCCGCTGTTCCGCCTGCGTGGCGACTATTTCGCATTTGCCACGCTGGCTCTGCTGCCGCTGTTCGAGCTGCTGGCGTCCAATCTCGTCGCCATCACGCGCGGCGCTGACGGCATCCTGCTGCCGCCCACGACCGCGACGATCCATGGCATCGACGTGAAGATGTACGCCTATTACGTCGCGCTCGCGGGCTCGGTTGCGGTGTTCCTGCTGAGCGTCTGGATGGCACGAACGCCGTTCGGCTACGCGCTGAAGGCGATCCGCAACGACGAACAGGCGGCCGAGGTGGTCGGCATCCGCATCTTCCCGGTCAAGGTGCAGGCCATGGCGTATGGCGCGGCGGCGGCGGCGGTCGCGGGCGGCGCCTACGTCTGGTCATTCCGCTACATCGAGCCGCGCACGGTGTTCGGCCTCGACGTTGCGCTCATTCCGGTGGCGATGGCGCTGCTCGGCGGCTCGGGCCTGCTGTGGGGCCCGCTGATCGGCGCGATTTTGCTTTCGGTTGCCATCCAGCTGCTGATCGTCAAGCTGACGATGCTGCAATTCACCATCATCGGGCTGGCGATCCTGCTGATCGGCCGCTACATGCCGGGCGGGCTGCTGCGCGCGCGGTGGATTGCGCGCATCCCGCTGCTGGCTCCGCTCGGCCACGAGCATCACGAACGGATCGCGCCGGCCGGAGCGGTTGGTGCCGGCGAATCCGGCCTGCTGCCGCTGTCGCCGATCGCGGCCGACCGATCGCGGGTTCTCCTTGCCACGCGCGATCTCACCATGGCATTCGGCGGCAACGTCGCGGTCAACAAGGTGAACCTCGAGGTCCGTGAAGGGGAAATCCTGGGCCTGATCGGTCCGAACGGCTCCGGCAAGACGACCTTGTTCAACTGCCTGTCCAAGGTCTACGAGCCGGCCGGCGGCGACATCGTGTTCGCAGGCCAGAGCCTGCGCGGCTTGCGGCGCGACACGGTGTCGAGGCTTCGGATCGGCAGGACCTACCAGATCCCGCGGCCGTTCGGCGACCTGACCGTGCTGGAAAACGTGGCGATGCCGCTGATGTTCCGCGACGAAAATCGTCTCGACCGGGCGGCTGCGCTCGAGGAAGCGGCGCAGTTCGCGGTCTATGCGGGGCTCAAGGACAAGCTTGCCGAGCGCGCCGACCGGCTGAGCCTGCAGCAACGCAAGGCCGTCGAATTCGCCCGCGCGCTGGCGTGCCGGCCGCGCCTGCTGCTGGTCGACGAGGTCGCGTCGGGGCTGACCACCGCCGAGGTGCGGCGGTTCGTCGAGCATATCCGCGAGGTCCGCGACGCGTATGGAATCACGGTGATCTGGGTCGAGCACATCATTTCCGCCCTGACCCAGGTCGCCGACCGGCTGGTGGTCCTGGAGCAGGGATCGGTCATCGCCGACGGCGCACCCGACGAGGTGGTGCGCAACGAGCACGTGCTGCGGGTCTATTTCGGCGGCGCGGCGCACAGGGAGCCGGCATGATGCTCGAAGTCTCGCATCTCGCCGTCGATCATGGACCGCTCCGCGCCTTGTGGGATGTGAGCTTTCGGGTCGGTGAAGGCGAACGGGTGGCGCTGCTCGGCGCCAACGGCGCCGGAAAATCGACCACGCTCGGCACCCTGATCGGTCTCTACCACCCGGCGGGCGGCACGATCGTCTATCGCGGGCAGAACATCGCCGGCCGCGACACCGCCGACAATGTCGACGACGGAATTGCGCTCGTGCCCGAAGGCCGGCGGCTGTTTCCCGACATGACGGTGCGCGAGAATCTGGAAATGGGCGCCTATGTCCGCGGCAAGCGCGGCGGCGTCACCGAATCGATCGAGCGCTGCTATGCGCTGTTTCCCATCCTCAAGGAAAAGGCGCGCCAGCCTGCCGGCCAGCTGTCGGGCGGCCAGCAGCAGATGGTGGCGATCGGCCGCGCGCTGATGTCACGGCCGAAGCTGCTGCTGCTCGACGAGCCGTTCCTCGGCGTCGCACCGATCATCATTGCCGAGGTGATGGCGGCGTTGTCGCGGTTGTCGGACCAGGGGGTGACGGTTCTGCTCGTCGAGCAGAATATTCATCGCGCCATGGATTTCGTCAGCCGCGCGTACGTGATCGAAAACGGGCGGAGTGTCCTGGAGGGCGACCGGCAGGCGCTGTTGGGCGATCCGAATTTCTCGAGCAAATTTCTGGGCCTGGAGTGATTTGCCGGTCACGCGCGCCCCGGGCCCGCGCGGGCTGAAGCCAAGGCGCTGGCGGACGAGCGGTCGAGTGCGCTGTCACCGCAATTCCAGCCGGCTGCCGGAGCCCTGTTGCTGTCACGGTCCAATGCGTCTCATGGCGGGGGCCGGGCGACCGTAACCCGGCGTCGGCAGATCGCGCCGTGTCGCGTCAACCGCCGAAAAGCTTGCCGAGAATGCTGCCGCCGTTGGCCCAGAGCACCAGCGCCACGCCCATCAGCGAACCTCCGGCCACCACGCCCGAGGCCACCGGGAAGGTGAACTCTTCGGCGAGCTTCGGTTTCCGCCGCTCGAACAGGAGCGCAACGAGGGCGCCCAGGAAGAACAAGAGCCCATAGTACCAGTGGAACACCCAGGAAAGGCCGAACGCGGCCGCCGAAGGAAGATACGCCTGGTGTTTCGGGAGCAAGACGGGCGCGAGCGTGAGCACCACGCCGACGACACCGCCGGCAACGATCAGCCACAGCTTGACGGGCTCCAGCGAGGACAGGCCCCGACCCAGCGCGATGGCAACGGCGGACCAGGTCTGGGCGGCGGGCGCCGGGAACTGGTCGGTGCCGAGCACCTGCGCGTTGGGCACCAGGGCGGCAAACGCGAGCACCGTGACGACCGTACCGACGAAGATGCCGGAGAACTGGGCCAGAAACTGCTGACGCGGGTTCGCACCAAGCAGGTAGCCGCTCTTCAGGTCGGTGAGCAGGTCGGCCGCCGACGTCGCGGCGCCAGCCGTGATGTTGGCGCTCATCAGGTTGACGTTCACGTTGCCGGGGCTCAGCGCGCCAAAGGTGAGCTGCGTGACTTTCCCCATGGCGCCGACGGGCGTGGTGTCGGTCTCGCCCGTGACGCGGCAGGCGACAAGCGCCAACAGGAACGACAGCACCACCGCGATGACACTTTCCCAGACCGGCATGCCGAAGCTCGCGTGACCGAGCCATGCCAGCGCAACAAGCGACACGATCTGGCCCAAGGCAAACCAGCTCATCGGCGCCTCGATGCGGTGCACTTCGCTCGCTCTAGATTCTTGCATTTGCGCATGTCCTTTTCGGAAAACCGGTGCCCACTTTTCCGGGACATGCGCTGAGCGGAAAGAGAGCATTTGTCCAAGGTCGCGGAACGCGCTTAGTGCCGTGCGCCAGCTCAGCGCAAAGCTCAACAGTCCTGCGGCCACCATGCAGGATGCGCCGAACCAGAGCGTCCATTGCACGATGGCGGCAAAGCCCGCACCTTCGATGACACCATTCGCCTGCAGAAGCGGCACGACCACAGCCCAACACAACGCGCCCGAGACGAACATGGTCGCGCAGACCCGCATGCCGGTGATGGCACCGGCGGCGAGAAAGATGAAATCCCAGGAAAAGATCACGGTGCGGCCCGCCCAGGCGTCGTAATGGCTGCCGAGGAGCCACTTCTGCAGGCCCGTCAGCAGGGCCCCGCTCGAAAGGCGTTCGAGGCTCGCGCTGATCGTCGACAGCCCTTCCGCCCAGAACTTGTCGATCGCGGCAATCAGCCCGGCGAGACCAAGCGCCTTGGCGGCGCGCAGACCCTGCGAGCTTCTGGCATGCAGCGCGCGCAGGGTTTCAGCCGCCGCGATGCCGGAGGGGAAGCGCAGCTGCTCGATATTGATCATCTGCCGCTTCATCGGGATGGCCATCGTGACCCCGAGGACGGCGATAAAGAACACCCAGGCCAGCATCAGCGGCACGGACATCGACTGCTGATTGATGATGATGTAGGCCGCGAAGGCCGAGATCAGCGTGCCGCCCGTGGAGTAGCCGGCGGAGCTCGCCGTCGACTGCATGCAGTTGTTCTCGAGGATCGTCATCGGCGTGCGTGCGAGGCCGGCTTTGAGCAAGCCGGTCCAGATCGCATAGGACAGGATGCAGGCCGTGATGGCGACGCCGAAGCCCCAGCCGGCCTTGAGACCGATGTAGAGATTGGTGAGCGACAGCACACTGCCCAGGCATGCGCCGACCAGCACGGCGCGCCAGGTGAGTTGCGCCATGCTGTCCCCACGGCCGCGAAAGACCTGCTCGTACCACTGTCGCTCGATCTCCTCGGGGGTGCCTTTGAAGCCGGCGACGGGCAGCGGCCGGTCCTGCCCGGCGGTCGCTGCAACAGCGAGACCCATCGGTGGCGCCGATCGACCTGGAAGGGTTTCAGGCATGGGTGGCAACCTTCGAGGGGCAGGTCCGCGCTAGAATTACAGAATTACCGCGACAGTGCACTTTTTTGCCGTTCGCCAGGATCGGCCGACCGCGCGGCGACGAGCGCTTGCTCGCGCGCATCTATCGAATGAGCGCGCCGTCTCAAGCCGGGCAAGCGGGCGGAAGCCAAAGGCGTTGATGGACGAGCCATTGAGTGCGCCATCACCGCAATCCCGGCTGGTGCTCCGAGAGGCGCTCGAGCCGTTCGGCCAGATTGCCGAGCTGCCATGATCGCGCGAGCTCGGCCGCTCTTCGCCACGTCGGCTTGGTCTGCCGGACGGGCGGCAAGGGCGCTCGAGCGTCCATGGTCGCAATGCGGCGAAACAACCGAAGCTGCTCCGCCTCGCGCGCGAAGCGCCCGGCCCGCAGCAGGCCCTCCAGCGTGCCGTATTGGAGCAGCAGCGCGGCCGCGCCGTGTTCGCCGACGCCCTTGGCTCCCGGCAAACGATCGGACGGATCGCCGCGCAGCGCGATAAAGTCGGGCACCTGTTCAGGCAACACCCGATAGCGCTCCACGACCTGCTCGGGGCCAATCCGCGCCCATTCGCCGGCGCGGACCGGAAACAGAACCGTGCTGGATTCCGATACGAGCTGGAACGTGTCGCGGTCGCCGCTGGCGACGACAATGCTCGCGCGGCGGCGCTTTGCCATCGCTACGGCCGCGGCGAGAAAATCATCGGCTTCGTAGCCCGGCGCGCGCGCGTTGACGAAGCCGCACGCGGAGACGAATTCGCGCAACAGCGGAAACTGCGCAAGGAGCTCCCTGTCGAACTGCCGGCCCGATTGGTAGGCCGGGAACGCCTCATGCCGATAGGTCGGCACGTCCAGCGTATCCCATCCGACGACGACGGCGCGCGGCTGCTCGGCTTCGAACAGGCGCAGGAGAAAATTGGCGAAGCCCACGACCGCGCCTGCCGGCCTGTTGCCCGCCATCCGGATGGTCTTGGGCAGTGCATGATATGAGCGGTGCGCGAAGGAATCGCCGTCAATCGCCAGAAACGGTCCGACAATTTGCGCTGGTGCAACGCGCTTTCGTTTGCTGGCCGGATTGTTCGGCATTTCCGCGCATCTAACGACCGATCGCGCGCCGACTCAAGCCGGGCAGGCGCGGACCGAAGCCAAGGCGCGCGCCGACGGAGCTCTTGAGTGCACTGTCATCGTAATAGAAAGCGTCCCCGGGAGCGGTTGCGTTCGCCAGCCAGACAAGCAGCAGCGCAGCAGCGCGCCGCGGACCGACGCGTGGTCACGGTAACCGAGCCGTGGGTGCAGCCTCCATCTCCTGCAGCCGATCCATCATAGCTTGCCGCCGGATAGCTTGCCGCCGGATAGCGGGTCACTCCGTGCGCGGTGCAGCACCGGGCAGCCAGCGGATCTTGCGACACTTGCCTTGATACGGTGCTTGCCCCCGTGGGCATCGGTTCACGATACGGCCCCGGCCGTCGGTGTAGGGATATTGATACTGCGGCTCGTTCGGGTAGGGATAATCCCGGCCGGCGCCACCGAACGTGAAGCCCTCCGCCATTGCGGCGCCGGAGCAGAAAAATGCCATCGTGATCACGGCAAGCGCTCTCATGCCGAGCCAATCGTCGGCACGCGTCGTTGTTCCCGATTTTATCCCGAGGCGGACTGCCCGCGGCAACAACCCTCAAACCACGACCGTGGTGCGTCCAGACGGCCGAGTATCGGTCGCAGGCCCGGACGGAGCCTCTCCGGCGAAGCAACAGCAGCTGGAAAACGCTTGCCGATCCCGGGCGCTGCCGGCATCGAGCCTTCCTGCAATCCGGCGGCACGTTCATGTCAGGCCTGCCGTTACGATGTCCGTTGCAGTTATTTTCCGCGGTTCACCAGCAGTCGGCTGACCGCACGGCGACGATCACTTCTCGCACGCATCAACGACTGACCGCACGCCCTCTCAAGCCGGGCCAGCGCGGACCGAAGCCAAGGCGCTGGCGGACGAGCTATTGAGTGCACTGTCGCCGCAATCGCGTAATCTGAGATTGATCACCAGCTCCAGGAAGGCATCGCGCACAAACCAAAGGAGGAGGACGATGGGCAAGGCGGCATTTAACGAGAGGCTCAAACTGGCGGCCACCTATTGGAACAACATTTCCGCAGGCCTCATGCTGACAGGTCTCATTCTCCCCTACCTGGCCCTCAACTACTGGGTCGTCGACTTGATTGCCTGGGTGCCGGATTGGCTCGACGGACAAGCCAAGCTCAGCGACCCGGCCATCGTGGCGGCCGTATCCACCCTGGTGGCAACCGTGGCTGCCTACGTTGCGGCAAGCGTATGCCGTTCGTTTGCCGACAGACTTCTCGTCAGGATCCAAGATTAGGGCACTGATCTCAGGCACCTTGCGACACGGCCATCGCACGCCGGCGAGGCCGGTCAACTTCTGCGCAAGGTGCCGGCCGCGCCTGACGCCAGCGGCACGCCGGATGATTTCATGGATCTCGGAGGCGTAATGTCCACGATAAAATCTCTGAGTGCGTCGGTATCGAACGGCTTGCGCAGTATTTTCAGATTTGCCGGAGCAGCTTTTGCCGCATCGCTGTAACCGGTTGTCAGGGCGATCGGCAAATTCGGATATCGCGACCGAATTTCTCTCGCAAGCCCGACGCCATCGATGGTCCCCGGCATGACGATATCGCTGAACACGAGATCGACCTTGGCGCCGGCTTCGAGCAGCTTCAATGCCGCTTCGGCCGAATCCCGGTAGATGGTCTCATAGCCCAGATGCTCGAACAGCGAGGATGTCACATCCGCCACGGCAGCGCTGTCGTCGACGATGAGAACCGTCTGCCGTTGCGAATGCCGTGATTTTGCCCTGGCAGCGGCGAGCTCTTCGCCGGCGATCTGCGCGTCTGCGCAGGACGGCAGATAGACGGTAATCGTTGTTCCCTGCCCGACCTTGCTGTCTGCCGTCACCGTTCCGCCGGCCTGGTGCGCAAAACCATAAACCTGGGACAAGCCGAGCCCGGTTCCTTTGCCGACCTCTTTGGTCGTGAAAAACGGATCGAACATCTTCGACAGAAGATGCGGCGGAATGCCGGTGCCGGTATCGCCGAGCGCTATCGCAAAGAAGGCGCCGCCGAGGCGATTGCCGCCAATTTCATGGTCCACGGTTACGGCGTTGACGGACAGCGTGAACGTGCCGCCGTTCGGCATTGCGTCGCGGGCATTGACGGCGATGTTGACGATCGCAAGCTCCAATTCGGCGAGGTCGACCTTGACCGGCGAAACACCGTCGCCGACGTTTTCCTTGTAGACGATGTTCCCGCGCAGCGAACTCTCGATCATGGTCCGCATATTCTTGATGGACGCATTCAAATCGACGACCGTCGGGCTGAGATGCTGATGACGGGAGAATGTCAGCAATTGGCGCGTTAGACTTTCTCCGCGTTTGGCCGCGGTCTGTATCGCTTCGATTGCCTTGGGCAGCTTTGGATCAAGCAGGCGTGCGAAGATCTGAGCGCTGCCGCCAATGATCATCAACAGATTGTTGAAGTCGTGCGCAATCCCGCCGGTCAGCTTGCCGATGGCCTCCATTTTCTGCGACATCGCCAGCTGCTCGCGGGCCTGGACCAGCTTCTCCTCCGCGTCGCGTCGCTCGGTTGCGTCCCGGAGGATATTGACGAAGCCGATCAGATTTCCCGCGGCATCACGGCTCGCAGAGACCGAGCCGGTGATGAAAAACGGCGTTCCGTTCTTTCTGATGCGCCAACCCTCGACTTCGTGCTTGCCGCTTTGGGTGGCCGCCTCCAATGCGCGGGCTGGTGAGCCGGCGCGGCGTTCATCCGGCCGATAAAAGATCCCAAAATGCTTGCCGACAATTTCTTCCGGGGTGTAGCCGATGATTTTTTGTGCGGTGCTGTTCCAGCTGGTCACGTGCCCTTGCCGATCGAGGGCAAAGATTGCGTAGTCGACGACGCCTTCGATCAGAATCTGGAAGTGGCGCCTGACGCTGTCGAGCGCCAAATCGGTCCGTTCAAGCTGACGGTTCAGTTGGTCCTGAACGGAAAGCAGATGGGCTTCGGTGTTCTGGCGTGTGGCAATTGCTGCGGCCAAAGCAAGAGGCGGCACTGAGACGCCGATCGAAAGCGCGAGCAACGACAGCAGGGCTCCATTCGGATCCGTTTTCGGAAACGGATCGTTGCCCACCGAGAAGCCCCACACGGCCATTGCGAAGAAAATGAGCGCGGCGGTCGCGACGCTGCATCGGTGGCCGCGCAAAACCGGCCACATCAAGGGCAGCAGAACCAGAAAACCCAAAAGGCACCGATACGGCAGCAGCATCGTGAGGCCGTTGCCGATGAGGTCACTGCCGATGAGCGGGCTGTAGGCGACAATCCCGATGATGCTCACGAGAGCAGAGACGGCCATCAATTCCAACAGGTTCCATCTGGACGAGCCACCCAACGGCATCATGGCCCAGAGCACGACGGCCGGAGCAATCAGCAAGGTCCCGGCCGCGTCGGCAAGCCACCAGGTCAACCAGGTGCCGACAGGATCGGAGAAGCTCTGGCTTCCGACCAGAATGAATCCGGCCAGGACGATGGCTGAACTGATCATCGTGGTCGGGGCAAAGGAAGCGATTGCAAACTTTGCGATCCCGGAAGGGGTCGCAAACGCCTGGCGACCGTTCGCCCAGCGACCGATCAGCCATGCCCCGGCCAGCGCAGCGATCAGCGTGCCGATCCCGACGCAGCCAAACTCCAGGAGCGATCGGCCGGCCATGAGGCCTGGGGAAACGGAGCCCAGCAAAATCGCGGGCCAAATCCGGTGGCCGCGCAGCAGGACCAGGGCGAGCGCAAACCCGGTCGGCGGCCACAACGGTGTCGCGGCCGGATTGATCCCGGGCAGCCGTCGCGCAGACTCGGCAAGGCCAGCGTAAGCCGCGGCGACGATCAAAAGCTCAACCACATGGATTGCAGCACTGCGCGCGCCGCCAGAAGCGAAAATCCCGGCTTTAGCCAACGTTGCCCCGTGCATCACATGCCTTTGCGGTGGGCACCCCAAAATGCGGCGGCGGGACCAAGCCCGCCCATGGCACCGAAAGAGGCGGTCGCATCCGCGCTGCGTCGACGACCCCGCCAGACACTTCCACACTCAATGCAGATTTGACCAAAGCATGGCCGCACGATGGTGAGTGAAGGGCCTCTTGGCAGCTTGCGGAACCCGGGGCCCTCGGGCCGCACCGCACAGCCAGGGCCCGTTGCCGGCATTTCCGAGATTTCGAGGCATAACGCGTCGAAGACGCGCGTAAACGCGCTGATGGCGCGTCGAAGACGCGCGTAAACGCGCTGATGCCGGCTTTACCCTCGAAAGCAGAGCTCACGGCTCATCGCCGTTGACATCAAGCCAGACAAATAGCGGAACCCGCGGTGGAGCCCGTAGGATGGGTTGAGCCGAAGGCGAAACCCATCATTGGCACAAACGATAACATTGGTTTTCGTGTCCCGGCATCATCGGTTGCAGCGGCGATGGGTTTCGCTGCGGTCGCGGTAGGGACGCTCATTGCTGAGCGCCCCCCGCACAGAACCGTACGTGCGGCTTTCCCGCATACGGCTCC